>DAOUEN010000027.1:0-1833 GCA_034430415.1 Dehalococcoidia bacterium
GGAAGGGCGAGGATTCCATTTCGCCCTGAAGTCTCTGTTCTGACCTCTTCAATTCCACGGTCAAAGGGAGTAAAATAAGGGTTCGCAATCCCTTGATCAGGCGGGAGGGACATTTGGAAATCGAAGTCATAGCTGGCGATATAACCAAGGTCGAGACTGATGCCATTGTGGTAGGCCTCTTCGAGGATGGAGAGGAGTTGACTTCTGCTCCCTCGGCCGTTACGTCCGTGGACAAGGCCTTGGAGGGAGCCGTCGGTCAGCTTATTAGCAGCGGTGAGATGAAGGGCAAGTTCGGCGAAGTCGGCGTTATCCATACGCTTGGTAGATTGCCAGCAAGGATAGTGGCTGTCGCTGGACTAGGGAAACGTCAGGATTTCAACCTGGACAGAAGTCGGGGTGTGGCTGGAGAGTACTGCCGCACACTGCGGAGACTGAGTTGTAAAAGCATAGGCAGCGCTGTTTGTGATGTTGGCATTGGTGGAATCGAGCCTGAGGGTTCTGGCAGGGCGATAGCTGAAGGGAGCCTTTTGGGGCTCTACGAATTCACCAAGTATAAGAAGCCTGAGTACGGTGAGGTGAAACGGATGCTTGTGGTGGAGAGGGAAGATGGCAAGGTAGCGGCTGTGCGGCGTGGCTGTGAGAAGGGGAGAATGATGGCTGAAGCTGCCATTTTAGCTCGTGACATGGTTAACGAGCCTGCCAACAGCATGACACCTACTCGGATGGCCGATATGGCGGCAGAGATTGCTGATGAACTTGGGTTGCAGTTTCAGGTGTTTGGCTCCGAAGAGATGGAGGGTATGGGGATGGGGGCACTTCTGGGGGTGGCTAGGGGGAGTGCCCAGTCGCCGAAGCTGATAGTGCTGGGTTACAGGGGTGGCGAGGCTTCGGACACGGGCATTGGGTTCGTAGGCAAGGGAGTGACTTTTGATTCCGGGGGGATTTCTATTAAACCATCTGAGGGGATGGGGGAAATGAAGGAGGATATGGCAGGCGGTGCAGTGGTAATAGCGGCGCTGAGTGGGATCGCCCGATTGAAATGCAAGGTCAATGTCACTGCTATAGTCCCGGCTGCTGAGAACCTCCCTGATGGTAGTGCCTTGAAGCCTGGGGATATTGTGAAAGCTATGAACGGCAAGACGATAGAAGTCATAAGTACCGACGCTGAGGGTCGGCTGCTGCTGGCCGACGCCCTGAGTTACGCTGTGAAGCAGGGATTGTCTCCCTTGGTCGATGTGGCTACCCTGACCGGAGCCTGCCGGATTGCCCTGGGGCCCCTTTACAGCGGAGCTTTTGGCAACAACCAGGCCTTGGTGACCAGGGTTATTGAGGCCGCTGATAGGGCTGGAGAGAAGTTCTGGCAAATGCCTATGCCTGAGGAGTACAAGGAGCAGAACAAGAGCCAGATTGCCGATATCAAGAACACAGGTAATAGGTATGGTGGAGCTATTACGGCTGCCCTTTTTCTATCGGAGTTCGTGAACGGTACGCCTTGGGTTCACATGGACATAGCAGGCACTGCCTCCAGCAACAAGGAAAGCGGGTACACGGTGAAAGGAGCTACAGGAGTTGGAGTTAGGGCTTTGATGGAGTTGGCTCTATCATTGGCTGGGTGATGGTATTGTAGTGGGAGTGAACAGAGAGGGCTGTCATGATCATAGAGTGGCTAGGTCATTCTTGCTTCTTGGTTATATCTGCGGCAGGTGTCCGGGTGGTCACGGACCCTTACTCTACTGGTGGGGACATTAGTTACTCTCCCATCGCAGAAGCCGCCGATGTTGTCGTCATAAGCCATGAGCACAACGACCACAATGCTGCTTCGGCGGTACAGGG
>DAOUEN010000028.1:0-2652 GCA_034430415.1 Dehalococcoidia bacterium
CCTAAGGTAGCTTTGTCGCTGCTCTCTGCATTGAGCCCTGAGCAAATGGTGGTGGCTATCACGAGCGGCAACGCGGAGATAATCAGTCAAGTGCCCGGGATTGGGAAGAAAATGGCGAGCCGGTTGATTGTTGAACTGAAAGGGAAGCTGGAGAAGGAGTGGCGGGAGGCTGTGTTGCCTTTCGGTGTAGAAGACGAGGATGTCATGGCTGCCTTGACCAGCTTGGGCTATTCTCTGAAGCAAGCCAGCAAAGCTGTCTCCACCCTCCCTGTCCCCAGCGAACTCAGCTTGGAGGATAAGGTCAGACTGGCGTTGCAGCATTTGGCCACAGAGTGAGCGGGCAGCTGTTCTCGCGGGCGACGCTGCTCGTTTTTTGCAGGGGGCAGGCGACCAAAGTGACGCTGGGGACCGAGCCTGGCTGTGAGACTGACGGGTCGGCCACATTGGTTGGGGAGCCGCTGGCAGCAGCCGAATGTGGCGGATTGCAGTTGACCCGTTGATGCTTCTGGTGGTTGGGTGGGAAACGCGAGGTGCAGCCTCTGGTCGCGGTGGATAGTCTGCAATGTCTGAATTCAAGTTAGTCTCTGTTTTTCCCCTTACCGGTGACCAGCCCCAAGCGGTGGATAGACTGGTCGAAGGGCTGGAGAAAGGCTACCGGGCTCAGACTCTACTCGGCGTTACGGGCAGCGGCAAGACCTTCACCATGGCCAACACGATCGAGAGGGTGCAAAGGCCAACGCTGGTCATCTGCCATAACAAGACGCTGGCCGCACAACTGGCTACGGAGTTCAAGGAGTGTTTTCCCGGGAGTGCCGTGGGGTATTTCGTCAGTTATTATGACTATTATCAGCCAGAGGCATATATCCCTAGCACGGACACCTATATCGAGAAAGAAACTGATATCAATGAGGAGATCGACAAGCTACGCCATGCAGCGACCAGGAATCTCCTCACCCGCCGCGATGTTATTGTCGTAGCCTCGGTTTCGTGCATCTATAGCCTGGGCCCCCCGGAGGAATACCGTAGCTTTGCAGTCACGGTTAAGAGAGATGGTAGCCACAAGCGGGATGGGCTGGTTCGCAGGCTTGTGCAGATGCAGTACGAGAGAAACGATTTTGAGCTTGCCAGGGGCAGGTTTCGTGTCAGGGGTGACACAATTGAAATCCTGCCAGCCTATGAGGAGACAGCCCTGAGAATTGAATTCTGGGGGGATCAGATTGATCGCATTGTTGAGATTGATCCCCTTACTGGTGAGATGCTGGCTTATGTTGACCAGGTGGATATCTATCCGGCTAAGCACTTCGTCACGCCCTACGGGAAGCTGATGGCGGCAATAGAGGATATCAGAGCTGAGCTGGAGGACAGGCTCGCGGAGTTGAGGTCTCGAGATAAACTCGTCGAAGCCGAGAGGCTTGAGGCTCGGACCAACTATGACATTGAAATGCTCCAGGAGGTAGGCTATTGCACTGGAGTCGAAAACTACTCACGACACCTCCAGCGGCGGGCTCCAGGGAGCACGCCTTGGACTCTGCTGGACTATTTCGCCGACGATTTCCTGCTGTTCATCGACGAATCCCACATAACTCTACCCCAGATAAGAGGCATGTATCACGGGGACATTTCTCGTAAGCGGACTTTGATCGACTACGGTTTTCGACTTCCCTCAGCCTTGGACAATCGCCCTCTGGAGTTTGAGGAATTCCAAGCCCGCATCAACCAGGTGGTCTATGTTTCGGCCACGCCAAAGCCATATGAGCATGAGCATAGCCGGCAGGTGGTTGAGCAGTTGATTCGACCTACGGGTCTCCTGGAACCCAGCGTTGAGGTGAAGCCAGTTACAGGTCAGGTTGATGACCTTATCTATCAGATAAGGAAAAGGGTGGAGAGAGGAGAGCGCTGCTTGGTCACCACTTTAACCAAGAGGATGGCTGAGGACTTGTGCGATTATCTGAGGGAAATGGAAATAAAGATCCACTACCTTCATTCGGAGGTGGAGACTCTGGAAAGAGTGGAGATCCTTCGTGATCTGCGACTGGGTGTTTATGACGTAGTTGTGGGTATCAACTTGCTTCGTGAGGGGTTGGACTTACCGGAGGTGAGCCTGGTGGCCATACTCGATGCCGACAAAGAGGGCTACCTCCGATCTCAAGAGGCTCTCATTCAGACGATGGGGCGCGCTGCCAGACATATTAACGGCCACATAGTTATGTACGCTGACTCTATTACTACTTCCATGCGCGATGCTATGAAGGAGGTCTCCCGGCGACGCAGAATTCAGCGGGCCTACAACGACGAACGTGGAATAACACCGCGGGGAATCAGGAAGGCAATCAAGGACATAACCGATCACGTACGGGCAGTGGCCGAGAGTCGAGCCCCCTACGAGGTCAGCTCTGTTTCAAGGGAAGAGGTACTTCGGTTGATCAAGCAGCTTGAATCTCAAATGAAGTCAGCGGCCAAGAATTTGGAATTTGAGAAAGCTGCCATGCTTCGTGACCGCATTATTGATCTGAGGAAGGGCGAGGATTCCATTTCGCCCTGAAGTCTCTGTTCTGACCTCTTCAATTCCACGGTCAAAGGGAGTAAAATAAGGGTTCGCAATCCCTTGATCAGGCGGGAGGGACATTTGGAAATCGAAGTCATAGCTGGCGA
>DAOUEN010000029.1:0-5421 GCA_034430415.1 Dehalococcoidia bacterium
TCCCGAAGAAGACTACGACGGACGACATCATCGCTATCTTGTTGGCGGGGAAGCTTTTGACTGGTTGGCTCTGGCCGAAAGATTATGTGAGGAGATCGACGGCTTGATTCCAGAAGCTGAACTAACTGATCTCCTTTTCCGCGATCGGCCACCAGTGAAGTTGACCAAGGAGGAGTTTGGGGAATTGATTGGCGACTCCAAATACAAAGCGTATCTGAACTATCTCTACGGCGTTCTTGTGGAAGAGGTTCTGCTTCAAGCCACTATTGATGAAATCCGGAAGAAGAAGAGGGTGTCAGGCTTGACCAGAGACGGTGGGGTGGTTGATGAGGCGTATCATCAGATCTATGGTGCTGGCGAAGGAGAATTGCTGGACCGCTTCAGGAGAGAGAAACGTTTGCCCAAGAGCAAGTCCCTGTACCTTGGGGAAGCCAAGGAGTTCACCTATTGGCTGTTCAAACTGCGTCTGAACACATGTGACAAATCTCGCGTTGCCAGTGATACGAAGAAGGCCCTGGCAAAACTGCATCACGATGTAGCATCGAAGGGGCGGAATGTCTCTCACTCGAGCTGAGATAGCTCCGACTGCAATCTGCGCAGGGTGTCTTCAAGGGCAGCTAGTTTATGTTTCTCCCTTTCGACAATTCGAGGGGGTGCTTTTGTCTGGAAAGCGCTGTCATCGAGCCGTGCAGCGACCTGGGCAACCCTGGCTTGAATTGACTTGCTTTCCGCCATCAACTGCCTTTTGGCTGTGAGTTGATCTGCCATACCTGCCTTTGTTAACACCACCTCGGCCTCTTTCAGTACCAGAACGAATTCCTCTCCTCCTTGAGGCTTCCGGTCGTGCCGATCCAGTACAGCCAGCGGGCGCGCTCGAGCCAGTGTTTCTATGAATCTTGCTTGAGAGGCAATGTCAGTTAGGAGTTGACCAGAATAGACTCGGCATCCAATCCACTGGTGCGCCTCTACTTGGTGTTCTGTCCGGGCCTTGCGAACCGAGCGAATAATGTCAATTGTCGCATTCATGGCTCGTTCGGCCTGGGGATCTAGCAGATCCTCATGAGCGGTAGGATAGGGAGCTATCGCTAGCGAGTCTGACATCTCGCTCCTGTCTGCAACACGCTCACTGAGCCGTTGCCACAGTTCTTCGGTTACGAAGGGCATGAAAGGGTGCAACAGCCGCAAGGACTTCTCCAGTGTAGTTGCCAGTAAGGGCAGAGGAGAATCTTCTGAGGTGTCCCCGTCGGTGGGGACTGCCGAGCCCATATCCCGAAGGCGTATCTTGGCTATCTCGATGTACCAATCGCAGAATTCTGACCACAGGAAATCGTAGATCTGCCACCCTGCTTCCCCAAACTGGAAATGCTCCATAAGCCTGCTGACGTTGCCGATAAGGCGGTTCAGCCTGCTTTGTATCCAGCGATCCTCTACAGTCTTGGCACTATGGGTGTCTGCTGATGGCAACGCTCTGCCTCTTGCAGCTTCGGCGTCTATGCTGTTGAGAATGTATCTACTGGCATTCCACAACTTATTCACGAAGTGACGGCTAGATTCCAGCTTTCCTTTGCCGAGGTTGATGTCATTTCCTGGAGAGCTGCCCGTGGTCAAGGCAAGGCGAAGGGCATCGACACCATACTGAGATATGGCTTCGGTGGGGTTGATGACGTTGCCTCGCAGTTTACTCATTTTGTCGCCATGTTCGTCTCGCAGCAATCCGTGAAGGTAGACAGTGCGGAAGGGGACCTGGCCTGTATCTTCTAGTCCCATCATGATCATTCTGGCGACCCAGAAGAAGAGGATATCGTAGCCGGTCTCCATTACAGAGGTGGGATAGAAATAGCTGAGGTCGCCGGTGTTGGCAGGCCACCCTAATGTGGAGTGCGTCCACAAGGCTGAGCTGAACCAGGTATCAAGCACGTCAGGATCCTGAGTGATCTCTTGTGAACCACAATGCTGACAGGCATCCGGTTGCTCCACCGATACGGTTACTTTGCCGCAATGTTGGCAGTACCACACCGGGATACGGTGGCCCCACCAGAGTTGTCGGCTGATGCACCAGTCCTTTATGTCTTCCATCCACTCAAAATACACTTTGCTGAAATGCTGCGGAATGATGGTGATTCTGCCATCTTTGACGGCTGCAATCGCCGCCTTGGCCAGAGGTTGTGTATTGACGAACCACTGCATGCTCACTCTGGGTTCAACCAGGGTGTTGCAGCGAGTGCAATGGCCCACTGAGTGGAGATAGGGTTCGACTTTCTCCAGTAACCCTGCGTCCCTTAAGCGAGCTACCATTTTCTCCCGGCACGAAAAGCGGTCGAATCCCTTGTATGGCCCAGCGTTCTCGTTCATGGTGGCATTGGGGTTCATGATGTTCACCAGTGGCAGGTGGTGTCGTTGAGCGACCTCAAAGTCCGTCGGGTCATGTGCCGGAGTTATCTTGAGTGCCCCGGTACCGAAGGAGGGATCAACGGCTTCGTCGGCGATGATCGGCACCCGTTTGTCAATAATGGGCAAAATCGCTGCTTCCCCTGTCAAATCCTTGTTGCGTTGGTCTGTGGGGTTCACTGCTACAGCAGTGTCGCCGAAGATGGTTTCCGGGCGGGTGGTGGCTATGGTGATGAAACCTTCTCTGGTCGCCAGAGAATAGCGGACATAGTAGAGATGTCCGGTGATGTCCTTATGCTCGACCTCGAGGTCAGAGAGAGCGGTCTGGCATCTGGGGCACCAATTTGTCATTCTTTCTCCTCGGTACACCAGGCCTCTGTGATAGAGTCGGACGAAAGCGGTGCGCACCGCTCTGCTTGGGCCTTCGTCGAGTGTGAAACAATCGCGCGTCCAATCGCAGGAGGCTCCCAGGAGTTGGTGCTGACGATTGATGCTTTTCCTGCTCTTGTTTGCCCATTCCCAGGTCATCTCCAGAAATCTCTGCCTGCCTATATCGGTCTTGGTCAGCCCTTGCTTGGCCAACTCCAGCTCTACGAGGACTTGTGTGGCGATTCCAGCATGGTCAGTTCCGGGTAGCCACAAGGTGGGCTCTCCTCTCATCCGGTGCCACCTGGTCATGATATCCTCTAGTGAAGTCGTCAGAGCGTGACCCAAGTGAAGCTCGCCTGTGACGTTGGGAGGAGGCATGGTGATCACGAAGGGCTTCCTTTTGGGGTCTATCCTAGGTGTGAAATAACCCCTATCCAGCCAGAAGTCATACCACTTCTCTTCTATCTTGCCTGGCTCGTAGGCCTTCGACATTTGGGACATACTTTGCGTCACTCCCTTTAAGGCATATTGCTGTTGGGTGTTGGCAAGTGCTGATCGGCGGGCAACTGCCATTGTCCCTCGGGCGCAGCCCTGTTCTACTGGCTTCGCCCTATTAGCTTCGCCACCTTGTCCAGAATTCTGTCGGCTACCTCTCGCTTGGGTAGAAGAGGCAAGCTATCAGTGGTGCCCGCCTTATCAATTATCGTGACTCGGTTATTGTCGACGCCGAAGCCGCTATCACTGGCAGTGATGTCATTGGCCACGATAAGGTCAAGTTCTTTCTGCCGCAACTTTCGACCAGCGTTCTCTATGAGGTTGGTGCTCTCAGCAGCAAAACCCACTTTCACAAAGTCCCCTTGTGTGCTGGTCAGGATATCGGGGATGCGCTCCAATTCCAAAGTTAGTTCAGCGATTTCCTTCTTGATCTTGTCCTTGGTGGTGTGTTTGGGGCGATAATCGGCGACGGCAGCCGCCATTATCAGGGCATCGGTTTGTGGAGTGGCATTCGCTACGGCTTCTTGCATCTCGTGGGCTGTACGGACATCGATTATGCTGACGTTGACTGGCTTGGGAATGGAAGTGGAGGCTGTTATTAACGTTACCTCAGCCCCTCTGTCACGCGCTGCCTCAGCAAGAGCATAGCCCATCTTTCCTGAGGAGCGGTTGGTTATACAGCGAACGGGGTCGATGGGTTCTTGGGTGCCACCTGCGGTCACCACGACACGTTTGCCGGCCAGGTCTCCTGCCCTTCCCAGTACTTGGCAGACAGTGGCAACAATGTCAGCGGCGGCTGCGAGTCTTCCGGGGCCTTCCTTTCCAGAGGCAAGCGTGCCTGTGGCAGGCGGAACGATAACGAAGCCACGCGCCATTAGCTTGGCGAGGTTGTCATGAGTGATGGGGTTCTCGTACATATTCGTATCCATGGCTGGCGCGAGGACTACCGGTGACTTGCTTGCGAGGACGGTGCAGCACAGCAGGTCGTCGGCAAGGCCAGCAGCCAGCTTGGCGATGATATTAGCCGTAGCCGGAGCAATAACCATGAGATCCGTGGCTTGAGCCAGGGATATGTGCTGGATGTTGGATTGGGAATCCAGCTCAAACATCTCAGTGAGCGCGGGCCTTCGCGTAATGGCTTGGAAAGACAGCGGAGCTACGAACTTGGTGGCTGCCTCAGTCATAACTACATCCACATTGGCACCTGAGTGAGTTAGCAGGCTGGCAATGTATATAGCTTTGTAGGCGGCAATGCCTCCCGCGACTCCTAGCACAATGGTTTTTCCTCTCAGCACGATCTGCTCCTAGCTACTCCCCTATCTTATTCATTTCGTAAATGAGATGCAATCCGACCAGTGATAGATCGGGGTTTATCACCTCTATTGCCGGTATGTCGTCAGCTACCAGATGGGCATAGCCACCTGTTGCCACCACTCTAGCTTCGCATCCCAACTCCATCTTGATTCGCTTGATGATGTTCTCGACAAGACCACTGTAACCGAAGATAATGCCTGACTGCATGGCGGACACGGTGTTCCTGCCGATAGCCTGTTTGGGGTGGCTTAGTTCGATTCGTGGGAGCATGGCGGTGCGCGTGAACAATGCTTCACTGGCTATGCTGATCCCCGGGGCGATGGCTCCGCCGAGGTAATCTCCTCCCTCGGAGACGACGTCGAAGGTAGTAGCAGTGCCGAAGTCGATGACGATTAGCGGCTCTCCATAAAGGCGATGAGCGGCAACAGCGTTTACAATACGATCAGGCCCGACCTCGCGAGGGTTGTCCATACAAATGCGCACGCCCGTCTTGATTCCAGGTTCAACCACCAACGGTGAAACGCCCAAATACTTCTGGCATACCTCCCGAAATATCAGGGCTAGGGGAGGAACGACGCTACACAGAGCTGCCCCGGTGATTCTGGAGACTGACAAATCTTGGCGTTGAAGCAGGGTGAATAGCAGAGAACCATATTCATCTGTTGAGCGGTCAATTCCGGTCGTTAGGCGCCAAGTGAATGGCAGGGCATCGCCATCGAATACACCCAGGTTTATGCTGGTGTTTCCGACGTCGATGACCAGCAGCATTGTCAGCCTCCTTCGCTCCCTGTGGGAGGAACTTCAATGATCTGGTGCGGGCAGCAGCGGTTTCGTTTGGCACTACCTACGGCAATA
>DAOUEN010000030.1:0-7542 GCA_034430415.1 Dehalococcoidia bacterium
GTGATGAGGGCGATGTCGAACTCGGTGCGCAGGGCATCCAGGAAATCCTCGGCATAGAGGATGAACGCTGCCGGGGCGTCGAAGAAGCGCAACCCCTTCTTATTCCACTCGGCCCGCTGCTCTCTGTCTTTCCGGGCAATTCCCATCAGGTCGAAGAGATGGATGGCGAGCTCCACCTTGCGCCTCCGGTACGCGCCCTGGAGGTCCCGAGACTCGGTGTCGAAGCCGGGGGTGGCGCCGGACTCCAGCAGCTCAATGTTGCGCCGCTTGACCTGCTCCAGCACTCTGCCGGTGAGAACAGCGATCTCCCAGGGCTGGACGTTGGAGGCCGATGGCGAGCGATTGGCGACCTCCAGGATTTCCTCCAGTATCTTTCGGGGGACGGGATCGGGCCGGTAGCCCCTGATGCTCTTTCTCGCGTGTATGGCTTCGATGACGTCCAAAGGTCGGCTCCCTGTCTTCGGTACCGCACCGCCTGCCGGGCACGGCGAAGCGATATGGTAGCAGGGATAGGGGGCCCGCATCAAACCGGGCCTGAAAGAGAGACGCGCAGGGGGCCCCTAGCGCAGAAGAAGGGCAGCGGTCGACTCCCACCACCGGCGGCGCGTCTCGTCGCGGCTGGCCCTTACCCTTGCCGGGTCGGCTCCGCAGGCCTCGCACAGGGCCTGGATGGCGGCGTCCTCGGTGGGCGCACAGCCGGCGGCGTAGGCGCCGAGCCTCGCCAGTCCCTCAGAGCAGGTGCCCAGGACGGCGGTCTTGGCCGCGGCGGGTGGTTGAGAGGGGTTCCCCACAAGGATGCTGAGCCCTTCTATGTCCCTCTCGTAGCCGGCGTTCTTGATGTGGCGGAGGGCGGTCACTATCTCGTGCACGCAGCCGCTGCAGAAGGAGCCGCCTTGAAGGACGCGGACGCCGGGGAAGCCCTCGAGGAAGGCGTCGAAGGCCGTCTTGAACTGCCGGCGGTGCTTCTCCAGGGGCTCGCCGAGGACCTCTATCTGCTCCAGGCCGGTCACGGCATCCTCCCGGCGGGTGAGGTAGTCCAGGTGCCGCACCCGGGCGACGGGCACTCCCATGAGCGAGCAGCCCACGATATCCGCCGCCAGAGGGTCGCTGCCGGCTATCACCAGGTCCAGCTGGCGGGCATCCTCAGGGTAGCGCCATAGCCCTTCCAGGGCGAGGATGGCGTCTATGACGGCGTAGGCGGGACGCAGCACCGACAGGAGGTCGATGATGGCCAGGTCCAGCCCCCGCCGGTGCCCCTCGCGCTTGGCCGCCCCGGGCTGGACGCCCCACATGTTCTTGACGCTGATGGTGGCATTGGCCCTGATGTGGCTCTTGAGAACAGGGATGCTGACGATGACGTCGCAGTCGAGCATTGTCCTGGCTACCTTCACCCGGTCCATGACCAGGGGTTGGGGTACGGCGACCTCCGCGACGGCGTCGCTGTTGAGGTAGCGCGTCTCAACTCCCAGCCTGCGGGCCACATCGGCAGTGCCCGATACCTCAAAGCACTCCTCGGTGCTGACGCTCTCGCCGTCGAAGCTGGCAATGGAGCCTTCCGCTATGACCACCGACGCCGGCCCCATGTCGAGCACCATCCTGGTGACGGCCTCGGTGACGCGGGCATCGGTCACGATGCCGGTGCCCGAGGGCTGCGGCTGGCACAGGTTGGGTTTCACCACCACCCTGGAGTCGCTCTTAATCAGCTCCTCCAGGCCGCCGGCAAGGCCGATCGCCCGGCGCACAGCGCCGTCGACATCGCCCGCCTGTACCTGTGAAATCGCCACTCTCTGTTTCATCGGTTCGCCTCCCGGGGAACTTTCACCGTGCCGGCTCTGCGTTGAAGGAGCCCCGGCAGCCTCACTCGCCGACCGCCTTGACCAGGACCCTCTTCCTCCGCTGGCCGTCGAACTCGGCGTAGTATATCTGCTGCCAGGGACCGAAGTCCAACCTGCCCTGGGTTACGGGGACGATGACCTCGTGGTGAATCAACAGGCTCTTCAGGTGAGCGTCCCCGTTAGCTTCGCCGGTGGCATGGTGCTTGTAGTCGGGGCGGAATGGCGCCAGCTTCTCCAGCCATTCGTCGATATCGGCTATCAGCCCCGGTTCGGCGTCGTTCACATAGACGCCGGCGGTGATATGCATGGCCGAGACGAGGACGAAACCCTCCGTTATGCCACTGCGATTCACCACGTCTCTTACCTGCTCGGTGATGTTGATGTAGTCGTGAAGCTCCCGGGTATGGAACCACAGGTACTCAGTCAGCGATTTCATAGCTTACCTCCGGCTATATTGTACACCAGTGGCGGGGCATCGGCGCCAGGGCCTGCCGGCCCGGCGCGTGCTAGAATTGTGCTGTGGCCGGAATGGAAGAAGACACGCGGTCGTGGCTCGGAGACCTGAACGCGCGGCAGCTCGAGGCGGTGACCCACGGCGACGGACCGCTGCTGGTCGTCGCCGGAGCGGGCACCGGCAAGACCAGGACGCTGGCCTACAGGGTGGCATATCTGATGTCGCAGGGCATCAAGCCCGAGCGCATCCTGCTGTTGACCTTCACCCGCCGCGGCGCCGAGGAGATGCTCAAGCGTGCTCCCTCGGCAGCCTCGGGCCGGACCGGGGCGGTGAACCGTGTCTGGGGAGGCACCTTCCACGCCTTCGCCAACCGCATCCTGAGGATATACGCCCAGTCGGCCGGGCTTTCTCCCGAGTTCAGCATCATTGACCGCGCCGATGCGGAGGACTTCCTCAACGTTGTCCGCACCCAGATGTCTCTTTCCAGCAAGGACAGGCGCTTTCCCCGCAAGGCCACCTGCCTGGACATATACTCCCGCCGCATCAACGGAGACGAGGACCTGGAGTTGGTGCTGAAGAAGAACTTTCCCTGGTGCCTGACGTGGCGGGACGAGTTGACCGCCCTGTTCCGCGCTTACGTTGAACGCAAGCAGAAGCAGCAGGTCCTGGACTACGACGACCTCCTGCTGTACCTGTACTACCTGCTGGAGGACGAACATCTGGGGGACTCGGTGGGGGGACGATTCGACCATATCCTGGTGGACGAGTACCAGGACACCAACCGCATTCAGGCGGGCATCCTGGCGAGGATGCGGCGTCAGAACAAGAACCTGATGGTGGTCGGGGACGACGCCCAGAGCATCTACAGCTTCCGATGTGCCACCGTGCGCAATATGCTGGACTTCCCGGTGCAGTTCCCGGGAACGAGGGTGGTCACACTGGACCAGAACTACCGCTCGTACGAGCCCATACTGGAGACCACCAACCACGTTGTGGCCCAGGCGCGTGAGCGGTACTCCAAGGAGCTGTGGTCCAGCCGCCGGGGCGGCCAGCGCCCGCAGCTAATCACCTGCTCGGACGAGGACCACGAGGACGAGGCAGTTATCCGCCGGGTGCTGGAGCACTACGAGCAGGGGGTCCCGCTGCGGCGGCAGGCCGTTCTCTTCCGCGCGGCGTCCTACTCGGCATCGCTGGAACTGGCGTTGACGCGTAAGAATATCCCGTTTCACAAGTACGGAGGGCTGCGCTTCCTGGAAGCGGCACATATCAAGGATGTCATCAGCATTCTGCGGATCCTGGAGAACCCGCGCGATGAGATCGCCTGGTTCAGGATATTGCAGTTGCTCAACGGCGTGGGTTCGGCCACAGCAGCGGCTGCGTTCGAGCATGTTGCCAGCAGCGGCTACAAGCCTGCATCCATTGCCACCTTCAAGGCCCCGGCGGCGGCGCGGGACGAGATATCCCAGCTAGCCCTGCTGGTACAGGACATGGCGGGGATGAAGGACGAGGGGCCTTCCGTCCAGATCGAGAGGATACGCCGTTTCTATGCTCCTCTGCTGAGGCGGAACTACGAGAATCCCGAGCCGAGGGAGAGAGATATCGAGCACCTGGAGCAGCTTGCCACCGGCTATACGTCGCGCCGGCGCTTTCTCGACGACCTGGTTCTGGACCCGCCGGTATCGACGGGCGACCTTGCCGGGCCTCCCATCAAGGACGAGGACTGGCTGGTGCTTTCCACCATTCACTCGGCTAAGGGCCTGGAGTGGGATGCGGTCTATCTGATTCACGCCGCCGACGGCTGCCTGCCCTCGGACATGTCCACGGGCAGCGACGCAGAGATAGACGAGGAGCTGAGGCTGGCCTACGTGGCCATGACACGGGCGCGCGACTTCCTCTATGTCCTGTGGCCGGTGCGCTTCTACGCCACGGCCGGCGGGCTGTCGGACCGGCACAGCTACGCCCAGCGCAGCCGCTTCTTCACCCCGCAAGTGGTGAGTACCATGGAGGAGATGAGCTGGGGTGAGGCAGAGGGCGAGGGAGACAGGTCCTTCTCGCTGGAGCCCGCGGAGGACATCTCCGCCCGCATCCGTGACATCTGGAACTGAGATCCGGCGGCCCGGGCTGGCGGGAGGTTGAGGTGGCGGGAGAAGACAGCCGTGCGGCCGATGGGGCATGTGCTATAATCAGCGGAGTTGACGGCAGGCAGCGCGGGAGCCGTCAGGAGGAGAGCTATGGCAGCAGACATGCCGCTGGAACAGGGTCCGTATCTGGTAGCCGCCTGTCTCTGCGAGAGGGTACTGGACGAAAAGGATGGCGTGAAATCGGCCATCCGCTTTGTCGACCGCATCACGCGCACCATGGTTGGCCCCAGCCCGGCGAAGGAGATGGAGCCTTTCGAGTATCCCCTGACGCTGCTGATCAAGTTGAAGTCAGGGTGGGCGCGGGGGGCCTACGACCTTCAAATCAGGCTGGTGAAGCCTTCCGGCGAGAGCCCCACGCCCTTCCAGCGGACGATATACCTCGAGGGGGAGGAGGACCGCAGCACAGACGTGGTGGTCAACATGCGGATGAAGTTCGATACGCCGGGGGTGCACTGGTTTGATGTGTATCTGGGTGAGCTGTGCATGACCAGGATACCGCTCAGGATCGTGTACATACCCCAGGTGAGGCAAGTCCGCCGCCCGGGAGAAGGGCAAGCTCCGGACCAGCCCCCTCCCGCCGCCGGCTGACCGGCAGCCCGGGGAGTCCGCCGCCCGGCTCTACAGCCGGGTAGGCAGGAGTTCTTCGTCTGATATCAGCCTGTCGAGTGCCCGGTGCAGGTCGTCAAGCGTGCCATCGTTGGCCAGGGAGTAATCTGCCGTGGAGCAGGCTTCGCTGATGTGGAATAGCCCTTCCTCCGCGTCGTCCTGGCGGATGAACTGCTCGTACGTGTGGGGGTCTCTCTCCTCGCCGCGTTCACGCATCCTGCCGTAGCGGACACGCGGATCGGTGACATAGACGTGAATCAGGATGAAGTCTTCGCCGAAGGCGTTTTTCAGTATGGCGACATCCTCGAGCGACCGAATTCCGCTTATTGCGGCGAAGTCCCATCCGTTGTGGCGTATCCGCTCCGCTATCAGCCTTATGAAACAGCCCCTGCCCGAGCGGCGGAAGTACCGCTCCGAGATAGTCTGGAGGTTGGCCCTGGTGGGCTCCAGGCCTTCCGTGGCGGCGATTTCCCTTACCATATCGCCGCTTGACAGGAGAGGCACTCCGTAGCGGCTATGGACGTGCTTCGTCACCTCGTCCTTCCCCGACCCGTTCTGTCCCACAGCGCCGATGACTTTCAAGGGATTTCTCCTACGGGCTCTCCGTTGTCGCTACTCCGCCCAGTCCTTGGTGACCGTGGGCAGGCTCATGCGGCAGACCTGCCGGATGGCGGGTATCTGGGACACGAACAGGATGATGGCCGCGGACAGGCCGGCGATGACGTAAGACCTGGGATAGATGACCATGGGCATGCTCATGATGTCCGACTCGAACTGCTGCATGAAGTAGCTGGTGAGGTAGTAGCCGCCGGGAAGACCCATGGCGACCCCCAGGCAGCCGATGAGCAGGTTCTCCAGGCTGAGGACAAGGCTGAGCCTGAAGTTGCTCATACCGACGGCGCGCATGATGGCGATCTCCCGCCTCCGTTCCAGCACGTTTACCGTTACCCCGTTGAAGATGATGGCCATTCCCAGGGCGAAGCTAATAGCCAGCATCACGCCGATGAAGACCCAGAAGAAGCCCATCATTTCGTCGATAAAGCTCTCCACCTCGCCGGCGAGCTCGATGGAAGCGGTCTCGGGGAGCTTGTAGATCCTTTCCAGGAGTCCGGCCGACGGCGGCCCCTCGAAGCGGAGGAGCACGCCGGTAGCCGCCCCCGGCAGGCGCAGCAGCTCCTGGGCATCCTTCAGGGGCACATATGCCCTGCCTCCGAAGGGCTCATCGATCAAGCCTGCCAGTCTCATCTCGGCGTCGCCGACGGAGCCGATGATGGGCTCCAGGTGCAGCGTGTCCCCCGGGGCGGCGGCCAGCTTATGACTCAGGAAAGAGGTGAGCAGCACGCCGTCGGGGACGACGCTGGTGGGGGAGCCGTCGGGCGTCAGGAGGGTGTACATGGTGGAGCCTTCCTCCAGCCCCATGAGGCTGGTATCGCGTGACTGCCCCCCGTACTTCAGGCGGTAGGGCGCCTCCAGGATTGCCTCGGCTTCCTGTACGCCCTGGAGGCGCTCGATATAGGAGGCGGTCGCCGCCCCTGCCGTGCCCTGGAAGATGACCCTGGCGTCGTACTGCTGGATACGGTCGAACTGAGTGGACATCATCCAGTCCATGGCGTCCACGAAGGCCATGGATATGAGGATCATGGTCATCGCCGAGGCCACTCCCGTAGCCATGAAGAGGCTGCGGCGCAAGTTGCGGAAGACGTTGCGCAGGGGCAGCTTGAGCATGCTGGGAAGCAGGGGAAGGAAAGGGAACAGGATCTGGAGCATGGTGCGGTGTGTGGGGGGAGGGGTGGGAGGACGCATGGCCTCGGCGGGGCGCATCCTGGCCGTGGCCCACGCCGGCAGCAGGCCGGCCATCAGAGGGACCCCGATTCCTATGATCATGCCGACGCCGACCACGTTCCAGTGCGGCTCGACGATGATGAACGGGATCTTGAGGTCTTCGGCATACACTGCGGTCAGCCAATCGGCGATGGCACCGCCTACCACCGCCCCGATGACCGAGCCGACGACGCCGACCACCAGGGCAAAGGCCATGTAGTGGAGCAGGATACGGAGCTTGCCGTATCCCAGGGCGCGCATCAGCCCTATCTGCACGCGCTGTGACTCCACCAGGCGGCTGAGAAGGACGTAGATGGCCAGGGCAGCCATGGAGAGAAAGACGGTGGGGAACAGCACGGCCATTTGCTTGAACCCATCCAGGTCCTGCTTGAGCAAGTTGTTGCTCACCTGGTCCTCTCTCTCTATCACGTAGGCGCTGCGAGCACCCTGAATAACGTCTATCTTCCTGGCGCTGATGGTCAGGGGCTCGTTCTTGGAGCTCATTCGCTTGATGTGGTAGCGCTGGAGGATCCGCTCCACCTGGCCAAACACGGCGCTGTGGTCCGCCTCCTCGTCCAGGGCCAGGCTGATCTCGTTGACCAGGCCGTTCATGTCGAAGAGAGACTCGGCCCTGGCCCGGGGGACGAACAGGACGCCGAAGGTGCGCTCCGAGCTGAAGGGCTCC
>DAOUEN010000031.1:0-17319 GCA_034430415.1 Dehalococcoidia bacterium
AGCTCGCTATTGCCTTGTTTAATGGTAGTTCTAATTTGATGTTGATGTTTGTTTTTAATATGATTTTTTAGACTACATAGAAAGTCCAGAGTGAATTCACGAAGTCCATTAGTATGAGACCTAAGCCGGCGATGAACACACTTATAGCCATCGCGAATCTCGGCCCGAATCTGTCGACAAGCCACCCCGTTAGCGGCGACTGGAGCCCAAAGCCGATCTTTCCAATGCTGGTGGCAACGGATGTGGCTGCCCGACTGAAGCCGAACTCTGCAGCTATGGGTTTGAATAGTGCGGAGAAGCCATGAACATGAAAGCCAATGCCCCACGCGGAAACAAGACTGCCGGCGAGAACAGTCCACCAACCAAAAAATACTCTGGAGAGCTTTCTGCCCCCAGTTGTCAATAAACTCCCCCCCTGGAAAAGCCTGGACGGACTACCACTATGCCCCTTGCAGAAAAGAGCTGACAGATGGGCCAGGTCGGCCTCTTTTCTTCGTCAAGACACTCTCTGGCAACTCCGGCCCCAATGGTACTCCTGGGGAGTCCGGGCATCAACCTGGTCGCAAGCCGACGGGCTGCCGCGGCTAGCATCGCCTCGACTGTGGAGCCGGTAGGCAACAGACCACTGTGTACCACCCGGAACCAGTCATCTCTGCGCAGTCGGTCTATGACAACGCCCGCCGGGCGCCGCTGCTTTTACGCCACCTGTTTCCCGGCGCCGGGACCGGGCGAGGTCATATAGATCGACTTCACCGTTATGATGACAGCGCCCTTCGGCCCAATCCGGGGTATGCGCGCCACAAGCTCGGCCCTGGCCCTGGGGGCTTCCAGCAGGGTCATCCTGGCCCTGGCTTTGGACTTGGCCAGATGGACTGCCTCCTCAAATATCTCTCCGGAGGTCTCAATCCTTGCCGTGCCTTTGAACTGACAGCCCTGGACCGTCTCCCAGTCCCATGCCGAAACAGCCACCTTGTCCGGGTTGGCCTTTATGTTCTCAACGGTCTTGTTCATGAAGTTGTCGGTGAGCAGGATCTCAGTGTCAGACAGGACTTTGGCATTACCGATGGGGACGACATTGGGAACTCCTTCCTTATCCACCGTTGCCAGCGCCCATCCCTTGGCCCTGCCCACAATCTCCCGCATGTCGTCAGTGATCTTAACCATGTTTCCTCCTTTCCTGTAATAAGGCTGCTCAATCCGAAAAGCCCGGTCTTGACTTCAGTGCCATACAGATTGTCGTTATATTGTACGGGTTCTTCCGTCCATTTCCTAGCCCTCGCTCTCCCGGAACTGCTGGCCGGCGGCGGCAGTTGGAGTCGTTGGCCAATTCCCGGCAATCAGGGTATAGTTACCGCCACGCGGTAAGCCCTGGAGGGCTCGAAATACTCGAAATAGAGGAATAAGGGAGGAGAAATGGAGAACCTGTACCTGGTACTGGGATGGGAATCACCTGTGGGCCTTGGCCTCTTACTTGTGTGCCTGGGTGCTATGATCTACCTGCTCTCGAAAGCCGATGAGATAAGCAAGCGCACCAGGGCAATGGCAAGGGAGAAGGGGCTGGAGAAGAACAGGTGATAGCTGCCTCCAAACGGGGCATGTTGCGGAGCCGCAGTCAAATGCCCTCGGTGACGCGGCCTATGCCCCCCAACTCCCAACTTCAGTATGTCGCCGTCTTGCCCTGGCCTTGCGGCCGCGCGTGTCGTGTGTATTCAACCCCGCAGAGAAACGACGGAACAGGAGGAGAGGATCAATGAGATTATCCGGCAAGAAAGCAGTCATCCTTGTCTCGAACGAGTTCGAAGACCTTGAAGTATTCTACCCCATGCTGCGATTGAGCGAAGAGGGTGCCTGGGTCACTCTGGGAACGCTTAAGGTCAGCACCCACCCACGCCCCGCCATTCCCGACAAGCCCATCACCGGCCGCTTTGGCCTGACCGTGCCGCCCTTCGTCCATAAAGAAGGGGTGCGATTCGACATCAAGCCGATCTCGGAGCTGTCGGCCGGAGAATACGACGCCGTGCTCGTGCCCGGTGGCTTCGCACCACACTACCTGCGCAAGGATGCAGACACGAAGGCCTTCGTGCGCGACATGCACAGCCAGGGCAAGCTGGTGGCCGCGATATGCGGCGGTCCCTGGCTCCTCATCTCGGCGGGACTACTGAAGGGCCGGAGGGCCACGGGGTACATCGCCATCAAGGACGATATCGAGAACGCCGGGGCTACCTTTGTGGACGAGCCCGTCGTGGTCGACGGAAACATCCTCTGCAGCCGGGACTCGGACGACCTGCCCGACTTCTGTGTGGCAATCATCGAGTACCTGGCCAAATAGCCGGACCCGAAGCAGGCTTCCAGGTCGTGCTTGGCATCCGTCATGTCATCGTGACTAGGATCGGCCATAGCGCCTTATGATATCCCAGTACGCGCCACGGGCACCCGCTTCAATCAGCCTGGAAAGCCCCTCGTCGTCGGCGTAGTTGTAGCTCTGCTGCTCCGAAGGTTTCGCCAGAATCAGGAAGCGACTGTCGCCACCCGCAAGCTCGTCCACGAGCGAAAGGGGATCGCTGCCGAGCTGTGGAGA
Source organism: Dehalococcoidia bacterium (assembly GCA_034430415.1). GTDB lineage: Bacteria > Chloroflexota > Dehalococcoidia > GIF9 > AB-539-J10 > JADFUZ01. The sequence goes on from DAOUEN010000031.1 coordinate 2,579, forward strand.
CAGATAGAAAACAGGGTCGGAGAGGTCGTGCTTTGCGTCGGGATGACATCCTTCGCTCAGGGCCCCGGAGGCTACGGCCTCCGCCAGAGGAGTGCCCTGCCAGATGCGCACCCCCATGGATATGCCAACCAGCGGCACGTCGTACTCTCCGGCTCGCGTAATGGTCTCTCGAGTGGTGGTGGCGGTCTCCCCCGGTCCACCCACCAGCAAGTCGAACATGTAGTTGAGCCCCGCGTCTCTGAGCAGCTCAACCAGTCGAAACACATCCCCCGCCGAATAGCTCTTGCCCAGACGCCCAAGCTGCTCGTCACACAGGGAGTCCACCCCGAAGTTGATCCCGGCACAGCCTGCCCTCGTCATGAGAGAGGCCAGTTCCCCGTCGAATGGGAAAGGGGAGCAGTAGCAGTACCATCTGAGCTTGTCCCCCAATCCGGCTGCGATTACGGCCCGGCATACGTCCCTGGCATGCTGAATAGGCAGGTTGAACTCGCTGTCGCACATGTGCAACCAGCACACCCCCTGGTCCACAAGGTCGTTTAGCTCTTCCACCACGATGTCGGGCGGTCTCAGACGGGACTTTCTTCCCTTGGCCACGGGATCGGCACAGAAGACGCACCGTTCCGGGCAGCCGCGCTTGGTCTCCACGCCGACCAGAGCCCCGAGCTCTTCATAACGCCTGTTGTCGAACAGGCGGCGGCGGGGCACCGGCAAATAGCGAAGGTCGACGTCAATTCTCGGATTCCGCACCACCCTGCCCTTGAGCCAGTACACCATGTTGGGCACATCTCTCAAGTCCTTTCCTTGAACGAGACTCCTGTACAGGGCAAGCGCTCCCTGCTCGCCATCGCCCGCAATGCCGCCGTCGGCCTGTGTGGCCTGGAGCACGGCATCGGGCATGATCGAGAAGCCGATGCCTCCCAGAAAAACGGGTGCCCCGGTCCACTTCCTCAGCTCTGCGACGAGCTCGCTGATCCACGGCAGGAAGGACCGCCTCGACAGAAAGCAGCAGTCGTCAGTGTTCCGCACGGGCAGGCCCACCAACAGAGGGTCACCGCGCTCGAGCTCTCTCCTGATTGCAGCTTTCCAATCAGCCTCGAATGAGAGGTCCAGGATGTCGACGGGTATGCCGGCGTCAACGAGGGAATGACCCACGTACTCCAACCCCACCGGACTGACCGGCGGTTTGGCGATGTTGCTGTTGACCAGCAGAACAGTCTGTGTCACGGCCCTTCTCTCGCAGCCGCTGTACTACCGGGAAGCGGGACGGTACAGGGCTTGCCGACAGAGTATAGCAGAGTCAATTCCAGCGTTGCCTCAGCCGGAACTCAACTGGATTGAGCTGCCTGAGCAGCCCTCTTGAGTTCCCGTACCTGAGCTGTGAAAAGTACCAGGGTTAGCAGGAATGTAAGCGCATCGGCGACGGGAAATGCCAGCCACACGCCGTCCAGCTGCAGGAACCTCGGCAGTATGAGTACCGCGGGCAGCAAGAACAGAAAGGGCCTCGATACGGCGGTGACGAATGACTGGGTGGCTTTTCCGATTGACTGGAAGACGAGAGATCCGACCATGATGAAGCCTATCAGGAACAGCAGCAGAAAGACGCGCCTCGCCGCATAGGAGCCCAGAGAAATCAGCTCGCTATCGGCAGTAAAAATACGAATGAACGTTCCTGGAGTGGAGTAGAGAACGGCGAACGCAATGAGACAACAGCTTGTTGCCGCCACCAGGGCTATCTTTATCACACGCAGCGCCCTATCATAGCGCCTCGCCCCGTAGTTGAAGCCGAGTATCGGCTGAAGACCCTGGGCAATGACGATACCCGGCATTATGGCGAACATCATCATGCGGTTAACGACGCCAAAGGCAGACACGGCATAGTCGCCGCCGTAGGCAACCAGCATTCTGTTCACAAAGATTACCGACAGACTGGTGGCCAATGTCCTGGCGAATGAGGCAACTCCTATGGCAAGAATCGATTTCAAGATACTCCATTCAAGCCTCAGATTTCGGGAATGAACTTTGAGAAAGCTCTTTCCCAGGAGGTAGTAGCTCGTCAAGTATGCGGCGGAAATGATCTGTGCTATCACGGTGGCCAGCGCGGCCCCCTTGATTCCCATGCCGAGCGATACGATGAATATCGCATCCAGTATTATGTTCGATACAGCTCCTACGATCATTGCCGCCATGGAAACCCGGGCATTGCCTTCGGCTCTCACCAGGCTATTCAACGCCATGGCAGAAGTAGGGAAGACTACGCCCATAAGAATGACTGCCATGTATTCCCTGGCATAGGGAAGGATGGTGTCCGACGAACCCATGAGGCCGAGCCAGAAGTCGATATTGCTCAAACCGGCTACCGTGATGATGACGGCCAGCACGACGGTAGAGGTTATGGCATTGCCCAGGGCGCGCTCGGCTCTGGAGACGTTACCGGCTCCCATCAGCCTCGAAACCAACGATGCGCCACCCATCCCCATCATCATCCCCACACCCATCGAGAGCATCTGGAGCGGGAAGACGATGGAAAGCCCGGCAATACCAAGAGGGCCAACGTAGTGGCCGATGAAGATGGTGTCCACCACGTTGTAGAGCGTCATGGCAAACATGCCGAAGAACGCCGGCAGGGAGAGCTTCAGCAGTAACCGGCCGATTCGGTCGTCGTCAAGTACGCTCTGATTCGGATTATCCATGTGCGTCCTGCAAGAAACTCTTCTCTTCCCGACAGTGGGGCTCAAGTGTCAATTAACCCGGTTCTTCAAAGCTCACTACGGGTGTATGAAACAAAGCAGTCCTCGAAAGGGCATCGAGACGCAGCGCTGAGAAGCTACGTCTCGCTCCTGCCCAGCCGTTCTATCACGGCGTCGGCGACCTGGCTGGTGGTGGCGGCGGTGGGGTCGTCCGGCTCGGGCTTGAGGTCGTAGGTGACGCTTCTGCCTTCGGCGATGACCCCGGCTATGGCCCCCTCCAGCCTCGCCGCACTCTCCTCCTCTCCCAGGTGGCGCAGCATCATCACCCCGGAGAGCATCATGGCTATGGGGTTCGTCTTGTTCTGCCCGGCGTACTTGGGTGCGCTGCCGTGGGTGGGCTCGAAAACGGCTATCTCATCCCCGATGTTGGCTCCCGGAGCCACTCCCAGCCCGCCGACCAGCCCGGCACAGAGGTCGGAGATGAGGTCGCCGTAGAAGTTGGGCAGCACCAGCACGTCGAACTGCTGCGGCCTCCTGGCCAATTGCATACATGCCGCGTCCAGCAGGATGTCGGCGAACTCAATGTCGGGATAGTCCCCGGCTACCCGGCGGGCGGTATCCAGGAACAGGCCGTCGGAGAACTTGAGAATGTTGGCCTTGTGGACTGCCGTCACTTTTCTCCTGCCGTTCCGCCGGGCATATTCAAAGGCGAACCTGACGATCCGCTCGCTCGCCTGCGGCGATATCACCTTGAGGCTCACCGCCGCTTCCTTCGCCACTTCCTCACCGGTGCTCCGGGCAACCAGTCCCAGCAGCTCCGCCGTGTCGGGAGCACCACCGGCGAACTCGATGCCGCAGTAGAGGTCCTCGGTGTTCTCCCGCACCACCACAATGTCCACGTCGCGGTACGGCGACGGCACGCCGGGATAGGTCCTGCAGGGCCTGAGGCAGGCATAGAGGTCCAGCTTCTTGCGCAGAGCCACGTTGACGCTCCTGAAGCCACTGCCAATAGGAGTAGTCACCGGTCCCTTGAGGGCCACCCTGCGCCTCCTTATGGACTCCAGCGCGCTCTCAGGAAGAGGAGTACCGAACCTCTCCTGGGCCCGCGCCCCTATGACAACCTCTTCCCAGCGAAAGCCGACGCCGGTGGCCTCCAGCACCCGCCGGGTGGCCTCGGCTACCTCGGGGCCAATGCCGTCCCCGGGGATAAAGGTGACCTCATACGCCATGACCGTGCTCCTGGTCGCTCTCCCCTGGGACGAGGAACCCCTTATGCTTCCGTATGTACGGAATCAGGCCGCCCTCCTGCACGATGGCCAGCATCACCGGCGCCATCGGGCTGCAATCCAGCTTGGCACCGGAGGTCAGGTCGCTGACCACGCCCCGGGCCAGGTCTATCTCCAGCTCGTCACCATCGCTTATCTCACCGGTATCGCAGAGCAACACGGGCAGCCCCTGGTTGATGGCGTTGCGGTAGAAAATGCGGGCCACTGATTCGGCCACAACGGCCTTCACTCCGGCCATCTTAATGACCAGCGGGGCATGCTCCCGGCTGGAGCCCAGGCCGAAGTTCCTGCCGGCCACCAGGATGCCGGCCTGCTTAACCCTGGAGGTGAACCCGGGCAGGGCATCCTCGAAGACGTGTTCGGCAAGCTGGGGCAGGTTGCTCCTCAGGTGAGCGAAGCGGCCGGGGATAATATCGTCCGTGGAGATGCTGTCGCCCAGCCTGACGGCCCGGTCTCGGAGTATTATGTCAGACAACTACACAACCTCCCTGGGATCGGTGATCTCGCCTGTCAGTGCCGAGGCAGCAGCCGTGGCCGGACTGGCCAGGTATATCACAGCCTCGGGGTTACCCATCCGGCCCCTGAAGTTGCGGTTGGCGGTGGAAAGGCAGGCCTCCCCGTCTCCCAGGACTCCCTGATGCAGACCGAGACAGGCCCCGCAGCCCGGCGGCAGAATGACGGCCCCGGCGTCAACCAGCCTTTGAACATAGCCGGCTTCCAGGGCCTGCGAAAGCACCTGGCGCGAAGCCGGCGCCACCAACAGCCTGATACCGGGATGTCTCTTCTTCCCTGCAAGGATATCAGCGGCCACAGCCAGGTCCTCGAGGCGGCCGTTGGTGCAGGTGCCGATGAATACCTGCTGCAGCTTGACCCCGGCCGTCCGGCCGACGGCAACAGCATTGTCCACGACGTGAGGAAGGGAGACCATGGGCTCAAGCTCACCCAGGTTCACAGATATAACCCGTTCGTACTCGGCGTCGCCATCAGCATGCAGCGGCCGATAGCTATCGCCGCGGCCCTGGCTTACCAGAAACTCCCGGGTGACCTCGTCCGCAGGGAAGAGACCGGCCTTGGCCCCGGCCTCCACGGCCATATTGGCCACGGTGAGACGCTGAGGCACGGTCATCCGGGACAGCGCCTCGCCGCCGAACTCCAGCGCCTTATAGGTAGCGCCGTCTGCTCCAATCCAGCCTATGAGATACAGGGCCAGGTCCTTGGCACAGACTCTCCGGGGAAAGTTTCCCTTGAGATCGATGAGGATAGTCACAGGCACCCGGAACCAGGTCCTGCCCATGGCAAAGGCCACCGCCACATCGCTGGAGCCCATGCCGGTGGCGAAGGCCCCCAGGCCGCCGGCGGTGACGCTGTGCGAATCGGAGCCGACAACCACATCTCCCGGCCTGGCGAAGCGCTCCGCCACCAACTGGTGGCACACTCCGTCACCCACCTCGGTGATATGGCATCCGGTCTCGCCGGCAAAGCCGCGCAGCAGGATATGGTCATTGGAAAGCTGCCGGGCAGGGCTGGGAGCGGCATGGTCGAGAAAGACAGCCAAACCGTCGGGGCGGGCGACCCCGGAGAAGCCCAGCTCTCTGAACTGCCTGACGGCCAGGGGGCCGGTGGTGTCTTGAACGAAGGCCAGGTCTACTCCGGCAACCACGGTATCCCCGGCCCTGGCATCGGTCTGTGACCGGTCCGCCAGGATCCTCTCCGCCAGCGTCTTACCCATCTGCCTGAACGATTGTTGCCAGCACGCTGTCGGCACCCACCTTCTCACCGGGCTCGAAGCCTATGCTGTTGATCCTGCCCCCTCCGGGAGCAGGCAGAACAACCTCCATCTTCATTGCCTCCAGGACTACCACGCCATCGCCTTCTTTGACCTCGTCCCCTTCGGCGACCAGATAGCGTACTATGGTTCCTCCCATCGGCGCCAGCAACGGAATTCCCCGGGCAGGGTCCTTTTCCTCCACCGCTGCCAGCCCGGCCGCAGCAGGCGGATCGACATCGGCCTCCACCTTCTCCTCAACCAGCTCCCCTGCCCTGATCCTGGCCATCAACCTATCCTCCCGCTCGATATCTTCCAGGGTTTTTCCTCTTGTCTCCGGCGGCGGTTCCTCCAGTCCATATTTCCACCGGAGGAATCTCATCCCGGTGCTGGGATAGAGTGCATAGGTCAGCACATCGCCAATATCCCTGGCGATGTCCCCGGTCGCCTTCCTGGCCCTGTCCATCTCCGGCTCCAGGATGTCGGCGGGGCGGCAGGTAATCGGCTCCTGACCCCGCTCATAGCCACGGAGAATAATCTGCTGCACCGCAGGATCGACAGGGGCAGGCGGCCTGCCATAGAGGCCATAGGCATAGTCCTTGACCTGCTCGGAGACGACCTTGTATCTCCCGAAGAGCACATTGTTGATCGCCTGTGTGCCCACAATCTGGCTGGTGGGCGTGACCAGGGGCGGGTAGCCCAACTCCTTCCTGGTACGTGGCAACTCGGCATAGACCTCATCGAGCCTATCGAGGGCCCCGGCTTCCCTTAGCTGGGCCACCATATTGCTGAACATCCCTCCGGGGATTTGATGCCACAGCACGCCGGTGTCAATCACCGCCATTCCCGTCCGGGCCAGGAAATCACGGTACCTGGGGGCTATGGACTCGAAATACTCATCCAGCTTGAGAAGCTGCTTCAGGTCGAGCCCGGTATCCCGGGGAGTGCCCTGCATGGCCACCACCACGGGCTCCACCGCCGCATGAGAGGTGCGCAGGGCGAAGGGAGCCAGGCAGGTATCGACGATATCCACTCCAGCTTCGATGGCTTTCATCAGGCTCATACAGGCCATGCCGCTGGTGGCGTGGCTGTGAAGGTCAACAGGTATTCTAAGGGCCCGCTTGAGAGCGCCAACCAGGTCATAGGCGTCGCCGGGAGCAATAAGCCCGGCCATATCCTTGATACACAGGCTGTCCGCCCCCATATCCTGAATGGCGCGCGCCTTGTTGACGTAGTAGTCGATGTTATACACCGGCCCGCCCAGCCTCGGCTCGGTGAGGGAGTAGGACAGCGTCCCCTGAATGTGCTTGCCGCAGTCCTTGATAGCCTTGAACGCAGTCTCGAAGTTGCGCTCATCGTTGACAGCATCGAAAACACGAAACACGTCGATGCCGCAGTCGGCGGCATGATGCACGAATGCGCTCACCACGTCGTCGGCATAGTGACGGTAGCCCACGAGATTTTGCCCCCGGAGCAGCATCTGAAGGGGTGTATGCGGCAGCAGCTTCTTCAGGGTGCGCACCCTCTCCCAGGGATCTTCATTGAGAAAGCGGGTCATTACGTCGAAGGTGGCCCCTCCCCAGACCTCCATAGACCAGAAGCCAGCGGCGTCCATCTCCGGTGCGATGGCTTCCAGGTCCTCCGTCCTCACCCGGGTTGCCAGCAGGGACTGATGCCCATCACGAAAGGTAAGGTCGGTGATCTTCACCGGATTCCGATCATTCGTCAAAGTACAGTGCCTCCTATCCAATAGATTATTCGGCCGTTCGGCTTCCGTTCGCGGCTGGTGGCGCTCAAGACGTTCAAAGGGGGATATTGCCGTGCTTCTTGGGCGGATTGGACAAGTCCTTGTCCTTCAGCATCCGCAGCGCCCTGATCAGCTTGGAGCGTGTCTCCCTGGGGTCGATGACATCATCGATGTAGCCTCTGGAAGCTGCCACGTAGGGGTTGGCGAACTTGTCCCGGTACTCCTGAATCAGCTTCTGCCGCCTGTCCGCCGGGTCTGGAGACTCCTTGATCTCATTGCGGTAGACGATGTTAACGGCTCCCTCGGGGCCCATTACAGCTATCTCCGCGGTTGGCCAGGCGTAGCAGACGTCTCCACGCAAACCCTTGCTGCTCATAGCCACGTAGGCCCCCCCGTACGCCTTGCGGGTCACCACGCTTATCTTGGGCACGGTGGCTTCGGAGTAGGCGAAGAGAATCTTGGCGCCGTGCCTGATGATACCTCTGAACTCCTGGTCGGTCCCGGGCATGTAGCCGGGGACGTCGACGAAGGTAACCAGAGGGATATTGTAGCAATCACAAACACGAACGAACCTGGCTGCTTTGTCGGAAGCATCGATATCCAGTACCCCGGCCATGTGCATGGGCTGTTGAGCCAGGATGCCCACGCTCTGCCCACCCAGACGGGCAAAACCCACGATGAAGTTGCGGGCAAACCTCTGGTGCACCTCCATGAAATCGCCGCCGTCAACCACCCTGGCTATAATCCGTTTCATATCATACGGTTGAGCCGGGCTGGACGGCACGATATGAAGCAGCTCCTCATCCGCGCGGTTGGGGTCGTCCCCGGCATCAACGGCAGGCGTCTTTTCCTTGTAGCTCTGAGGCAGAAAGCTCAGCAGCCGGCGCACCTGCTGAAAACACTCGTCTTCAGTGTCATAGGTGAAGTGACAGTTGCCGCTCCTGGTGGCATTCACCATGGCGCCGCCCAGATCCTCCAGGCTCACCTCCTCTCCGGTCACCGTCTTCACCACCTCCGGCCCGGTGATATAGCTCTGCCCCAGGCCTTTAACCATGAAGACAAAGTCAGTGATGGCCGGAGAGTAGACAGCGCCTCCGGCGGTGGGACCGACTATCACGGAGATCTGGGGGACGGTGCCCGAGTATATGGTGTTGCGGGTGAATATCTGCCCGTACCCGTCCAGGCTATCCGCGCCTTCCTGGATACGAGCCCCACCGGAATCCAGCACGGCAACAAAAGGCGCTCCGCCCTTGGCGGCCAGGTCCATCACGTTGCAGATCTTCTTCGAAGCCACCTCTGATAGGGAGCCACCCAGAACGGTGAAATCCTGGGAAAAGGCAAACACGAGCCTGCCGTTCACCTCACCGTAGCCGGTGACGACCGAGTCGCCAAGGAAGTGCTGAGCCGCCATGCCGAAGTCGGTGCAGCGGTGAGTGACAAAGGGATTGACCTCCTGAAAGGTCCCCGCATCGAACAGCAGCGCGATTCTCTCCCTGGCGGTTAGCTTTCCCCGACCGTGCTGCGCCTCAATACGCTTGGCACCGCCTCCCTGTCTGGCCTCCTCCCTGAGCTTTTCCAGTTGAGTCAACTTTTCCTCGATATCCATCTGTCCCCCTTCGGTGCCGGAATTGCATGCTATTTTATTAGCTTCCTCTGCTATAATCAACGCCGTGACTGATACCGAAGCTGGCAGGGCAAGGGAGGCCGGTCATACCCGATGCGGCAGGACGCTGTTCCACTGGGGCCAGCGGACCTACATCATGGGAATCGTCAATGTCTCTCCGGACTCCTTCTCCGGTGACGGACTGGACGATATCGAGACCGCTGTAGCCAGGGCAAAGAGTATGGCGGCGGAGGGAGCGGATATCATCGATGTCGGCGGCGAATCCACGCGCCCCGGCTCAGCCGAGATCTCGGTAGAGGAGGAGCTGCGGCGGGTAATCCCCGTCCTGGAAAGGCTGAAAGGGGACCTGCCGCTGCCGCTGAGTGTTGACACCTACAGGCTGGAGGTAGCGCGCCGGGCCCTGGATGCCGGCGCCGACATGATAAACGACATCTGGGGGCTGAAGAAGGAACCGGGACTGGCCCAATTAGCAGCGCAGAGGAAGGTACCCATCCTGTTGATGAGCAACCAGCGAGATCTGTCACCACAGCACGACGTCGTCTTCCCCGACATTGTGGCCACAGTTATCTCCGACCTGCGAAGAGCCGTAGGGCAAGCTGAGGCATCAGGCGTGCCCCGGGAGGATATCATTGTTGATCCCGGCATTGGATTCGGCAAAACTCCAGGCCAGAACCTGGAACTCATACGAAGGCTGGATGAGCTGCGAGTGCTGGGCAGGCCCATCCTCATAGGAAGCTCACGTAAATCGATGGCCGGCTACGTGCTTGATCTGCCTGTCGACCAGAGACTGGAGGCAACGGCAGCCACCGTCGCCATTGCCATCGCCAAGGGCGTTGACCTCGTCCGGGTGCACGACATCAGGGAAATGATGCGCGTCTGCAAGATGAGCGACGCCGTCATCAGGGGCTGGCCGTAACTTGCCTACCGCGTATCTTTGTCTCGGCTCAAACCTGGGGGACAGGGAGAGAAACCTGGCCCGGGCCCTGGAGCTGCTTTCGGAAAAGGTGCTGATAGGAAAGGTCTCGTCGGTCTATGAGACCGAGCCGGTGGGCTATGAACAGCAGCCGCTCTTCCTGAATATGGTATGCCGGATCAGCACCGGGTTGAGCGCCCGGCAGCTCATGCGCCTGATCGTAGCCGTTGAGACAAACATGGGCAGAGTGCGCAGCTTTCGCAACGCACCCCGCAGCATCGACATAGACATCCTGTTCTATGATGACGCGGTGGTGAAGACGCGGCATTTGACCGTTCCTCACCCCCGTCTGGCAGAGAGGGCCTTTGTCCTCACACCCCTGGACGAGATTGCCCCGGACCTGGTCCATCCCGAGATGAATAAGAGCGTTGCCGAGCTCAGTGCCGCGCTGGGGAAACCCCGGGGGGTAGTGAAACGGCAGGGAGGCTTAGATGTATCAGCTATTCGTGGAAGAACACTTTGATGCGGCGCACTACATCAGGAACTACCGCGGCAAATGCGAGAACCTGCACGGCCACCGCTTTAAGGTGATAGCCCGCCTGGAGGCAACGAAGCTCAACGAAGCCGGCCTGGCCTACGACTTCGCCGAACTGAAGCGCCACCTGAGGGAACTGCTGGCCCGGTTCGATCACGCCTGTCTCAACGATGTGTCGCCGTTCGACCGGGACGAGCCCACATGCGAAAACATTGCCGCCAACGTGTACGATAGTCTGCAAGCTCGCCTGCTGGGCCAGCCCGTAAGACTGGCCTCCGTGGAGGTCTGGGAAACGCCTACCAGCGGGGCGACCTACTCGCCCTGAGCCCTGCCCAGGTCAGGCGGCAGCAGATTGGGGATGCTGTCTTCAATGGGATAGGAATGCCGGCACTTCGAGCAGTACAGAGAGCCGGCCACAACCTCCTCACCCTCCTCCCTGTCCACGCTGAGCTGCAATTCCCCTTTGCACACCGGGCAGGCCAGTATTCGCATCAGCTCTTTCTTCATTCCACCTATGTAGCATTATAGCAGACCAGGCCGAAACGAAGGCGAGAGCAAAGATGCTATAATATCCTCCGGGAGGATAAGATGACCGTTCATATCAGGAAAACCTATCGGGGGATAAATCCCGAGATGCTTTATGACGAGGTACGAGACCTGCTGCAGAAGCATGGAGTCACGGCCGGCGATGCCAGGCTCCAGACATACGCAGTCCCCAGTGGCGCCACGCAGTCCCGTGTCACCACGGTGCTGAGAACGGGAAACAAGAAAGAGTGCGGCAACGCCCATATCCTGGGCTCACCCACGGGCGAGGCAAAAGTAACCATCGACCTTGATGAGAGTCTTGTGTCCAAGGAGATAGTCGCCGCCCTCCAGGAGGACATGGACTTCATCCTGGGCTCGTACGAGGTCAAGTGGTAGACGGTGGAAGAAGCCAGGCAGGAGCGAAGGGAAAGACGGCAAAGAAAGGAAAAGGCCAAGTTGCCCCAGCACGGAGGCAGCCTTAAGAGGGTCTATGCCGATGCCGTATCCAAGAGAGCCAGGAAAGACAGGGAGCCAGGAGACAAGGCAGGACGATAGACTTGCCTGCTGACTCGCCCGGTAGCGGGAACGCGGTCTGAACCGGCAACGTACGAAGTCACCATAAATCCCGGGAACCGGGCTCCCCGGCTCTCCTTCCAGCTACGCCGTAGCCAGCAAACCCACATCAGCAAGTGCAGGACAGATATGCCTTTTGACAGACCCGCCATCATCCGCCCTCCCAGCGAGTGGATGAGCTACTACCTGCCGCTGACGGGTGGATGCTCCAACAACACGTGTACCTTCTGCGCCTACTGCCGCTCGAAGCTGCGCATAAGGGATATCGCGGGCGTCAAGGAGGAAATAGACGCCCTGGCCCTGTACACCCAGCGTGGTATCCGCGTACCGGCCATGCCGGGCATAGTGTACGCCATTGCCCAGCAGTGGGACGGCCGGCGGATATTCCTTCAGGACGGCGATGCCCTGGTCTACCCCTTCCCCGGATTGCAGGAGGCGCTCCAGCACCTGAACCAGAGGTTTCCCGGGCTGGAGAGAATTGCGGCCTATGCCACAGCGCAGGATATACTGCGCCGGAGCCCGGACGAGCTGAGGGCTCTGAAGGACCTCAAGCTGGGCATCCTCTACATGGGCGTGGAGACGGGCCACAGTGAAATACTCCACAGGGTGGACAAACAGGTTACCTATGAGCAGATGGTGGAGGCAGGGAAGAAGGCCAAAGACGCCGGAATCATCCTCTCGGTAACGGTGATCCTCGGCCTCGGCGGGGTAGAGCTGAGCCAGGAACACGCCATGGAGACGGCCAGAATTCTCACAGACATCGACCCGGAGTACGGCGGGGCCCTGACCTTGACCCTGGTTCCCGGCACGCCTCTGTATGAGCAAGCGCAGCGTGGAGAGTTCAATCCCATCTCCCCTTTTCAATCACTTGAGGAACTCGGCATTATAATTGAGAACGCCTCTTTCACTGATTGCTTCTTCAGCTCCATGCACGCCTCCAACTACCTGGCGGTCCGGGGAAGCCTGCCCCGCGACAAGCAAAGGATGCTGAAGGAGCTTGAAGGCATCCTGGCCAGAAAGGACCCTCGCTTGCTCCGGCCTGAGTTCATGAGAGGGTTGTAGGGAACATCCCTGTCCCTGGCCGCTGTCCCCCAGGGCAGAGGCGTAGCAGCCCCCGGCCGGCAGGTTGACAATGGGGCTGCTTTGGTCAATACTAACGCACCCTGCTGCACGGAACAGTCCGTGATGGAGATGAAATGGTACGGGTCATGATCGAAAGGCGTTGCCGGGCGGACAAGGCAGCGGCAGTGGAGCACCTGCTGGTGGAGCTCAGGAGCCAGGCGATGCAGCAGCGCGGCTATATCTCGGGTGAGACACTGAGGTCGGTCGACGACCCCTCGCTCTGGCTGGTCATCAGCACCTGGCTCGACGCCAACCTGTGGAAGGCGTGGGAGCGAACGCCCGAGCGCCGCGAAACATCGAACAAGATCGCCGGGCTGCTGCTGGCCCCGGAGAAGGTAACCGTGTACACCTTCGCCAGGCAGGGAGGGGCGAAGTCCGTTCACGGCGCCGGCTGACAGCTCCGTGCTAGACAGGCGTGGACATAGCTGCAAGGCTGGGTGCTGCCGTTTCAGCGCCGTAACGCCAGGCAGTTACCCCATCCGGCGAAGTCCGGCCCTGCTGCGGAAGTCCCACTGTAGGAATCAGGAAATAGCTTGAAACAAAGGCCGGCGCCTTACTACGGCTGGATTGTCCTCGGCGTAGCCTTCACCTTCATGGTGCTGGGCTACGCCATAAGAAACACCTTCTCCGTATTCTATCCTACCATAGTGGAGGAGTTTGGCTGGGGGCGGGGCGACACCGCCCTCATGTTCTCCATAACCATCCTGGTCTACGGATTCATGGCCCCGCTGGCAGGGAACCTGGTGGACAGATTTGAGCCCAGGGTGGTGCTATCTGCGGGAGCCGCTGTGGTGGGAACGGGCATCGCCCTCTGCAGCCTGGCGAGCACCCGGTGGCAGTTCTATCTCCTCTACGGCGTGATAACGGCTATCGGACTGAGCATGATAGGGGTCACACCCCTCAGTGCCGTAACCACCAACTGGTTTGCCACCAGGAGAGGCCTCATGTTCAGCATCCTCTCCGCCGGCTTCGGTCTTAGCCTGATCTCAGCCCCCATCAACCAGTTACTCATTTCCGGATTCGGATGGCGGTCTGCATACGTCATCATCGGCGCTTTCTGCAGCGCCGTCATGATACCGCTCTGTCTCCGCTTCATGCGCCACGCCCCACAACGGCAGGGGCAGCCGGGCCAACTAGCCCATGAGACCGAACGGCCGGCCGTCTCCGGAACGCAGCAGCCAGCCGACTTCAACAGGCGCTGGGGCGAGACCGAGTGGACACTGCGCCGGGCGCTGCGGACTCATCAATTCTGGCTGTTCACCGCCAATGCATTCATCGTGATGGGGTTTACGGAGCAAATCGTAATCGCCCATCAGGTCTACTTCCTCAGGGACCTGGGGTGTCAGCCCATGACGGCTGCCAGCATCTACAGCGTCTTCGGCATCGCCTTCGTGGTGGGCAATGCAGGCGGTTTGCTCTCAGACCGCCTGGGGCGAGAGCGGGTATTCATTCCCGCCGTGCTGCTCATGGCCGCCGCCATGTCTTTGCTGCTGTTCGGCGTCAAGGACGCCTCCCATCTCTGGATGCTGCTGACCTTCGCCATCTGCTTCGGCCTCGGCCAGGGCGCCGCCCCTCCGGCGTGCATGGCCGCGATGGCCGACCTCTTCCACGGCAGACGCTACGGCTCCATCCAGGGAGCTATGATCCTGGGCTCCGCCTCGGGAGGAGCGCTTGGCGCCTGGCTGGCGGGCTTTCTCCACGACATGACCGGCAGCTACTCCACCGTCTTTGTCGCCGTCGTGCTGTCCTCGATCCTCAGCGCCGCGCTCATGTGGCTGGCAGCGCCGCGAAAGATCTGGGCCCAATGAGCGCAGCAGTAGCCGGCCTGCCACTCCAGGCAGCACATCGAAAAGGGGAGAGGGAGAAATGACAACGAGAATAAGGATCGCCGCCGCCCAGATAGAACCCAGGCTAATGAATCTTGATGACAACCTGAACAGGATCCTGGGCGCTGCCACAGAAGC
>DAOUEN010000032.1:0-51315 GCA_034430415.1 Dehalococcoidia bacterium
AATATAGGACGGAGACGACAACCTGGACAATCAGGACTTCTGCTTCACCGGCGACCTGGAACCCTGCGACTTCTGCCTCGACGTCGACAACAACGCGACTCTGTCCCATACCAAGACCTTCCTCCTGCCCGACGGCAGCTACGACGTGACCGAAACGGTCCCCTCGGGTTGGTGGCTCATGGACGTGCTGTTCACCGGCGGCAGCGGACACTCGTTGCCTCCCGGCTTACCCACCGACTCCGACGGCACCGCCACCATCAACGCGAGCGCCGGCGATACGATCGTCGTCGAATTCCAGAATGCGTTGTGCGGCAACATCACCGTGTGCAAGGACACCATTCCCGATAGTTCGCATAGCTTCGGATTCAACATCTCGGACGAATACGATAGCGACACTTTCACTCTGACCGATGACGGCGGCTCGGGGAACTGCACGACGTATTCGTGCCTGCCTCCCGGCACCCACAACATCACCGAGGACGACCCGTCCCCCGGCTGGGACCTCACCGGCATCCACTTTTCCGGCGATGACGGCGATAGCTCCAGCGACCTGGGCGCGCGCAAAGCCATGGTCGAACTGGATCCCGGCGAGGACGTTACGGTTACTTTCACCAATCAAGAGTGGGGCACCGTCTGTATATACAAGGACGTCGTCTCCATACACACCGAGACTCAGGACTTCGATTTCGAGGGAGACTTGGGCTCCTTCACGCTGGATGACGACGGCGTGGGGGACAACTACTACTGCCCGGGCAAGGTGGATGATGACATCTACGATGTCACCGAGTTGGTGCCAGACGGCTGGGACCTCACCGACATCACCATCGTCGACCCCAGCTCCGATAGCTCGTTCGACCTTGAAGCGGCAACGGCCTCGCTAAATGTCACCTATGATGAGGCGGTGGCGTGCTACTTTGAGAACACCAAGCGGGGCACCATCATCGTGGAGAAGAGCACCCGCGGCGGTGCCAAGGGCTCCTTCACCTTCTCGGGGGATGTCGCCGGCTCCATCGGGGGCGGCGGCCAACTCGAGGAGGATAACCTGGTGCCGGGCAAGTACACGGTGAGGGAGCGCGTCCCCGCCGGCTGGGAGCTGTCGTCCATCCGCTGTGACGACAACAACAGCAGCGGCTCGGTGGGCACGGGTACCACTACCATCAACCTTGAGCCCGGCGAGACGGTCACCTGCACCTATACCAACACCTACCAGGGCAGCATCCCCGGCCTGCCCCGGAAGCAGCCGGGTGCTGTGGGGAGGCCCGAGCCGGCGAGCGTGCTGGCCTGCTACCTGGACGTTCCGGTGGTGGAGGCCATGCCCGGCCAGCAGTTCGACATCTCGGTCAACCTCTGCAACCGGGGTGGAGAGAAGGCCACCAAGAGCGTGGACCTGCTGATCAACGGCTACCCCGAGCAGAGCCAGACCGTGGGCCTCGGTCCCGGCGCCTGCCAGACGGTGGTCTTCCGGGTGTTCAAGACGGTCCCCGGGACCTACGAGGTATCGGTGATGGGCCAGGTGGGCTACTTCACCATCATGCCTCTGTATCCCGGCTACGTGGTGAGGACAGCGCCGGCACAGGAGGCCGGAGGTATCGGCACCGCAGGGATTATCACCATCGTGGTGGTGTTGATAGTGCTGGTGATTGGCGTGGTGCTGATACTCAGGAGGTAACCTGCCGAGCGCTTCACATAAGGTAACCAGGGGGGCGGCTCGCAGCCGCCCCCTTCTTCGTCATCGCGAGGGTGAGCCGAAGCCCCGAGCAGAGCGAAGGGGGACAGGGACGAAGCAACCCCATCCACCGAGATTGCTTCGCTACCGCTCGCAAGGACAAGCAGAGTGCAAGATTGCCGCGCCTTCGGCTCGCAATGACGGAGTGAAAAGGTCATTGCGAGGCCCCCTCCGCTTGTCATTGCGAGGAGGGTCACCGACGAAGCAATCCACGAGTTCTCGCACAACCCATTGACAGGGCGGGTAGAGCAGTTCTATATTACGTGGCAAGAAGCCACTCCGCTTCGCAGAGGAGGTGTGAAATGGTGAGAACATGGAAACGTCCGGCAGTCCTCGTGGCCCTGGCGCTCGTCGTCGCCCTGGTGGTAGCAGCGGCGGCTTCACCAATTGCCACGTGCGACGCCAAGGAGGCTATCAACGACAAGAATCACGCGGAGGACCAGAACGGAGAGGAGGAAGTCACGCATGTGACCCCGTTCAGCACATGCCGGGGAGGGGCCATAGGCCCCTGCTATCTGAACCTCTCTGCCCAGCAGGTTATGCAGGGACAGTGGGTCGAGGTCTCCAGCAACGTCTGCAACAGCGGCAGCCGCAAGGCCAGCCGCAATGTGGGCCTGATGATAAACGGCCACACCGAGCAGAGCCAGACCGTCGTCGTCTCCCCGGGCTCCTGCCAGACGGTGGTATTCAGGACCTTTCAGACGGTCCCCGGCCTCTACCAGGTATCGGTTGACGGTCAGGTGGGCTACTTCATCGTGATGCCCTTCTATGCGGGCTACACGGTGACGACGGGACCATCCCCGGAGGCCGAAGGACTGGGCACTGCCGGCGTGGTGACTATCGTGGTGGTGCTGGTGGTGCTCGGCGTGGCCCTCTACGTGATACTGAAGAAGTAGCAGGCGCGGCGCTTCATGATTTGAGGCCCGAATGGGGGCGGCTTTTGGCTGCCCCCCTCCTCTTCGTCACCGGGGGAAGGGACCCCCATTGTTGTCATTGCGAGGCATCCCCCTCATTGTCATTGCGAGGCAGAATGCCGAAGCAATCCCCAGCCAACGTGGTGAGATTGCCGCGCCTTCGGCTCGCAATGACATGATGGAAGCGTCATTGCGAGGAACCCCTCTTCTTGTCATTGCGAGGGTGAGCCGAAGTCCCGAGCAGGGCGAAGGGGGACAGTGACGAAGCAACCTCCTCCACCCAGATTGCTTCGCTGCCGCTCGCAAGGACAAGGGGGGTGCGAGATTGCCACGCCTTCGGCTCGCAATGACACCAAGGCCGTTCTGCCAACACTGGCGCCGTCGTTATGTCAGCCAGAGGCACGCCACGGATAACGCCCGTCAGGAATGCTCCTCCTGTTTCGGCGGCTCCTCCTGCTTCTCCTCCGGCGTGCCCTGAAAACGCCTTAGCTTCCCCGCCATCTCCTTCAACTGCCAGTCCACCCCGTGGTTGATGCT
This sequence comes from Dehalococcoidia bacterium, assembly GCA_034430415.1. Lineage (GTDB taxonomy): Bacteria > Chloroflexota > Dehalococcoidia > GIF9 > AB-539-J10 > JADFUZ01. The sequence goes on from DAOUEN010000032.1 coordinate 3,178, forward strand.
GCCTTCCGGGTAGCTCCCATCCTTGCCCTTCTTCCCCACCCCCACGCCGGTGAGGATCTCTATGCCCTCATCGATGGTGCTCACCGCGTATATGTGGAACTTGCCCTCCTTTGCCGCCTGCACCACCTCGTCACGCAGCATCAGGTTCCTCACGTTCTGGTGAGGTATCATCACCCCCTGGCTTCCGTCAAGCCCCTTGGCCCGGCAGACCTGGAAGAAGCCCTCGATCTTCTGATTGACGCCGCCGATGGGCTGGACTTCGCCCTTCTGGTTGACCGAGCCGGTCACCGCTATGTTCTGCCTGAGAGGCACGTCCGACAGGCTGGACAGAAGAGCATAGAGCTCCGTGGAGGAGGCGCTGTCCCCATCCACGCCCGAGTATGACTGCTCGAAGCAGAGGCTGGCGGACAGGGACAGAGGATTGTCCTGGGCATACTTCCATCCCATGTATCCGCTGAGAATGAGAACTCCCTTGTCATGCGTGCTGCCGCTGAGCTGGGCCTCCCTCTCGATATTGATCACGCCACGCCGCCCCAGGAAAGTCTTGCAGGTGATGCGCGACGGCTTGCCGAAGCTGATGTCGCCCAGGCTGTACACGCTGAGCCCGTTGACCTGGCCGGTCACCGCGCCGTCGGTATCTATCATGATAGTGCCATCCTCTATCATCTCCCGCAGCCGCTCGTCCGGCAGGTTGTGCCGGAAGCGCCTCTCCTCGATAGCCTTTTCCACGTGCTCAGCCGACACCAGCTCGGCACCGTCCCTGGAGGCCCAGTACTCCGCCTCCTCTATCAGTCCTTTGATCTGGGCGAAGCGCGAGGACAGCTTCTCCTGGTCGGCCACCATCCGCGAGGCATACTCCACCACCTTGGCCACCCCAGCGCGGTCGAAGTGGCGCATCTCGCAGTCCTCGCAGCAGCCGGCGATGAAAGCGGCGTAGGCTATCATGTTTTCCTTGGTCTTGGCCACCTCGAAGTTGAAGTCGGCCTTTACCTTGAAGATCTCCCAGAAGTCCTCATCGTACATCGACAGCAGTTGGTACAGGCTGCCGTCGCCGATGAGGACTATCTTGACATCGATAGGCATAGGGAGCGGCCTGAGCCCCTGGGGAGCAATCAGGCCCAACTGCTCGTAGGGCTCCTCGATGCTCAGCTCCTTGGTCTTGATGGCCCGCTTCAGCGCCTGCCACACGCCGGGATTGACCAGAACGTCGGTGGCGTTCAGCAGCAGGTATCCCCCGTTGGCCAGTTGCATGGCTCCGGGTTTAAGCATCGTATGGTCGCTGATGTAGCCGCCGAGGAGAAAGCGCCTCTCGGTCTTGCCAAACAGGTTGGCGAAGTTGGGATTGGACTCGATGACCACCGGGGGCCCTTCGGTCAGGCTGTTGTCCACGAAGACATTCACCTGGAAGGGAAGGAAGGGGTCCCGTCCGTATCTGGCATAGCTCGCCGGCATACCCAGGACGGTCTCCTGCTTCTCTTCCTCCCCCTTGAATGCCTCCACGTTGTCCACCGTATAGCTCTTCAGGTCGCCGAGGTACTGCACTATGCGGTCAAAACCGTCGTATTTCTTCGCCAGGCTGTCGAAGAGGCGGGATATGGTGAAGCTAGCTACAGCTCTATCGCTCTCCTGCAGTTTCTCCGCCGCCTCCCTCTCAGCCTCCTGCGCCGTTTCGAGGGTGGCCTCCAGTTTCTTCCTCAGCCCCGCCTGGGTCGCCTCCAGCTTCTTCCGCAGCGACTCCTTCAATGCCAGAAACGCCTCCTGCGACGCCGGCTTCCCATCCACAATGGGAATCAGGGCCGCTCCCACCTGGGTCATCTGGAATACGAACCCTTTCTTCTCCGCCTCCTCCCTGAACCGCTCAAAGAGCTTCTGCCGCCCGGCCTGGCTCTCCTCCACGATACTCTTTCTCTGCGCCTTGTAGTCCTCGCTGGAAAAGGCTTTCACCAGCTCCTTTCTCAGCCTGTCCAGAAGACTGCTGACGTCGTCCCTGAGTATCTTGCCCTTTCCCCGGGGCAGATCCAGAACCTGGGGACGGTCGGGCTGGGAGAAGTTGTGGATGTAGCACCAGTCATCCACACGGTACACTTCGCCCCGGGCCTCCTTGTCCTTGATCAACCTCTCGATGTATGTCTTGGCCACCGAGGTCTTGCCCGTTCCGGCGAGGCCGGCCAGATAGATGTTGTAGCCGTCGCGGCCTATGGACAGGCCGAACTCTATGGCGCGTATCGCCCTGTCCTGGCCGATGAACTCGTGCAGCGGAGCTAGGTCCTTGGTGCACTCGAAGTCGAACTGTGACGGGTCGCAGTGCCAGCGCAGCTTGTCCGGAGAGACCTCGTACTTGGAGATATCCATGGTTCGCCTCCTCTTTCGTTCTCGTTCTCCTGCCATTTACTTGACTATTATGTTATACGTTATCCTCACAGCCTTCAAACGACTCACCTATCAGCCCACAGCAGTTCCTTACCCGCCACCAGCAAGAACAGAAAAGGGAGGCGAGCCCTCACCAATCATGTGGACGAGCGCAGTTGATTGTGGTTCGGGATATCTCCCCGCCACCGTGACTACAACGCCCAGCTTACCCGATGGTTATGTCCGTCTTCTTCTTAACGTCCATTCCCCCGGGGATATCCAGCTTGGCCAGCAGATACCACTTGGTTTGCTGCAGCGGGATGGCCCCCGTTATCGTTGCCGCCGCCTGGGCTATCTTCAGTCCCTGACCCAGTCTGCCCTCCAACTCCGGCACCTGGGGCTTGGCGCTCAGAATATCCGCCGGTATCTTCATCTCGAAGTGATACTCCCGCGTCTGGCTATATTCCTTCTCGCCATCCAGTTGCTGCTTGAAGTCATAGATGCTGATGCGCTGCGTGGTCGTTGACGTCCCTTGTTTGCCCGTCATGCCGCCAACCCGCGTGTTCTTCTGCTCCCCAATCAAGGATATGCTCACTGCCCTGGCTCTTACCGGTTTCTTCAAGGCAAGAGTCACGTCGCCTGATATTTTGTCTCCAGGAGCATAGTCCGTTCTGGGAATGGTGAGGCTGATTTTTCCTTTGCTGAACATAGTCCTTCCTCCTTTATCTTTGTCTGACTACCCAGTCAGCATAGACTACCAATCTTTCTAGACCGTCATTCCTCGGTGAAAGAGATAGCCACGTTGTCCACGTAGTATGTTCGTGCCGTCTCCCAGGTTCCCCAGACACCGATAGCGACGTACACCTGGCCGTCCAAACCGGACACCACGTCAAAATCATAGCTCTTCCGCAGCCAGACAAAGCCGTCCTCACGGCTGGCGGAGTTGCCGGTATCTCCCTGATAAACCAGCTTCTGCAATGGTGGCTCTGGCATCACCCCGGTGATAATCGTCCACAGGTTCATGTCCCCCCAGTCAGCGCTGGCCAGGTCATATTCCAGGTGTACCTGATAGGCACGATTGGGTTCCGCATGGAAGAGACGTCCTATCCAGATTTTGCCGGCGTCATTCAGGTTGTTTAAATAGAGCCTGACGGCCGTACCACCATCACTGGCGATATCCCCGGAGCGCTCGATTGACCACTCCGCCGGTGGATTGCCCAGGTCGGTCCCACTGGCTGCCCAGCCCTCCATGTCGTGCTCAAAAGAGAAGGTGCGGGTGCCTGACGAAGGTATGTCCGTGCTGTCGCAACCAGCGGCGAGCAGTAACAGCGGCAGAACCATCAATGGCGCCAGCATCTTACCTTTGATGCTGTGATCCCCCGAAGAGTAGTCACTCAAGCTACTTCTACCCCTCAACACTCAGCCAGCATCCTTTCCGACATCTCCCCTGCGACAAAGAGCTCACCCTGGTAGCGATAGGCCGGCTGTTTGGCCGATACCTGCGTCTTTGTCCGGGCAGGCACTCTGTTCCAGTCGGCTGGTAGCCGCCGCATATCCACTTCGGAAGTCATCCCCGGTCGGCGATGATTCAACGATAGTTCTCCTTTTCTTCATATCTAAATATCTAGTCCAACTGCGTCCCGATGGCCCGGCTTGTCCTGTCCGGCAGTACAGTCTCCATGTTGGTACCTCCCGACAGGCGGCACATCAGGGTTAACCGCTACTGATTACATGCTAGCAGGGAATGGTTAAACGTCGGTTGAACAAAGGTTGAAAGATGGTTAAAAGGAACCTGGAAGGCAGCTATCCGGGGTTCTCGGCCAGAGGCAGGCGAATGGTAACCGTCGTACCCACGCCTTCCTGGCTCTGTATTTCCAGTTGGCCACTGTGCAGCTCGACGACCTGTTTGACGATGGCCAGGCCCAAGCCGGTGCCAGAGCTCCCGGAGCGGCGTTTCGGTTCCGCTTTGTAGAACGGTTCCGTTATGTGAGCCAGGTGCTCCGCGGATATGCCTTCACCCGAATCAGTGACTCTGATACAGGCGTATCCGTTCTCCTCCGTCAGACTCAAGGCAACCGAGCCTCCCCCGGGGGTGAACTTCACGGCGTTTTCGACCACGTTGAGCAACATCTCTTTGAGCAGGTCGTAGTCCCCGGCTACCGTCACCACGGCGGGGGCCGTAACTCCGAAGTCCAGCACTTCCGCCAGTATGCGCGCGTCTCGCTCAACGTCTTCTGCCAGCTCTTTAAGGTTCACTCTCCCCGGCGTCAGGGTAGGATGTGCCTCCAGCTGGGCGTTTAACAGCAGGTTGTTGGTCATGCGCGCCAGCCGGCGTACCTCTTGCAACATCCTTTCCAGGCTCTGCCTGGCTTCTGTATCCGTTTTGGACTGTGTCATCAGCATGATGTCAATCTGTCCTTGAAGCACGGTGAGCGGGGTCTTGAGGTCGTGAGAAACGCGGGCAAAAAAGGCCTCCCTGGTCTTGAACGCTTCGTCGAGCCGGCGCAGCATGCTATTCACGTTATCGGCCAGTTGCTGCAGTTCCGGGGGCCGGGGTTCCTGGGGAAGACCCGCTTGAAGTTGCCGGCTGCCTATCCTCTGCACCTGGTCAATGATCGCATCCAGCGGGCGCAAACCCCACCGCAGCATAAGCAGCCCGGCCAGCAGCGCCGCCAGGCTGCCCCCGACTGCCACCATCAATGAATACTGCCACAGCTCCCGCTGAGCGGTGACCAGCGAGGCCAGGCTATCCCCGGTCTGCACCAGGGCGATAGTATCCGAGCCAGAGGCATCACCAACGCTGACGGTGTAGAGGCGCAGAGCGTCATGCCCCCGGATATTGATGGTTTCAAACCTGCCTTCGCTGAGTTCGGGCAGCAGCAACTGGCGGTCCATGAGGGGGAGCATCGGGTCGGGAATTTCCCCGAAAGAGGCCAGAAACTCTTCTCCGGGGTCGCTGATGCGCAGCACCGCCGGCACGAAGGGGAGCTGCTGCTCGGTAAGCTGCTCGATAAGTTGCTCGTAATGGGCACTGCTCGACCCGGGATCGGCCATGATAGCCCGGGCCACAATCTCGGTGCGCTCCTCGAGGCGTTCGTCGATGGCCGTCTGTAGGCTGGTCACCAGCACCTGCTGGGCGGCGAAGGCCAGGCCGATAACGATAATCGGTGTTGCCAGGGCGTACCACAGGAAAAGCCGCTGGCGCAGGCTCATCCTCCTCATCGTTTCTCCTCCAGGCTGTAGCCAAAGCCGCGCACGGCGTGAATCAGGTCTTTTTCACCCTGGGCGTTCAGCTTACGCCGCAGGAAGTTGACGTACACCTTAACCGGGTCGGTCTCCCCCTCAGATTCATAGCCCCAGACGCGCTGGATAATAAAGTCCCGGGACAGGGGCCGGCCAGCATGCTGGGCCAGCAGCTTGAGGAGCTCGAATTCCCGCGTAGTCAGCTCCACCGTCCGGTTGCCCCGCCGCACCCGCCTTTTCTCGATATCAATCTCCAGGTCGCCCAGCCGGATGATACCCTCCGCCTGGGGAGAGCGCCGGCGCAGTACCGCCCGGATGCGGGCCAGCAGCTCTTCAAAGGCAAAGGGCTTGGGCAGATAGTCGTCGGCGCCGGCTTCGAGGCCCCGGACGCGCTCGCCGACCACAGTGCGCGCCGTCAGTATTACGATACCCGCATCACCACCGGCTTTCAGTTCGCGGCAGATGTCAATACCATCGGCATCCGGCAGCATCAGGTCCAGGACAACCAAATCTGGATAACCGGTCTGGGCCATATCCAGTCCCTGATTGCCGGTACTGGCTACCGCCACCTCGAAGCCCTTGAGCACCAGACCCCTCTTGATGAGATCGGCGATATCCGGTTCGTCTTCAATAATCAATATCCTGGCCATACTGTTCCCCCCTCTAGACATTTTGGATATACAACCGCCAACAACCTATCGGATGAGAATGCGGCTGTCGCAGGACTATTTTTAACCATCTTTCAACTTATGTTCAACCAGGATTTAACGGAGTCCCGCTATCATACACTTAGGTACAGTAGAAAGTAAGGCCGGGAATAATCCTGATAAGGCCAGGAGGAGGTGATGAGACATGTAAAACACAGGGTACAGGATACCAACGGAGACGCTCGCCGATACCATCGGCGGCACAAATAGTAACGAAAAGGAGGCTATTGAAATGAAATCGGAGAAAATATCCAGGTTTTTGAGTGTTGGCTTGGCGGGCTTGTTGCTGGCGGGTCTGCTTACCTTCGCTGGCTGTGTTGGGCCGGAGGGGGCGACCGGGGCCAGCGGTCCCCAGGGACCGCAGGGGCCGGCCGGGGCTCAGGGTGCGGTGGGACCGACGGGTGCAACCGGCCCGGAGGGGCCGGAGGGTCCGGAGGGCCCGGAGGGGCCAGCGGGGCCAAATCGGCAGATAGTGGTCACCTGGAACCCGGATGACTATGAGGGCTACAGCACCTTTGCCGCTGTAGAGGCCAAGCGCAGTCAGTTGGTGAGAATTATCGGAGCCGGTTTTGACCCGGATGACAGCATCACCCTGACCATCAGCATCGGCGAAGAAGACATCGTATTGGGGAAGAAGGTCACGGCTAACGAAGACGGCGCTTTCGAAGCGTACCGGACCATAAACAAGACGGCCGCTTATGCGCCCACCACCATAAAGGCCTGGCTGGACGTCAGCGTTTCCGATGATGAGGTCATCGACGGAGAACTACAGGCGGTGTGGCCCATCAGTGTCGTGAAGACACTGCAAACCCTTCCGTCCCTTACGTAGGCCACAGGCATGAATAGATCGGCAGGCAGTGAATACTTGTTCACTGCCTGCCGTTTCAGGAAGGCTGGCAAGTGAACCACAAGAGGGTAGAACGAATCTGGAGGATGGAGGGAGTCCCTGGGTGAATGCATACGTAGAGTCATTCAACGGGAAGCTAAGGGACGAATTGCTCAACCGAGAGGTGTTCTACGCTCTCGCCGAGGCGAAGATATGATATACGTATTGACAACGATACCGGGTAACTGTACACTTGAAAAAGCTGGGCCACCTAGTGGCCGGGCTCACTCTGGAGGTCGTGCGGAGAAGTACAGGAGGCGCTGGGATTGTCGGGGCGACAATCGACAGTGCCTTTTTGCGTTTTCCAGCGTTATAGTTGGCAGAAAAGGATCAAAAAAGGAGGACAACGACAGTGGCTGACGAGAAGTATGGCGAAGAATCCGAAGAGGGGAGGATGCGGGCGACCCCGAAAATACTGACAAAACCTCTTCCTCAGATCCTCGACGAGATGGAGGACAACATCCGGGCAGCGGCCGAGGCGGCCAGGCTGGCCCAGGAAGCAGCCAGGGCCGCCAGGGAGGCCGCGGCGGCGGCTACTAACGCCTCAGGCGAAGCAGCCAAGAGGGCCGAGGAGGCCCGGCAGGCGGGAGAGAAGGCCGCCGAAAAAGCCACCAAGTCCGCCGCCGACGCTGCCGCCAGGGCCGAGGACACAGCCACCAGCGCCAGGCTGGCGGCCGAAGAAGCCGCCAGAAAGGCCGAGGAGGCAGACAGGGCAGCCAGGGAAGCCATCGAAGCCTTCAAGAAGGCCGCCGACGAAGCCGCTGGCAGGGCTGAAGACGCAAGCCTCGCGGCCAGACAGGTAGCCGAGGAGACAGCGAGGGCAGCCAAGGAAGCAGCCGAGGAGGCAGCGAGGGCAGCCAAGGAAGCAGCTGAGGAGGCGATGAAGGCGGCGCAGGAAGCAGCGAGGAGGGCCGAAGATGCCAGCGCCGCCGCCAGGGAGGCGGCGGAACTGGCTACCCAGGCAGCCGAAGAGGCCGCTCGAAGAGCCGAAGAGGCCGCCGTGAAGGCCGAAGAGACGGCCAGAGGCGCCCGGTACGCCGCGGAAGAGGCCGCCGCCAAGGCCGAGGAAGTAGCTCTGGCAGCTAAAGAGGCTGCCCTGGCAGCGACACGGATCGCCGAAGAGGCGGCTGCCAAAGCCGAAGACGCAGCCATAGCCGCCAGGGGTGCAGTGGAGAAGGCCACCGAAACTGCAAATGCAGCGGGCAAACGCGCCGACGAGGGGACGAAGGCAGCCAGAGCAGCCGCCACCGACGCGGCCCAGAACGTGGGCATGGAAACATCCAGGAAGGCAGACGGGGCCGGCAGGGAGGCCAAGAACGCTGCCGCTCTTGCCTTCCGGACAGCCGAGGAGCTTGGCAGAAAAGCCGAGCTGGCTGACATAGCTGGAGACGAGGCCATCGCGGCCGCCGCCAAGATAGAAGGAGCCATCGCCGACGCAGTTGATGAGGCCGGCAGAGAGGCCAAGGAGGCAGCAGCAACCGGCTTCGACGTAGCCGACAAGACCGGGAAGAAAGCTGAACAGGCCGATGCTGCCGGAGACGAAGCTATGCAGGCGGCCATTGCCGCGCTGCGTCAACTGCTCACGGAGGCAGAGCAGAAGGCGGCTCAGGCCAAAGAGGCTGCCCTGGCAGCGGCACGGATCGCCGAAGATGCGGCTGCCAGAGCCAGAGACGCGGCCGCAGCCGCCAGGGGTATGTTGGGGAAGGCCACCGAGACGGCAAATGCGGCGGCCGGACGCGCCGACGAGGCGCTGAAGGCAGCCAGAGCAGCCGCCACCGACGCGGTCCAGAACGTAAGCGCGGAGACATCCAGGAAGGCAGACGGGGCCGGCAGAGAGGCCAAGAAGACCGCGTCCCTCACCTTCCGGACAGCCGAGGAGCTTGGCAGAAAAGCCGAGCTGGCTGACATAGCCGGAGACGAGGCCATCGCGGCCGCTGCCGGGGTGGAAGGAGCAGCCGCTGCCGCAGCGGAGAAGGCCGGCAGAGCAGCCAAGGAGGCAGCAGCAACCGGCTTCGACGTAGCCGACAAGACCGGGAAGAAAGCTGAACAGGCCGATGCCGCCGGAGACGAAGCTATGCAGGCGGCCAGGGCAGCCAGCGAGATGGCTGCGGCACAGACGGCACAACGGGCTGAGGAGGCTTTCCAGAAAGCGCAAGAGGCAATTCCGGCGAGAACGGGGCTGGCGGTCATTATCCTAGCCCTGCTGGCATCGGTCATGGCCGCTGTAGCCATCAGCGTGGGCCTGAGCGGTACCCTGATGTATTAGAGCCGGGACTAGACCTTATTGACTCTGCCGCAGTGCGGGCACCTTATGGTGGGCGCCTTGAACTTCGGCGGGATGCGCAACTTGGTGCCGCATTCGCAGCGGACGGTCTTGTAGTTGCTGTTGCGCCACAGCAGGTCTGAGGTCTCGCGGGCCCGCTCCAGCTTGCCCGGCTCCTCCACGGCACCCTCCGGCTGCGCCGCCCTCAGACCGACAGCCCCGGCAGCGCTAATGGCAGAGGCGGGCATAAGCCTCCCGCCTTTCCCACGAACCTCGCCGTAGGCCTGCTCATAGTCGAAATACGAGGCCCCTCCAGCCATCGAGCGGAGGATCCGTATCCTCTCCGAAAGGGGGGGGTGGGTGCTGCTGAGGTCGGTGGCCGCCCTGCCCTTCTTGCGGAAGGGATTGACGATAAACATCGGCGCGGTGGCCTTGGTGGCGGACTTCAACTGGCTGGTCGACGCACCCAGCTTCTCCAGCGCCGAGGCCAGTCCCTCGGGGTACCTGGTGTACAAAGCCGAAGAGGCATCGGCCAGGTACTCCCGCTTCCTGGAAATGCCGAAGTAGATCAACTGGGCCGCAATCGGGGCCAGTATCATCAGGACGATGGCCACGATGAAGATTATTATCTGGCCCTGGCCACCCCCTCCTGAAGAGCTCCTTCTGCCTCCGCCCGCACCGCTGAAGAACAATATCCGCGACGCATACCAGGCCAGAATGACTATGGTGCCCAGCAGGACACCGGCTATGGCCATCAGCAGCACATCGCGGTTCTTCACATGGGCCATTTCGTGGCCGACAACGCCCTGCAGCTCATCACGGTTCAGCTTCTGCAGCAGCCCGGAGGTGACCGCCACGGCCGCCTTATCGGGGTTCCGGCCGGTGGCGAAGGCATTCAGCGCCGGGTCGTCGATGATGTAGATGTCGGGCATCTTCTCCAGCCCCGAGGCGATCTTCATCTCCTCCACCACGTTGTACAGCCGCGGCATGTCGTCACGACTGATCTTCTTGGCCTTCGACAGCCTCAGCAGGATACTGTCCCCCTGGAAGAAAGCGACCAGGTTCATCACCCCCCACACTACCAGGGCAAGGATCAGGCCGTAGGTGCTACTCCCCAGGAAGTACAGTCCCAGGGCATAGCCGATAGCCAGCAGCAACAGGCCCATCAGGACCACCAGCACTGCCGACCTTATCTGGTTGGACCTTATCTGCTCCCACATGCGCTAGTTTGCGGTCTGCTAGGCGAAGCTGACCTTGGGGGCTTCCCTCTCCCCGGCTGCGGTAACCTCGAAGAACTCCTCTATCTTGAAACGAAACATGCCGGCTACCACATTCGAGGGAAACACCTGGGTCTGGTTGTTGTATCTCAGCACCGAATCGTTGTAGAACTGGCGGGAGAAGCTTATCTTGTTCTCAGTCGAGCTGAGCTCCTCCTGGACGGCCAGGAAGTTCTGATTGGCCTTGAGGTCGGGGTAGTTCTCTGCCACCGCCAGCAGGCGCGACAGGACGGAACTGAGCTCGCCCTCGACCTTGGCCCGGGCTCCCGCCCCGGCGGCTCCTGCCTGCTGGGCCAGGTTGCGGGCCTTGGTCACGGCCTCCAGCGTTTCCCGCTCATGCTTCATGTAGCCCTTTGCCGTCTCCACCAGGTTGGGGATGAGGTCGTAGCGCCTCTTGAGCTGCACGTCGATCTGGGCCCAGGCGTTCCTCACCTGGTTGCGCTTCCGGACCAGTGTGTTGTAGACGCCAACGAACGCCAAAATGAGGATTACTACGATGCCAATAATCACATAGCCTGCTATTCCCATGTAACACCTCCGCAATAGTTCTGCTGTAGTCTACCGGACAGAAATCCCCCTGTCACCCATCTATCTGAACGAGATCACTTGCGTGCCTGTGCTATGTCGCCGACTCCGGGGCCCGGAATACCTCTCCCAGGAAAGTGATAACCCCGTGGTGAGACCCTCTCCGCTGCTCCACCGTCCCCAGGGTCAGTTGCTTAATCAACTGGCCGAGCTCGCCGCCGTCGAACCATAGTCCGTCACCCTGCCGGCAGACATCAATGAGTATTTCCGGCTCCTGTCCTATGACGCTCTTCTTCATTTTTCCACCACAAATAGGGCACTTGCGCTTCTTCTCCCGCGATTCGGCTTCCGCAGATTCCAGGATATTGCCGAGAAAGAGGTCCGGGCTTTCCAGACCCATGGACTCCAGCAGAAGCTCCAGCTCCCCGGAGTCGAACCAGACCCCCCGGCAGTCGGCGCAGTAGTCAAGCTCGATCTGGCTGTGCTCGACAACTACCATGTGGCTCTTACAAGCGGGACATATCATGGCGACACCTCACAACGGCCAAGTTACAGTGTAAATTTCCCGCGACCCCCTGTCAAGGCGGCTCTCCCGCCATCTACAGACAGGGCGGGACATCCTGAGATGCCTGCCGCTCAGCCTTGTTCGCCCCAGCGCGAACCTGCTATACTACCAAAATTCTGCGATGAAGCTGTGGAGAAGGTCATTCGATGCTGTTCAGGTGGCCACGAGTACGCTTCGCCAGCCAAGCCCAAGCACGAAACCAGGGAAAGGGTATGCCCCAGGTGCAAGTCGAACAGCGTACGCAAGCTACCAGCGCCAAAGTGACCTGAAGCTGAACCCAGGCCCGCATCCCGAATCAGGGTCTACTCCACACCCGTCTCTCTGCTGTACAGCCGCTTCTTCCAGTGCACGCTGAAGCCCAGCAGGCGACGCGCTGCGGCATAGACACAGACCAGAAGAAGGAAGCAGAAGCCGAGCGGGTGAAGCAACGCTGAGACCGCCGGCTCTTTGAAATGTTTGTATATCAGCCAGCGCATAAGCAGTATAACGGTCACCTGGAAAGCCGCCAGGCGAACCCACCCGGCGTAGGCAGCCACAAGGAAGAGCCCCTGCCACAGCGAGTAGAACGGCAGCAGGAAGAAGACAAAGCCGGCTATCATCAGGCCAAGCAGAGCCAGCGAAGACAGCGCTGCTATCGAGTATATCCACTTGGTGAACCCCTCCCACATTGCTCCCCGGCTCTGGTACATGTGACATGAAACCACCGGCGACAGGTCGACTGCCACGTGCCGGCCGCCGTGGCGGCTGACTTCGATGCTCAGCCAGACGTCTTCCAGTATTCGCGACTTGACTGCCCCGTGTCCTCCGATACGCCAGTATTCATCTCTGGGAAAGAGAAGGAATTGCCCGATGGCCAGCGATGGCTTCGGCGTCCTGGAGCGCTGAAGCCACCACAGCGGCAGCCAGCTCAGGATGACGAAGTACAGCACCGGGATAGCTACCTTCTCCAGCAAGGAGGTGGCAAGCTGGCGGGGAAACCCTGACAGCATGGAGCACCGGCACTCAATGGCTATGGCAAGGACACTGCGTATCATATTGGGGGCATGCGTGGTGTCAGCATCAACGAAGAGCAGCCAGGAACCCTTCGCCTCTCTGGCAAGCTGATCACAGGCAAAGGACTTGCCCGCCCAGCCTTCGGGCAAGGATTTGCCTCTAATCAGTTGAATCCGGGCATCGCTGGCTGTTACCTGTTCCACGAGGCCGGCAGTCCTGTCCGTCGAGTTGTCGTCCAGCACCAGTACCTCCAGATTGGGGTAATCCTGTTCCCGAAGCGACTTCAGGCAGTTCTCTATGTTGGCTTCCTCATCCCTGGCAGGGATGAGGACGGAGACAAGAGGCACTTCCTGTGGCATCTGGCTGCCAGGGCGGGGTCTTCTGAGTGCTCTCAAGTTGAGCGCCAGGTTGAGTGCGAAAACGCACAAACCGATGGCTATTGCTACCTGCTGTGTCATCTGTGCGCCGCCATTATCGCCGACTCAGGCCTTATGCTGTCTCGCCCGAAACCAGTTGACAGGCCTTACTCCAAATCCAGGAACAACCTTCAGTTCCTCACGGTGTTTGGCTGCCACTACGACCAGCAAGCCAAGCATGAATAGCAGCTCCCAGGGAGTTCTCCGCGTAGCTGCCAGGTACACCAGTGGACCGGCCATGCCAAACACGACTATCCAGGCATGCTGCTCGACGAAAAGAACACCCAGGAGCAGAAACGCCGCGACCGAAATCGCTATGTCGTGCTGAGGCAGGACCAGCAGCACTCCTCCGGTAACCGCCAGTGACTTGCCTCCTCTGAATCGAAGCATCGGCGAGAAGACGCTTCCCAGTATGGCCGCCAGTCCTATTGTCACTACTGTGCTTCCGGGTAGCCCGAACAGGGAGTGCCCCAGGGCCACGAAAGGGACTCCTTTCCCCACATCCGCAGCCAGGGCCAGATAGCCTGACTTCCGACCCCCAGCCCGGAAGACATTCACCGCCCCTGGATTTCCGTCTCCGTACCCCCTGATGTCTTTGCCCAGCAGCCACCAGCCAATCCATAGCGAGAACGGACAGGCGCCCAGCCAGAAGGCGCACACCGCCAGCAACACCGGATAAAGCTCTTCCATCACTCCTGCACGCAGACCCGCTCGGTTGGCCGATACGTCGTAAGACTAGGTGTAGAATAGAGCACGTCCTCGGTGACGTCAAGGGCATTGCATCAGTCCATTACAGCGCCAGCAGTACCTCCGGATAGGAAACCAAACTCGCCCTTCAGTTCAGTCGCGGTTGCCCCACAGCCAGATGGAGCAGGCGAGGGTCACGGCCACGACAGCAGCGGCCGCCATGGTGAACGCACTATGGAAGCCGAACCGGTCGACGAGGTTGCCGACTACCGGCGTCAGGATTCCGCTGCCCTCCATGCTGCTGAAATAGTAGATGCCCAGTATCATGGAGCGGTGGCGCTCCGGCGCGGCCCCGACGATATACGCCTCTGACACCGGCATGCGTACATAGATGACTATCCCCAGGGCAACCAGCAGGGCCCCGGTCCCCCATGGGTAAGGGGCCACATTCAGCAGGTAGATGACAGGAGCGGCGATAAAGCACACGGCCACTACCACCGCCACCCTCCCCAATCGGTCCGATAGATGCCCGCCGACAGGCCCCACCCAGAGCCCCGAGGAATACACCAGCGCTATGAGTGCCGCGGCCTTCTCTTCAGCGACGCCGAAGTGGTCCACCAAGTACAGGGGAATCATCGCCACCACCGAGAGAATTACCGCCTGGGTAAAGGTGCTCAGAGCGAGAAACGGCACCAGGCGGCGCCACCAGCCAGTGCTCCGGGAGCTCTCCCTCTGACCACCGCCTCTAGGACTACCGGCTTTCCCTGCACCCTCCAGGCGGCCCAGCGCCACATAGAACACCACGCCAAACGCCATTGCGGGGATAGCCAGGCCGATGAACGGGCTGCGCCAGCCCCAGACAGCGGCGATCCCGGCGGCTGCAAGAGGGGCTAGGAAATAGCTGGCACCCCCACCAATCGTGTGCAGCCCCAGCGCCCTGCCCCGTTTCTCTGGCTCGACCGCTGCTGCAATCAACGGCGGGGAGGCCGGGTGGTAGCCGCCACCGGCCAGACCCATCAGCACCAGGCACAGCACCAGCATCACGTAGCTCTGCGACAGCCCCACCAGCAGGCCGGCCACAGCGACGCCGCTGATTCCCACAGCAATCAGCAGCCGGGGGTTGCTACGGTCCGCCAGCCACCCCGCCGGCAACTGGGCAATGCCATAGGGTATGGCGAACGCCGATACCACCAGGGCCGACTGCGTGTAGTCAAGGGCAAAGTCATCGCGAATCAGCGGCAGAAGCGGAACCGGAAGAGCGGTCAGCAGGTGATGCGCGAAGTGAGCCACCACGAAGAGAGGCAGCAATCCAGAGAAAGGCAGCCTGAATCTGGCCCCGATGATGACGTGTACCCCTTACTGAGAAGCCCTCATCAGGGCGAAAACGGTATGACCTTCCTCGGAGCCAATCCACACTGCGGCCCCGTCACGTTCCCCATTCTTGCTGTAGTAGGACATGGTCATATCCTCCATCTCCAGCCACATCGTCTCCTGCCAGCCATTCTTCGGCATCTCGTTCTTGTAGAAGCGACCCACCTCCACCACGCTGCCCGCCGCCTCTGGCATCCGGTAGTAGCGCCACTCCACTCTCGACCAATCCCCCTCGGCTGGAGGTATTGCCCAACCACCCTTCTGGGTCTGCTCAGTCATCGCATACACCGGGATGTCACCCCATTTCAGATTCACCACCCCGGGCATCGCTTCTTCCTCTTCAGACTCGGCAGGAGCCGTCTCTTCCTCCTGGACAGGCGGCGCGGCGGTCTCACCCCCTCGCGCGCTGCCACATCCAGCGAGCCCCGCACAGCTCGCCGCTGCCACTACCACGAACAGCAATGCTATCGCTTTGTTCAAGGTGCACCCTCCTTCGCGCCTATTCTATCAACTCCCTCATTTCCCTTCCAGCAGCCAGGCATCCCCCTGGTTGCAGCCCGCAGTCGCAGATGTGGCGTGGGCACTGCACCGTAACGAGACAAGAAGCTGCCGGACGCTGCACAGGGAAGGACTTGACAGCAACAAATGAAGCAACTACAATAATGAGCAATGTACAAACTTGGAGTACATTCATGAGCGGACTGCGCCAGAAACAGAAGGAGCGGAGAAGACGAGATATTCTCGATGCCGCCGCGGAGCTGCTCGTGGCCCAAGGCTACGAGGGGACAAGTATCGAAGAGATAGCCGAGCGGGCCGAGGTCGGAGTGGGCACCGTCTACAACTACTTCCACAGCAAAGGTGAGATCCTGATGGCGCTCTTTGGCCAGGGTGCTGACGAGCTACCGGAACAGGGCGAGGCCGTACTCCGCAACCCACCATCTGAGCCGGTGGAAGCGGTATCAACTCTGCTTTGCACCCAGTTCGAGGGTCTGGCCGGACGTTATGACAAGGTTCTGTTCCGCGAGTTCCTTGCCAGGAGCTTCACCAGGGACTTCGGCTACGGCGGAGTCATGGCCACTCTCGCCGGGCGGCTGGCTGCGCAGGTGAAGGAACTGCTGGAGCAGCTTCAGAAGCGCGGCCAGCTGGCGCCGGAGGTCAGAACCGACGAAGCTGCCGGAGTGCTCTACTCCCTGTTCATCGGCCATCTCAGGGGCTTCGCCTTTATTCCCGAGCTGACGCTTGATGCTGGGAGGCGGGCCCTGGAGCGCAGCGTGGCACTCGTCTTCTCCGGCCTGACAGCGCCATTGAGCGGACCCCCGCTCTCACCACGGCGGAGCGCACGGAACACATGAGGCACCCTAATATGAGAGAGCTGCACAGGAGGCTGACCAAATGAAGAAGTGGCTAGTTCCAACAGTAGTGACGATATGCATCGTCTTCCCGGTCCTGGCCGGATGTTCACGGGCTGAAGCGCCGCCTGAGACCGTTATCGTCACCCGCGGTAACCTGGCGGTAACGGTGTCCACCGAAGAAGGCCACCTGAGCATCCGCCACGATGTGCGCAAGCAGGAATACCTATCGTTCAGTACCACCGGTGAGGTGGTCGAGATTCTGGTGGAGAAAGGGGACAGGGTGGTGACGGGCCAGGTGCTGGCCAGGCTTGACACTGTCCGCCTGGAACAGAGCGTGCAGATGGCCCGGACCAGGCTCGAAGCAGCGCGCATAGGCTATGAAATAGCCCGCACCCAGCTAATGGCGACAATCTACCCCATGTACACCGGGGCCTACATCAGCGACCTGCCGGGCACCTGGCTGGCCCTAGAGGAGATTGAAGGCTACCTGGAAGAGACCCGGAACCTCCTGGAGCAAGGGAAGGCCGGGGAGGCCCGCATACAGCTGGAAGCGGTTGAGGCAGGCGTTGCCAGGGCCAAAGAGAAATTGCACTCCAAGAGATGGCCTCTGCCCCTTTCAGTCAAGCTGGTAGAGCTGCAGGCAGACCAGGCAAAGACGGGGCTGGACCTGGCCGAGCTTGATCTGGCGAGCGCCATGCTGGACCTGGAGGGCACCACGATCGTTGCTCCCTTCGATGGCGAGGTAGCTGACGCGTACATCTATGCCGGGCAGCAACTCTCAGCCGTATCATACACCGGCCCGGCGTTCTATCTGATCGATCCCGGCAGAGTGGAGATGACAGGCGATGTCAACGAACTGGATATCCCCCTGATCCAGCCCGGCCAGGAAGCCGTAATCACCGTAGATGCCCTGCCCGACCTGGAGGTCACAGGGAAGGTGACCCACATCTCCCCGATGGGCCAGGTCTGGGAGGACGAGGTATCATACGAGGTCACCATAACACTCAATACCCCTGAAGAGGACCTCATGGACGGCATGAGCGCCACCGCCCGGATCGTTGTCGACCACCGCGAGGATGTGCTGTTGGTCCCCGACGAGGCTGTCCAGGGGCCCTTTGACAGCCCCTGGGTCGAAATCCCCACCGACGGCGAGGCGGAGCAAAGGAGCATTGCCATCGGCCCCAGCGACGGTAGTCGCAGTGAAGTCCTGTCCGGGCTGAGAGAGGGAGAGGAGGTCCTGCTGCCGGAGGACTGAGCGGGCCTACTGGGCAACGGGCGGAGCCGGACTATGACTGGCCTGAGATTCAAAGATAGGGAACACATGCCGGCTACCGCTCCAGGACAGAACAGGGACCGAATAGTAGTAGCATGAGCGACAACTTCAGCGTCAAGTTCAACATCTTGGAAAGGCTGGTACAGGCCAGCACCGGCCACCCCGTGGCCACCGTCCTTGTCGCGCTGGGCATAACCGCGCTGGCCGCCATTCCGGCCTCCGGCTTCGCCATAGACACCAGCGTCGAAGGCTTCTTCGGAGAAGACGACCCCGAGTTCCAGGCTGCGAAACAGGTGCGAGAACGGTTCGGTGAGCAGGACAGCGTGCTGGTGGTGATCGACTGCTCCCACTCGGATACCTACACGGCGAAGGCATACGCCAGGTCCCTGGCAGACAAACTCAAGAAGGATAGCCGATGGAAGGACGTCGAGTACAGGCAGGACCTGAGCTTCGCCGCGGAGAAGGCCATTCTTTACATGGAGGAGCAGCAACTGGATGCGCTCACCCGCCCCGGCCCCGGCGCCGCCGCACCGCTCCCGGGCGCTTCTCCCGGTTCGACAGCGGGAATGACCGGCGGCCAGGCCTACTTGGTCTCCGACAACAAGGACATCTATCTTGTCACCATTGGTGTCACCATAGAGATGGCGTCGCTGGAGAGGAACTACCTCCTGGATGACCTGGCAGAGCTCATTGAGGAGACCAACAGAGAAGACAGGCGATACCAATCGCTGGATGTGGGGTTTACCGGGAGCCTGCTGGTCCTAGACTACGAGGGCGACAAGCTGGCGACGCAGGAGTTGATGCGCACCGGGTTCATCACCTTCATCCTCATCTTCGTTCTCCTCTTTCTCTCCTTCCGCAGCCTCTCACTGCCGGTCCTCTGCGTTGTCCCTCTCGTCATCGGCATTCTGTGGGCCACAGGGCTGGTATTCCTGCTGTACGAGAGGCTCGGTATCGTCTCCAGTGCATTTGCCGTGCTGCTGTTGGGGCTCGGCGTCGACTACTCCATACATCTGCTGGTGCGCTTCATGGACGAGATGGAAGAACACGACGACGTCCCCCTTGCCTTCAAGCACACCTTTGTCAATACCGGCCGGGCAGTCATCCTGGGATGTCTCACCACGGCAGCAGCCTTCTTCTCCTACTACTTCGGCGAGACCGAGGGGCTGCACCAGTTGGGGGTGATTGGAGCCGCCGGCATGCTCTGCACCCTGGCGGCTATACTCATACTCCTCCCCGCGCTGGTCACCCTGCGGCTGAGATTCGGCAGGTTCAGGCTCAAGCACAGAAGCTTCGGCATACTGCGGGCCACCGGAACTGGTATACAGCGCCTGGCCCCGGCACTGGTGGTAGTCCTGGTCGGCCTGTTCGTCCTGTTCGGCATGAGGGCATCCCAGGCCAAGTTGAGTGAGGGCATGTACGACCTGATGCCGACAGAACTCGAGACATACCGGCAACTCCAGAAGGTCAAGGACAACTTCGAGTTCAACCCCGACTACCTCACCTGCGTTGTCGACGACTGGCACGACCTGGAACGCAGCGTCAGGGAGTTCGAGAAAATGGACGAAGTGGCGGAGGTACAGTCCATCCTAGACTACCTGCCCGAGAACCAGGAAGGCAAAGTGGCCATCCTGGAGCACGCCGTCAAGATCAACCCCGAACTCGCCGGCACGCCCGCAGTGGCCGTGACGCCTATGAGCTGGAAGGACCTGCCGGACAGGATCTCCCGCTCCTGGGTCTCGGAAGACGGCGAGTTCCTGATACGGATACTCCCCGAAGGTGACATCTATCACAAGACATACCAGCAGAAGCTGCTCACCGAGTTGCGGCAGGTCCACCCCAGTGTTACCGCCAACGCCGTGCTGTGGACCAGAATGCTGGATATGATCGGCCAGGACACCATCCGCGTGTCCCTGATGGTCAGCGGCTTCCTGCTGCTCATCGTCTATCTGGGGACCCGGCGGCGAAACCCGCTGTACGCGCTGGTCTGCATGATGCCGGTCACCTTCGGCGTGCTCGGACTTCTGGCCACCTTTGATTGGTTCGGGGGCGACCTCAACGCCTTTTCCATCACCATGGTGCCGTTGATAATCGGAATAGGGATAGACGACGGCATCCACATCGTTCACCGCTATCTGGAGGAGGGGAAGGGTTCGCTGCCTCAGGTCATACAGCACACCGGCAAGGCCATATTCCTCACCACGGCGACCACCTGTCTGGCCTTCTCCTCGTTCCTCTTCTCCTTCCATCCAGCGCAGAAGTCCCTGGGCTTGGTTCCCATCGTCGGCATAAGCCTCTCTTTCCTTGCCGCCGTGATCTTCCTGCCTGCCCTGATCAGGATGCTGATCGACAGACGGGGCCCCAGAAGCATCTAAGCATCTCAACCGCAGAGTATTGCCTCGCCGAGGCCCCGGCGGTACAATGGCAGCCAGGGGCAGGATGCTCTCGGACAGCGATTCTCCGACCCCTGTGATGGGTGACTATTCTCCACCGCAAGGACTTGTGTTAACATAGTAGTCGGACTCCGACCCGGTTGGTTGTTAGGGACATCGGATAGGCTCGACGTGGCTGATGTGGACCTGGCCCGCCCCGGGTGATAGCCGACAGGAGGCATAGCAGCCGATATGCAAACTGAAGAGGAGCTGAACAAGCTAAGAGCCATCATCAGGATACACCAGAGTATTGGCCCCATCCTGGAGCTGAACCAAATCGCGCGCATAGCGGTAAGGGAACTGATAAACATAGTGCGTTGCGACGGATGTGCCATCCTCCTCATAGAGGATAGCAAGGTCAAGATCCTCTGCGAAAGAGGATTCTCGCAGACCTTCGGCGACATGCCCCTCAATGCCGACATGCCGGTCATTCAGCATATCGTCAGTACCGGACAGAGCATCTTCGCCGGCAACGTCGCGGATAGCCCCGCTGCCGCACGTGTCCCCTCCGGCTGTTCAATGAAGTCCTGGCTGTGCGTTCCCATAATTGCCAATGACGAGGTCAGGGGCATGGTCCACCTGGACTCTCTGCAAGAGAACGCCTTCAGCCCGCAGGACCTGGAGTTCGTGGAGTTCCTGGCCAAGGAGGTGTCCGTGGCCGTCGAGAGGTCGTTCCTCTACGCCCTGGTGCAGGACGCCGCTACCAAGGACGCTCTGACCGGGTGCTACAACCGCAGGAAGTTCGACCTCGACATTGTAGCCGAGATCGCCAGGGCCACAGACCGTTCCAGGGAGTTGTCTATGCTGATGATAGATGTGGACTGGTTCAAGAGCTACAACGACTTCCACGGACACCAGAAGGGCGACGTGCTTCTCCGAAAGCTGGGCGACATCCTGAGGTCCAAGGTGCGGGCAACAGATTCAGTCTACCGCTATGGGGGCGAGGAGTTCGCCGTGCTGCTGCCGGGCTCTCCCAGGGAAAGGGCCCTGTCCACAGCAACCAGGCTGCTGAGAACGGTCCAGAAGGAGCACTTCGAAGGGGAGGAGGAAAGCCAGCCCAACAAGCAGGTCACCATAAGCATCGGAGTCGCCACCTTCCCCTCCGATGCCACCAACAGCGATGGGCTGATAGAGGCTGCCGATTCCGCCCTTTACGGGGCAAAGCAGTCCGGGCGAAATCAGCTCTGCCTCTCTGGAGCGAAGTGAGCGAACAGCCGGACAGCAACCTGATTGCCTACTGCGGCCTGTACTGCGGAGACTGCTTCGGGCACAAGGGTGAGATCGCCGACCTCGCCAGAGACCTGAGGAAGAATCTAAGACAGGCGAAGTTCGACCGGGTCGCCCAGGGCCTATCCACGTACTTCAAGGAGTTCAACAGCTATCAGCAGTGCTATGAAGTGCTGGGGGCACTGGTCAGATTGCGCTGCAAGGCGGCTTGCCATAACGGGGGCGGACCTCCTTTCTGCAAGATCAGGCTTTGCTGCCAGAAGAAGAATATCCCGGGTTGCTGGGAATGCCAGGAGTTTGAGACCTGCGACAAGCTGGACTTCCTGGAGCCCACCCACGGAGACGCCCCCCGCCGGAACTTGAAGAAGCTAGCCACCCAGGGAACTGACAGATTCCTCGCCGGCAAGAGGCTATGGTAGCCGACACAGAGCAGCCAAGGCCTGAGGCTATGCCGCCGTCAGCATATGGCACCCTAACCGACCGCGACACCGCCAACCGGCAATAGATAAACAAAAACAAATTAGAGAGGAGGAACATAGAATGGCAGATCTTTCTACGTACCGCGAATGTGGGGAGGAGCTCGAGCGGCGGCTGAGGCTGAAGACCCACCCCCTGGCAGTGAAGCTGTTGGAAAAAGAAGCAGACATGCCCCAAGGTGCCCAGAGGCCGCTCAGAGACCTGGGCCATCACCTGTCGCTCTGTCAGGGATTCCAGATGTCACGCCGCGAGGGAACCACGGTGGCCATGCTCAAGGAAGACATGTGGTGTCCCGAACCGGTGATTGGCTACGGGCTGGTGGAGCCCCCGGCCTATTTCCTCGAGGGCAACAACCGCTTCCCCAGGGACGTGGCGACCCTCGAGGCAGGGCGGCACTATGCCGAAGACCTGCCGCGTCTGGAGACCGGCAAGTATATAGGTGTTGTGTCGGCCCCCCTGGACAAAACGGACTTTGAACCCGATGTGGTGATGGTGTACTGCGACTCGACACAGTTGAGCCTGCTGCTCCTGGGGAGGGAATACCGAGACGGACATGACCTCAAGTGCGCCCTTTCCAGCCACGCCGCCTGTATCTACGGCGTGGTGCCACCCCTCCAGAGAGGACAATGCCAGGTCGCCATACCCTGCCGGGGCGACCGCTACCGCGCCATGGCCGGAGACGACGAAATGATATTCGCGGCGCCCCGGGCGAAGCTGGCCGACTTGATGGCAGGACTGAGACACCTGGAGACCAGCGGTTCCAGGCTGCCCAAGGGATACACCCTGATGCCCGAGTACCCCCTGCTGGAAGCATACGAGAAGATGGCCAAGATGATGGGCTACCGCTAGCACCGCCGACATCAGAGACGGAGCAGGAGCAATGCCAGGAATTTGGAAACCTGGCTTGAGGCCGTGTTCTGCCTGAATAGCCGGTTGAACAGGAGGATTCGCGATGGCCAAGACAATAGTAACAGCAGCGATCACTGGTGCCATACACACACCCACCATGAGCCCTTATTTGCCCATTACGCCGCAGCAGATTGCCGAGCATGCAATTGGAGCATATGAGGCTGGAGCCGCCATAGTCCACATCCACGCACGCAACCCGGAAACAGGCCAGCCCAGTTCCGACACGAACGTCTTCGGTGAGATATTCTCCAGAATAAAGAGCAAGTGCAACGTGGTGATATGCGCCACCACCGGCGGCGGGCTGGGAATGCCCCTTCAGCAAAGAGTAAAAGTGGTACCGACCTTCAAGCCGGAGTTGGCATCCCTCAACGCCGGCTCCATAAACTTCGGCCTTTTCGATATCCCCGAGCGAATGAAGGTGACGGAATGGAAACACCCCTGGGAGAAGCCGTACTTTGAAATGACCAAGGACTTCATTTTCCCCAATACTTTCAAGTCTCTCGAGGAGTTCGTTCAGACCTTCGCGGAGAGCGACACCAAACCCGAAGCAGAGATCTACGATGTAGGTATGCTCAACAATCTGGCCTACCTGGTCAACCAGGGACTTCTCAAGAAGCCGGTGTATCTCCAGTTCGTCCTGGGTATCTTGGGAGCCATTCCGGCCTCGGTAGAGAACCTGCTGTTCTTGCTTCAGACTGCCAGGCGCGCTTTCGGCGACGACTTCGCCTGGTCGGTCTGTGCGGCGGGCCGCTTCCAGCTACCCCTGTGCACTGTCGCCCTGACCATGGGAGGCAACGTCAGGGTCGGCATGGAGGATAGCCTGTATGCCGGCAAGGGGGTAATGGCCACCAGCAGTGCCGACCAGGTAAAGAAGATCATCGGTATCGCCAGGGAGCTGAGCATCGAGACGGCGACTCCCGATGAGGCCAGGCAGATCCTGGGGCTTAAGGGCCTCGACAAGGTGAATTACTGATCTGGACCGGAGGAGATGAAATAGCAGCCAGGTTGCTCTGGGAACCGCCCGAGGAACGGAAGAGAAATGCCAACATCACCAGGTTCATGGACCTGGTGAACAGGCGGCACGGAACCGCTTTCGGTTCCTACAAGGAGCTCTATGGCTGGTCGATAGAGAACATCAGCGACTTCTGGGCCGCTGTGTGGGACTTCGCCGGTGTCAAATGCTCCAGGAGCTACGACACCGTGGTTGATGACCCGCGCAAGCTGCCGGGGGCCAACTGGTTCGTCGGCGCCAAGATGAACTTCGCCGAAAACCTCCTCAGACACCGGGACGACCGCACGGCCTTCATATTCAAAGGGGAGAACCAGGTATCAGCCAGGATGAGCTACCGGGAGCTCTACGACACGGTGGCGCGCCTGGCAGAATCCCTCCGGAGCACGGGAGTGACCGCGGGGGACCGGGTAGTGGCCTATATGCCCAACATGATAGAGACCGCCACTGCCATGCTGGCCGCCACCAGCATCGGCGCCGTATGGTCTTCCTGCGCCACCGACATCGGCCCGGCGGCAGCTCTGGACCGCCTGGGCCAGGTCGAACCCAAAGTCCTGTTCACCGTAGACGGCTACTACTACAAGGGCAAGCATTTCGACACTCTTTCCAATGCGGCCCATATCGCCGCTGGAATACCCTCGTTGGAGAGGGTCGTAGTCTGTTCCTACACCGGAGAGAAAGCCGATGTAGGCGACATCCCCGGGGCTGTGCACTACGGCGATTTCCTGTCCGGGCGGACGGGGCTTGAGATCCAGTTTGAACAGCTGCCCTCGAACCACCCCGTGTACATCATGTTCTCCTCGGGAACGACCGGCAAGCCGAAATGCATGGCGCAGGGAGGCACCGGGGTCCTCATCAACCACTTCTCAGAAGTGGTGCTGCTCGCGGACTTGAAACTTGAAGACACGATTATGTACATCACCACCTGTAGCTGGATGATGTGGAACTGGCTGCTGAGTTCACTGATGTCGGGGGCCACGATACTCCTGTATGACGGCAATCCGAGCTACCCTGATGCCGGCGCCATGTGGCGCCTGATCCAGGACGAGAAGGTAAGCATCTTCGGCACCAGCGCGACCTACCTCAACTACGTTCGAGGCCAGGGTCTCGCTCCGGGAGATAACTACGACCTGTCGTCGCTACGGGAGATCAACCAGACCGGCTCGGCCCTCTCGGCCGATGGATGGGAGTGGGTCTACCGGGAGGTCAAACAGGACCTGCACTTCTGTTCCATCTCGGGCGGCACCGACTTCAACGGCGCCTTCGCTTCCGGAAACCCCATCAGTCCGGTGTACGCCGGCCACATGCAGGGTTGGGCTCTGGGCAAGAAATGCCGGGCATACGATGAAAAGGGGAATTCAATCGTTGACCGGCAGGGAGAGCTGGTCTGCGAAGCCGCCATACCCTCCATGCCCCTCTACTTCTGGAACGACCCGGATGGTGAGAGGTACAGAGCGGCCTACTTCAGCATCTATCCCAACGTGTGGCGCCACGGCGACTACATCCAGATTCATAGCGAGACAGGCGAGATTACCTTCTTCGGCCGTTCCGACTCCACACTGAACCCCTCAGGAGTCCGCATAGGTACGGCCGAGATATACAACCAGGTGGAGAAACTGGAAGGCGTTGCCGATAGCCTGGCGATAGGACAGGACTGGCAGGGAGACCAGCGCATCATTCTGTTCGTCAAGCTTGCTGCGGGATACCAGTTGACCGAAGACCTGAAGGCCTTGATCAGGAAGACGCTGCGCGAGAAGGCCTCGCCGCGGCACATTCCAGCCAAGATAATCCAGGTGCCCGACATCCCCTATACGCTGAACATGAAGAAGGTGGAAGGCGCCGTCACCAATGTGGTACACGGCAAGCCGGTGCTCAACAGGGACGCTCTGGCAAACCCGGAGTCACTGGACTACTTTAGCGGCCTCCGGGAACTCCAGTCATAGGGCGGTGGGGACAGTACGTCGGCAGCGGCCGAGCAGTGCTTGACAGGCCTTGCCTGCTACTGTAGTTTAGGGGTTTTCAGGGCAGAGGCGGAGATGGGCGGAAAAGAGAGAGCGAGTCGACGGAGGGCCGGCGATGCCAGCCTGCGCCCGACGCTGCAGGAGGTGGTGGACGGGGTGGAAGACGAGGTCCTGGTCATCGACAGCGAGTACCGTATCACCTTCGGCAACGCGGCGGCGCGACGCAGAGCACGGAAGCCCACTGAGCCGCTTGTCGGCGGACTCTGCTACGAGGCGCTTCAAGGCAGGGACAGGCCGTGCGCTCCACCCCTCTGGAACTGCCCGCTGATGAGGGTTCTGGAGACCGGCAGGCTCACCACGGTCATCCACCCGGTCAGCACCCGCGGAGCCCAGGGTTTTCTCAAGGTCACGGCGTACCCTCTTCGGGACGGTGACGGCATCCCCAGGGCGGTCGTGGAGCTCAGACGGGACGTCACCGGAGAACGCGAGCTGGAAAGCCAGATCCTCAGACGGCACCACCAGCTTTCAGCCCTCAGTCATATCTCCAGCGCCGTAAGTGGCCTGGAAGACCTAGACGCCATCCTCAGAATCGCGCTGGACAACGTCCTGGAGATTGTGAACGGCGCCATCGGTGGCATTCTGCTCCTGGATAGGGATACAGGGAAGCTGTACTACCGGGTGCAGCGCGGCCTGTCGCCCAGGTACGCCGAGGAGATGCGGATGTCCCTGGGAGAGGGCATAGCGGGAACAGTAGCTCAAACGGGCAAGCCGATGCTCCTGGAGGACATCTCCAGTGACCAGCGGGCGATCAGGCACGACCTGGTGGACGCAGAGGGCCTCAGGGGGTTCGTCAGCTTTCCTCTAAAGGCAAGAGACAAAGTCGTGGGAGTGATGAACGTCGCCAGTCACGAGGTAGGACGGTTTGGCGCAGACGATGTGTCTCTCCTTGCCTCCGTTGGCGATTATCTGGGCAGCGCCATCGAGCAGGCAAGGCTCTATGAACGGCTGAGGAGGGCGGGTGAGAGGTACCGGGCGCTGCTCCAGCACGCGCTCGCCGCGCAGGAGCAGGAGCGCAAGAGAATAGCCCGGGAGCTGCACGATGAGACCAGCCAGGCGCTTACCAGCCTTACGCTAAGCCTCCAGGCCATCATCGAGATGGCAGAGCAGAAAGGCATTCGAGACGCCGAGCTTATGGACAGGCTCAGGAAGACGCACTCCTACACCGTGCATAGCGCCGGCGAGGTAGTACAGTTGATGAAGGAGCTCCGTCCTACCCTGCTGGACGAGCTGGGAATGCCAGCGGCAATTCACCGCTATGCCAAGGATACCCTTCAAGCCCGGGGCATCAACGTGTCTGCGGAGTTCAAGGGTATGGAGGAGAGGCTGCCACCGGAGGTCGAAGTGACGCTTTTCCGCGTGGCCCAGGGGGCAATAGGCAACATCCTGGAGCACTCCGAGGCCAGGAACGCCATCATAAAGCTGGAGTGCAGTGCCAACGAATGCCGCCTGCGGATAGAGGACGATGGCCAGGGCTTTGATGTCAGCAAGATCACACAGGTGGACTCCAGCGGCAGAGGAGCCGGCCTGTTCACCATGAAGGAGAGGGTGGGACTGGTGGGCGGCGCCTGTCGCGTCCAGTCCAGGTCGGGACAGGGCACCAGGGTGCTGGTGAGGGTTCCCGTGGAGAGGGAACTAGCAGATGAAGAAGATAAGGGTGCTGATAGCTGATGACCATGAGCTGGTGCGGGACGGCATCCGTTCCCTGCTGGCCCTTGTCGCCAACGTAGAGGTGGTCGGCGAGGCCACCAACGGCCGGGAGGCCCTGGCGAAGACGGAGAAGCTTGCCCCCGACGTGGTGCTCATGGACCTGGGAATGCCCGTCATGAACGGGCTGGAGGCAACCCGCCGCATACACAAGAAGCGGCCGGAAACCCGGGTGCTGGCGCTGACCCAGTATGATGACAGCGAATACGTCATCCCCGTTATCGCGGCGGGAGCCCGTGGCTTTGTCAGCAAGATGGGGGCGTTCTCAGAACTTGCAGCAGCCATCCAGGCGGTCTACAGAGGGGACTCCTTTCTCTCCCCCTCGGCGGCAGCCAGCCTCGTCGAAGAATACCAGCAGAAACCCTCCGCAGACGGAGCAACAGACCCCTACCAGCGGTTGACGGACAGGGAAAGAACAGTGCTAAAGCTGGTTGTCGAAGGACACACTGCCCGCGAGATTGCCGAAATGCTGGTCGTTAGCCCCAAGACCGTTGAATGGTACAGGACCAGCCTGATGAACAAGCTGGGCATCCACAACAAGACCGACCTGATCAAGTTCGCCATACGCAAGCGGGTCATAAATCTGTGACGCCCCCGGGCGGATCCCTTCCCCTGCCCCCTCTCGGGGCCACCCGGTGTCTTTCCTATACCCGGGTCAGGGTATTTCCCGGGGCCAAGTCCAGAGAGACCGCCAGGTCTATCCCGGGGTGTTCCCCATTGCTTCTCCGGCAGCACCGGCTACAATGAGACCGCAGTATCTGTATCCGAGCGTGGTCCAATGTGCGCATCACTCGATGTCAGTCACCGCAGCTACCAGGCAAACCGACCGGGGAAGCTCTCTCCCGACCACAGCCTCATACCACCGTGCCAGGCCGCCTGCCCCCTGCACATGGACATCAGGGAATACGTCGACCTGGTCGCCCAGGGAAAGATCCTGGAAGCGCTCCAGGTAATCAGGAGCGGCAACCCCTTTCCCTCCATCTGTGCCTACGTGTGTACCCATCCCTGCGAGACCGCCTGTCGCCGCGCCCAGGTGGACAAGCCCATCGCCATCCGGGCATTGAAGAGATTCGCCCTGGAGTTTGGCGGCGACAGGCTGGTCCAGGCTGAAGCCGAGACGACGCACTCTGAAAAGGTCGGCATTGTCGGCTCCGGCCCGGCGGGGTTGGCCTGCGCGTACTACCTGAGGAAACTCGGCTACCCGGTGACGGTTTTCGAGGCGCATTCCGAGGTCGGGGGCATGCTCCGCACAGGAATACCCCAGTACCGCCTTCCCCGCTCCGTACTTGATACAGAAGTCCAGAGACTGAAGCAGATGGGGGCAGAGATCCGACTGAACACGCGGGTGGTGTCCCTGGACCTGCTATTCGAAATGGGCTACCAGGCCGTCTTCGTCACCATCGGCGCCCACCAGGGCCTCCGGATGGGCATTGACGGGGAGGAGAGCCCCGGGGTAATCGACGGGGCAACCTTTCTCCGTGAGGTGAACCTCGGCCTTAAGCCTTCCCTGGGAGACAGGGTCGCCGTGGTGGGAGGCGGCAACGTGGCCATCGATGCCGCGCGCACCGCTCTCCGACTGGGCGCCAGGAGAGTAAGCATCCTCTACCGGCGCACCCGGGCCGAAATGCCAGCGGATGATGTAGAGGTGGAGCAGGCCCTTGAGGAGGGGATCAACATCGTGTTCCTGGCGGCGCCCACCGGCATACGACGGGAAGGCGGCCAACTGACCGTCACCTGCACCAGGATGGAGCTCGGCGAGGCCGACGCCAGCGGGAGGCGCCGACCCGTCCCGATCCCGGACAGCGAGTTCAACCAGGAGGTGGATGCCCTGATTACCGCCATCGGACAGGTGCCCCAGACCCCCACCGATTTCCACCTCAGGACGGGCAGGGGCAGCACCATCCAGGTCGACCCCGCCACACTGACCACCAACAGGTCGGGAGTGTTCGCCGGCGGGGATGCCGTCACCGGGCCGGCGACCGTCGTCGAGGCGCTGGCAGCCGGCAGGCTGGCAGCCTCCCGCATCGACGACTACCTTCAGCACAACTATCCACTGGCCGGCAGAGACGAGAGACAGAGCCTCACTGGCGACCTGCAGCCGGCAACCCTGGAGATGATACGCAGGACCGGACGCCTGGACCCAGAGCTACTCGCCCCCGAGGCAAGGACAAAGGACTTCGACGCGGTGGAGCTTGTCTACGACTGGGAAAGCGCTACCAACGAGGCCAGGAGGTGTCTCCGCTGCGGTATGGGCGCCGAGATCCTGTTTCAGGACAAGTGCGCCACCTGCCTTACCTGCCTGAGGGTCTGTCCTTACCATGTGCCCTATCTGGACGACAGTGGTAGCATCCAGATACCCGCCGACCAGTGCCAGGCCTGCGGCATCTGCGTCGCCGAATGTCCCGCCGGGGCCATAGTCCTGCGCAAACCGCATGACCGCCGACATGTCAGCGAGGAGCTCGACCATATCCTTGAGGCCGCCTCGCAGTCGAAGACCCGGCCCCTCATCGTGGGCTTCTGTTGCCAGTACGGACTCTACGGCACCGGCAGCCTGGCGGGCCTGTGGAGGGGAACCAGTGCCGGCGTATGGATCGTGCCCGTGATGTGCGTGGCCAAGGTGGAAGCCGAGCATATGCTCCGCGCCTTCGAGCTGGGGGCGGAGGGCGTCTTCATCGCCGGGTGCGGAGAGCAATGTGCCCGGGAGAACACCGCCTCCTGGGTCCGCAGGCGCATCGACAAGGTGAGGGGCACGCTGGCGCAGCTCGGCCTCGAACCGGAGCGCGTCCAGGCCTTCCTCCCGGACGGCACCACTGAGGATGCTGGAGGGTGGATCGACAGTTTTGCCGGACAAATAGGAGGGCTGTACCTGACCTCGGTAATAATGCAGGAGGTGAGAAGTTGATAGTCGCCGAGCAGAAACCCCTGGAAGAGATCGAACGCATGATTACCCCCCACGAGAGGATTCTCATCCTCGGCTGCGGCACCTGTATGACCGTGTGCGACGCCGGCGGCGAGCGCGAGGTCTCCTATCTCCACAGCGCACTGCGGCTGGCCCAGGCGAAGAGCGGCGATGGGGCTCACGCCTTTGCAGAGTACACTCTGAAGAGACAGTGCGACCCCGAGTTCCTGGACCTGCTCGTTGAACGGGTTGCCGACGTGGACGCTGTGCTCTCCCTCGGCTGCGGCATCGGCGTCCAGGCCATAGCCGAACGTTTCCCCGACCTGCCCGTACTTCCCGGTGTTAATACCTCCTTCATGGGCATGGCCAAGGAGTCGGGGGTGTGGGACGAGCGGTGCGCCGCCTGCGGCGACTGCGTCCTGGACGAGACCGGCGGCATCTGTCCCGTCACCAGGTGCACCAAGGGAATACTGAACGGCCCCTGCGCTGGCACCAAGAACGGCAAGTGCGAGGCAAACAAGGACATGGACTGCGCCTGGATCCTGATTTACCAGCGGCTGGAACGATTGCAGCAGTTGGACAAAATGAGGCGGTATTATCCCCCAAGAAACTTCCGGCCGATACCCCGGCCAAGAAGAATTACAGGCAGAACCAGCGTTGCTTCAGGAGGGGACGATGGCCAACTCGTTGCTTGAGGAGAAGCTCTGCTCCGATAAGTTCCTGGTCACCACCGAGATCGGCCCTCCCAAGGGCGCCGATACGTCGGAGCTGGCCCATCACGTGGACTCGTTCAAGGACAGGGTTGACGCCATCAACGTCACCGACCATCAAAGCTCGGTGATGCGTTTCCCCTCCCTGGGCGGCTGTCTCCTTATCAAGGAGCACGGCGGCGAGCCCGTCCTTCAGGTAACCTGCCGTGACCGCAACCGCCTGGCCCTCCAGGCCGATCTCCTTCTGGCATACTCCAGGGGCATCCGGAATGTCCTGTGCCTTACCGGCGACTCCATCGACGTAGGGGACCACAAGGAGGCCAAGCCCGTCTTTGACCTCGACTCGGTGCAGCTGCTGAAGATGATCAGGACGATGGAGTCGGGGACAGACATGGGAGGGGCCGACCTCAAGGGTGTCCCCGGGTTCTGCATCGGCGCCTCGGTCCATCCCGAGGCGGACTTCATTGAGCCACAGCTCATCAAGTTCGAGAAGAAGGTCGCCGCCGGGGCGCAGTTCTTTCAGACACAGGGCATCTTTGACCTGGCATCCCTGCGCCGCTTCATGCAATTCGCCTCCCGGTTCAACGTGAAGATACTGGCAGGTATCATAGTCCTGGCCTCAGCCAGGATGGCCCGCTATATGAACGAGAACGTTCCCGGCATAATCGTCCCTCAGGCCATCATCGACGAGCTGGCCGCTGTGGAGAAGGGCAAGGGGCTGGAGAAAGGAATCGAGATTGCCGCCAGGTCGATAGCGGCAATACGCGACGAGAGCCTGTGTCACGGCGTCCATATCATGGCAGTGGGCAACGAAAGAGTGGTGCCCCAGATTCTGGAGGCAGCCGGTCTGGTCGGCACCCATGCCTGAGTGCCGTTTGGCCGCTGCCTGCGGCAGCGGCGCCGGGGTAATCTCAGCACAAGGAGGAAAAGCACAATGACAGACAGCAAGAGAATCCTCATCGTAGACGACGAGCCCGATTTCGTGGAAGCCTTCCAACGGACTCTGGAAGCCAGGTCCTACCAGGTGATGACCACTTCCAGCAAGACGCTGGCCCAGGAGATGATGAGCGCCAGCCCCGACATCGTGGTCCTGGGAACGCTGGCTCCCGCCGGGCAGGCATTCTCCCTGCACCAGTGGCTGGTAAAACACCCCAGGTATAGAGACATACCGCTCATAGTGATAGACGCCCGGTACGAGGAACGAGCCGCCAGGGGATGGAGGAAGTTCGAGGGCCTCCAGTTGGAGGCCGACGAATACGTCTCCAAGCCCGTCGAGCCGGCTTCGCTGGTGCCCCGGATCCAGGCCCTGCTGGAAGAGGCCACCAGGATGATCCGGGTGCTGGTAGCGGAAGACCATACCATGGTGAGGACCGGGATATGTGCCGTCCTGGGGCTGCAAAAGGGCGTAGAGGTGGTGGCCGAGGCCGTTGACGGCCAAGACGCCGTGGAGAAAGTGCTGCGGCTCATGCCCAACGTGGCCTTGATGGACATGGTGATGCCGCAGCTCAGTGGACTGGAGGCCACCAGGCGGATAAGCAGCGAATGCCCTCAGACGAGGGTCCTGGTCCTGACGCAGTATGACGAGGAAGAGAACATGGTGGTGGCCCGGCAAGCGGGGGCATATGGCTTCATCCCCAAGAAGGCCGCCAGCTCCGATCTCATATCCGGCATAAGGACTGTGTCCGGAGGGAAGTACTTCCCCGCCTCGTTCGCCCGGATATCCTCCAACTAGAGGGGGCTGACAGGGCAGAATTAGGAGACGGGACGGGAAGCAGGCCGTCTAGGCAGCGGAGCACTCAGCCTGCTTCCTGAACCTGTCCCAGCTTCGCTCCAGATGTCTCTTGATCTCGGCGAGGCGCTCTTCGTCCCTCTTCGGCTTGAACAGGTGGCTGAACCTCCCCTGGACCTCCAGGTACTCCTCCACGGGCTTCGGCTCCACCTTCCTTTCGAGTAGCTGCTTGCTTCTGCCGTTGAAGCTGAGCTCGTCGCCTTCGTACTCGTAGAGGGCCCAGGACCCGGTCTGTACAGCCAGCCTGCCGACCTCCATAGTCCTGTCCACGGGAAACCTCCATCCCGTAGGGCAGGGAGCCAGGATCTCGATGTACTTCGGCCCTTCTATCGCTTTGGCCTTCTGCACCTTTCTGAACAGGTCCTCCGGGTAGCTGGGACAGGCCGTGGCCACGTAGGGGATGTCGTGGGCCTTCATAATCCCGGGAAGGTCCTTCCGGTGCTCCGTCTTTCCCTCCCAGGTAGTGGTCGTCCAGGCTCCAAAAGGCGTGGCCCCGCTCCTCTGTATCCCCGTGTTGGAGTACATCTCGTTGTTGTAGCATATGTAGAGGAAATCCGTCCCCCTTTCCACAGCTCCGGAAAGCGCCTGCAGGCCTATATCGTACGTGCCCCCATCCCCGGCCCACACCACCACGTTGGTGTCGCCTTTCCCCTGTCGCTTCAGCGCGGCTACCACCCCTGACGCCGCCGCCGCACTGGCCTCAAAGGCTATGTTCAGCACCGGCACATTGAAGGACGCCGCTGGATAGACGCCCAAGCAGACGCCGGCGCAGCACGCCGGAAGCACGATAATCGTGTCCCGGCCCAGCGCCTTGAGCGCCACCCGCAGCGCTATCATCAAAGGGCACCCGTGACACGCCGGGGTGCCGGGCAGCACCAGTTCCTCTCTCGGCAGATCCCTGATAGCCATCTATCCACCCCCTGTTTCGTTCCACTCCCACCACTCCACTTCGCTGGCCTCCTGGCGGATGACCTTCTTCGCCATGTCCTCCAGGTCCTCATAGGTAACGTCTTTTCCACCCAGGCCCGCCACGAAGCCATATACCCGGGAGCCGGGCAACCCGTGCAGAGCGGACCTGGCCTCGTTGAACACCACACCTCCCGAGCCGGTCGATATGTTTCTATCCACCACTATCAGCGTCCTGTTCTTTCCTATCCGCCGCAGCTCTTCCTCGGGAAAAGGCCGGAAGACCCTCATCCTGGCCAGTCCCACCCGGTACCCTTCATCCCTCAGGTTACGCACGGACACCCTAGCCTCGGACCCCATTGCGCCCACGGCGACGATGATGAACTCGGCATCGTCGCAGCCGACTTCTTCAATAAGTCCGCCGTGATAGGTCCCGAATCTACTCTTCCACTCCTCCGCTATCGCCGGTATCAGCTCTTTGGCCTTCTCCTGGGCACGCTGCATGATATAGCGGAACTCCATGTACTTGTCCGGCGGCAGGATGTTCCCATGGGTGAAGGGGTTTGCCGTGTCCATCTTCCAGAAAGGCTTGAACTTCGGCAGGAACTCGTCTATGTCCTTCTGCTCGGGTATCTCCACCGGCATGGAGGTATGGGAGAGGATGAAGGCATCGAAGTTCACCATGATCGGCAGTTGTACTTCCTTGCTCTCGGCCAGCTTGTAGGCCTGGATTATGGTGTCGAATATCTCCTGGTTGCTGGAACAGTGGAACTGGATCCAGCCGGTATCCCGCTGCGCCATGGAGTCGGTCTCGTCCGCCCAGATGCTCCACCCCGGTCCCAGGGCGCGGTTCACGTTCGCCATGACTATCGGCAGGCGCGCCAGGGCCGCCCAGTGGAGCATCTCGTGCATCAGCGCCAGGCCGTGGGACGAGGTTGCGGTGAACGTCCTGACCCCGGCCGCCTCGGCCCCTATGACTGCGCTCATGGCGCTGTGCTCGCTCTCCACGCAGATATACTCGGCATCAAGCTCTCCGGTGGCTACATAGTCGGCCGTCTTCTCCACTATCACCGTCTGCGGCGTTATGGGGTAGGCAGCCAGCACCTCGGGCCGGGCCATCTGGGCCGCCTTGGCCGCTATGCGGTCTCCGGTGTCAATCAGTATCATCGTCCTGTCCCTCCCTCCTCATAGCGATGGCCTCTCTGGGGCACTCTTTGGCGCAGATGCCGCAGCCCTTGCAGTAATCATAGTCAATGGCCACGGAGTCGTCTTCTCTCCTCTCAATTGCCGCTTCGGGGCAGGCTATCCAGCACAGCAAGCACTTGTTGCACTTCGATTCGTCCAGCTCCGGTCTGAAGTCTCTCCAGCTGCCTGTCTTCCCCGCTGACGCAGCCGTAGGGTAGGAAATTACGTACTTGGTATCGCTCTCCATCAGAAGTTCACCTCTGTAAGCCTGTATGCTTCCTCTGCCGCCCGGGCATTCCTCTCCCCTGCCTCGCCCTTCCACTGCTCCTTGATCGCCGCCTGTATGGCTCCCAGCGACACCGCGCCGGTGACCCTGGGGAGAGCGCCCAGTATGGGCGTATTGACCACGGGGATCCCGCTCACCAGCAGGCCGTGCTTTATCGATATCCCGGCCGCATCCACCGTGGCCACCCTGAACCTCTCGGAGAACTCCAGCGACCCGGGCTTCGCCCTGGTGTTCACCACCAGTGTGCCGTCCTCCTTCAGGCCCTCCGCAATATCCACCAGCTTCACCAGCACCGGGTCTAAAACGACGACTATGTCCGGGCGGTAGATCTGGCTTCTCAGGTCTATCTCGCTATCGGAAATGCGGGCAAACGCCTTGACCGGGGCGCCTCTGCGCTCTGCCCCGAACAGCGGGAACGACTGCACGCCCCTGTTGCCGTCCTTCAGCGCGGCAGCCACCAGCATATTCGCCGCTGTGACTGCACCCTGTCCCCCCCTGCCATGAAACACTATCTCCAGCAATCTGCGGCACCTCCTTTGTAGCTACGACTTCTTCAGTCCTTGTCTCCCTGGAGGCTGGCTCCTCAATCCACCAGGTTCAGTCCCTGGGAGATCACACCACCCCTGCTCTATGAGCGCATCCTGCAACAGAAAAGGGCAGGCTACATGACCTGCCTCTCGGATTCAATGCCACATCCACCATTGATCCAGTCTCGCGGAGAAGTGCTCATTCTCCGCTCAAAGTATAACTCTTCACCCCGGAAAAAGGAACCCGATTCCCGCAGCAGCCCCCGGTGCCGTCGCATTCCACAAGAGCCTCGCAATTCCAGGGCTTGACAACCCAGGTGCAGACCCCTACCATTGCCCGCAACTCGAAAGGTGCGCATAGGTTTATCGCCAGTGGGGGTTTCAAGGTGAGGAAGAAGAGACTCAGATATATAGCCATCACACTGGTCTTGCTCTCTCTCCTCCTGGGATGTGCGGGGCCAGCAACTCCAGGTCGGGAACTCCAGCCAGTTGTCCTGCTGCCACAACTCAATTTTGAGCTCGAAGACTTCGTCGGGGAAGAGATCTGGAGTTGGGGTTTCTACGGGGACGATGGGTTCACCGGTGACGGCATTGGCTTCCTGGTCCTCAATTTCCACATGCTCAGGATTGACGAGAAACTAGCGGACCATTCCTTCGCCAGGCTCGACGGTGACCTACCTCCCCCCGAAATGAATGGCGCTGAAATTCTTGTCTACGGCAAGGTCAAGGACTTCGCTCAGACCTATGATGCCTACACCATCCTGCCAACACCGCTGATAACAGTTGAGAGCTATCACATCGTGACTCCACCCGAAGAGGTTGCCGGCCGTGAGCCGGGCCTCCTTCCCTTCTTCGCCGCGGTGAACCCGTTCCAGGCAACAAAGGTTCTGGCGCAGGCAGCCGCCGGCACAAAGGCTCAGGCTTGCGACCGGG
This sequence comes from Dehalococcoidia bacterium, assembly GCA_034430415.1. GTDB lineage: Bacteria > Chloroflexota > Dehalococcoidia > GIF9 > AB-539-J10 > JADFUZ01. Next base: position 40,099 of record DAOUEN010000032.1, read on the forward strand.
CGTTGATAATCAGTGGCGGCGTTGATGACAACAACAACCATGACAGGTACAGGGAGAACATAAAAGCAAAGTACAAGAGGCTCAAGGAGCTCGGGTTTTCCGACGACCAGATCGACGTTCTCTATAACGATGGCAAGGACATAGCCGGCATAACCAGAGATGATGGCAAGAGTGTCGTGGACGGCAAATGCACCAAACAGAAGATAAAGGATGCTCTAGACAAGTACAAGAGGGAAATGCCAGGCAGTTGCACCTTAACCATATTCGTTACCGACCATGGGACGGGCTACAACGAAGGTCAGGGATGGGACGGAGCCAGGCCGGCCCTTTCCGGAGTTGATGCCTCGGGAGACACCAAGAGATACCCGGAACAGTTGTTCAAGGTAGACCTGAAAAGAAAGGTTTACAGACAGAATATCTGGACGAACCCGGCCAATGGAGACAGGTGGAGAGTCAAAAAGGACGAGGAGACCAATCGACTGGAGCTCTACAAGAGTGAGGGTGGGTACTGGCGTCTCAAGGGTGAGGATGGCAACGGAGATGGACGAATCTCGGAGGCAGAGGCGGGGCAGGACATCAACGGCGACGGCGACAAGAGCGACGACAATATCCCGGGCCTTAGAGAAGCCGACCTGGGGCCGACGCAACACCAACAGAATGAATGGGACACGGACACAGACGGCAAGCCCGACGTGAGGGCCAGATGGGATGGGTCAAAGTACGTTGTGGAAAGGCTGAAGCCGGACGGCACCTGGCATAAGATGGGCGAGGACAAGAATGGCGACCATGTGATAGACAGTGACGACGGTGGCCTGGACTGGAACCTGGACGGCGATACCGACTACTACGACCTGGTGGGCTTCCACGAAGGGATTAACCTCTGGGGAGACGGGAAAGACTCGGTCTTGTGGGACGACGAGTTTGCCGACATGCTCAGGCCTCTCCAGGAAAAGGGAATACACATCCTCGTTGAAATGGCCCAGTGCTTCGGAGGAGGGTTCATAGCGAACCTCAAAGGTATCGTGGAGAAGATCGTCAGCTTCTCCAGTGAGGACACCAAGCACACCAACAGGGCCAGGGAAGTGGCGGACCCGGCAAACCCCGGGAAAAAGAAAACGACCTACTACGCTGCCGACCAGGAAGCATTCATGAAGAACCTTGCCGGCATAGACGTTAAAAGCTGGGACACGGCCTTTGATAAGGCAAAAGAGGTAGACACCCAGAAGTGGAAGGATGAAGGCAGTGTGCCGGAGGATGAAAACATCCATTCCAAATGGGAAAAACCTCTCATCGAGGGAGGCACTTACTGGGAAATAGACGGAGTGTACTCGCTTTTCCTCGTGATTCCCAAAGAGTTGGAGGGCAAGGTCCACGACATCGAGATTTTCTTCGGCCTGCAGAAGCCCAGATGGGCCGAGGGAGAGGTCCTGAAGCTGCCAGCAGGCTTCACCAAGCAGAAGATCGCCGGCGGAATAAGGATAGAGAGCGCTAACCCCTTCCCCACCTCAACTCCCCTGGAATTCAAGTTCAAGGGAGCGAAAGGCGCTCAGTCCATGAGGGTTCACGTAACCGATAAGGACCACAAGAACCTGGGCTACATGGAGCCCGCGAAGGGTGTGCCGCCCCCACCGAAGCCGGTGTATACCCGTTCCCCCAGGATGCAGGACAACGCGGAGGACCTCGGCTGGTATGAAGGGACAAAGGACGGTATCGAAGGGACGACCGAGGAGATGCCCAGAAGCGAGTACATAGACTTCGTGAAGTTGCGTCTGATCGCCCTTATCGCCAGCGCCGACCCTTCCGTAACCGACGGGATGAAGCACGCGGCCGAGGAGCTGCTCGACTTCCTGGAAGGCGCCGGCGAAGACGACCAGCAGTGGGCCGCAGATATCTTCCTGGACAACTACTATATAGCTGCGGAAGCAGCCCTCCCTCCAGCCAGTAATGTATTGAGTGCCGCCTTCGCCGCTAGTGCCAAGAGCGTCAGCGACCAGTCAGGATGTACCAGCACCCTCAGTATCTCCTATGATGCCAGAGACCTCACCGGGGGCGGCTTCCTGGTAACCTCCGTCGTTCTGAAGGTAAACGGGGTTGTGTGGCACGATTCGGGAACCATATCAACCGAGCATTACCAGAACTCGGTCGACAGGCAGGTGGGTTGCGGAGAGACTTTCAACATTGAAGTGACCGCCACCAACGAGAGAGGCCAGACGGTTATTTCCACTGGCCCCATCACTACCCCGGTACCTTAGAGGTGAACTGACCTGCCCCCGCAGAATCCATCCATCTCTATTCAGCCCATGCATCAGGCCTATTTCTTTTCCCCTGTCAGATACTTCTCCGGATCCTGATCGAAAGCCTTCTTGCAGCCCGCAGCGCAGAAGTAGTATTTGTTTCCCCGGTACTCGGAGGTCGCTGCTGCCTCGCTCTCCTTCACTTCCATCTTGCACACCGGGTCAATCGCCATCGGCGCACCTCCTTTCGCTGGTTCAAAGCTGGTCGGCCTGAATCTCCTGAGACGCAGTGAGTTGGACACCACGGTGATTGAGCTGGCGGCCATGGCCCCTGCCGCCAGGATCGGGTTCAGAAAGCCATGGCTGCCCAGGACGAAGTGAAGTCCAGGTGGGACACCTGTGTCCCTGAAGACAAAATACAGCACCCCTGCTGCCACCGGGATAAGCGTGGTGTTGTAGGCAAAAGCCCAGAAGAGGTTCTGCTTGATGGTCTTCATAGTACGTTTGCTCAGGGATACGGAGGTCACTATTCCCCCCAGGTCACCGCTGATCAGCGTAATGTCTGCGGCCTCCATAGCCACGTCCGTGCCGGTCCCGATCGCGATGCCCACATCTGCCTGAGCCAGGGCCGGGGCATCGTTTATCCCGTCTCCCACCATTGCCACCACTTTCCCCTCCTCCTGCAGCTTCTTCACCTCCTGTGCCTTGTGTTCCGGCAGTACCTCTGCCAGGACACGGTCGATACCCAGCTCCACGGCAATAGCTTCAGCAGTCCGCCGGTTGTCTCCGGTGAGCATCGCCACCTCGATACCCATGGCATGCAGTGTATCCACTGCCTCCCTGGCATTCGGCTTCAGGGTGTCAGCCAGAGCGATGATACCGGTCACCCGGCCCTCCACTCCCAGCAACATCACCGTCTTGCCCTCTGCCCGCAGCCGCCCGGCATCCTCCTCCACCCCCTCCAGGGAAAGGCCCTTCTCACTCATCAGTCTGAGATTGCCCAGCAGAAGCCTCTTGCCTTCTACCAGGGCCTCGATGCCCTCTCCGGGGATGGCGTTGAAATCCGACGCTGGGGACAGCTCCAGCTTCTCTTCCAGAGCATCCCTCACTATAGCCTCGCCGAGTGGATGCTCCGAATCACGCTCGGCCGAGGCTGCCAGCCGGAGGACCTCTTCGCGGGAAGAGGAGGGGAGGGAGATGATATCGGTCACCCTGGGTTTGCCCTGAGTTAAAGTGCCCGTTTTGTCCAGCAGTACAGTACCTATCTTGTGAGACCTCTCCAGTATTTCTGCACTCCGGATGAGGAGACCATGCTCGGCTCCCTTGCCTGTACCCACGATAACAGCGGTTGGCGTTGCCAAACCCAGGGCGCAGGGACAGGCAATAATGAGCACCGCTACGAAGTTAAGAATGGCAAAGGTAAGGGCCGGGGGTGGCCCCGCGAAGTACCAGACGACAAAGGTGACAACCGCAATCCCTATCACTGTCGGTACGAAGTAGCTGGCAATGACATCAGCCAGGCGCTGAATAGGCGCCTTGCTTCCCTGAGCTTCGTCCACCATCCTGATAATCTGAGCCAGGGTGCTATCCTTGCCCACCCTGGTCGCCTCGAATTGGAAGCTGCCTGTTTTGTTGATCGAAGCGCCGATAACCTCGTCACCCACCTTCTTCTCCACCGGCATGCTCTCTCCGGTAAGCATTGACTCGTCAATACTGGAGTATCCCTGGCGGACAACGCCGTCCAACGGTACTCGCTCTCCCGGACGCACCAGAACAAGGTCGCCGACCTGGACGTCATCGACGGGAGTCTCCGTCTCCCTCCCGTCACGGATAACCAGTGCCGTCCTCGGCTGCAGCCCGATGAGCTTCTTTATCGCCTCCGAGGTCCGTCCCCTGGCCCTGGCTTCCAGGAAGCGGCCCAGCAAGATCAAGGCGATAATCATGGCCGAGGTATCGAAGTACAGATTCAGCTCAACTGTGGTGCCGGCAAACAGACCGGGGAAGACGACAGCCACCATGCTGTAGAGGTATGCTGCCGAGGTGCCGACAGCGATCAGGGTGTTCATGTCGGCGGTCCTGTGCCTGAAGGCCCCCCACGCCCCTTTGTAGAATCTCAGGCCCGCCCAGAACTGCACCGGCGTTGCCAGAGCCCACAGTGCGTAAGGCTTCAGCACGAAATCCGGCCCCCGTCCCAGCAGCATAATTGATGCAGCGAGGACAGCGGCAAGGATGAACCTGTCTCTCAGGGCACGGATCTCACGCCGCGCGGCAATGGTGATATCCTCCAGGGTCACCGCTTCCGTACCCAGGCTATAGCCGGCCTCCTCCACTGCCCGTCGCAGATCGGGGAACGCCGTCCCCTCAAGGTATTCCACGGTAGCTTTCTCGGAAGCCAGATTGACGTTAGCCGAGATCACCCCATCCACGCTCCGGAGGGCCTGCTCGACGCGGGAAACGCAGGCGGCGCAGGTCATCCCGCTGACGGGAAAGATGGACTTCCCGGTAGCTGTTCCGTAGCCCAGCCGGGAGATGGCGCTCTTAATGGCGGCCAGGTCCACCGTGGAGGGGTCATATTCTATGGAGGCCTTTTCCGAGGCGAAGCTCAGATTCACCCGCCGTATCCCGCTCATCTCCGCCAGCCCCTTTTCGATGGTGGCGGCACAGGTAACGCAGGTCATCCCGGTTATGTGAATATCCGCTTTTGCCGATTCCCTGCTACCAGGAGCCGACTCTTGCTCCACGGCGTCCCCCCGAAACCCGGTCTGAACCCGGAGTCGTGTCGGGCTTCTATTCCGTGAACTCAACCACCGCTTCACTCACATCCCACAGGGGTTCTATCTTCTCCAATATCTCCTGCTTAATCACGGGGGCGAACTGGTGGCCCGCAGGCAAGTCGACCACCACCCGGACCCTGCCGTCGCCTACTGCGATGTCTCGCACCAGGTTCGTACGCACCAGGTCCAACCCGGTGATGGGGTTCATGACCTTCTTGAGGCGGCCTCGCACCGTCTCCACCGTGGTCGGCTTCCTCTCCTTGACCAGGCCGTGGCGCTCTTCGTAGTTCTCAATGGCCGAACGCAGGCCCTCTACCGCAAGCACCGAGCAGTGGGCCTTGATCTTCGGGAGTCCTCCCAGCGCTTCCGAAGCTTCCTTCCAGGTAATCTTCCTGGCTTCCTCCAGTGTCTTTCCCTTGGCCAGCTCCGTGATTATCGAACCGGTAGCTATGTTGGAGGCACAGCCGTAGGATTCAAACTTGATGTCTGAGATCCTCTTCGTCTCCGGGTCGACGTCGATGTACACCGACACCATGTCGCCGCAGGCCGGGCTGCCTTCCACGGCCTTTCCGTCGGGATCCTCAATCTTGCCCACGTTACGCGGGTGGCGAAAGTGCTCCAGTACAGTCTCACTATACGGTAGTGCCATCTCTAACCCTCCTCTGTTGCCTTGTCTTTGCCCAGCGGGCTGATGTTTCTCAGTTCCTGCACCACGTCGGCCAGCGTGTCAACCACAGCGTCGACGTCCTGCATCGTGTTGTAGCGGCCGAAGGTGAAACGAATCGACCCGTGTGCTCTTTCGTGGTCGCCGCCTATTCCGAAGATAACGTGACTGCCCTCCAGAGAGCGGCTGAAACAGGCAGAGCCGGTGCTCACGGCAAAGCCGTGCATGTCCAGGTGCAGGGTGATGGACTCGCCCTCTATGAAGTGGAAGGAGATGTTGGCGTTCTGCGGCAGCCTCTTCCGGCGATGGCCGTTGAGGGTGGTATCCGGTATCTCAGCAAGTATGCGGTCGATGATGCGGTCACGCATTGCCTGAAGCCGCTCGGTTTCCTCAGGCGTAACCAGCTCCACCGCTTTGGCGAATCCCACTGCTCCAGCTATGTTTTCCAGTCCCGCCCGGAGGTCGAACTCCTGAAACCCCCCATCCATCCACTTGGCTATCCTGGTCCCTTGACGGACGTACAGCCCTCCGATACCTCTGGGCCCATGGATGGTATGCGCGGACACCGTGATCAGGTCCGCAGGTATGCTCCCGACATCGAGGGGGACCCGGGCAAAGCTATGAGTCGCATCGGTATGAAACAGTGCCCCTTTCTCGCGGCACATGCGGCCGACAGCGGCGATATCCTGAACGGTGCCGATCTCCTGGTTGGCATGCTGAATGGAAACCAGGATGGTCTCGTCCGTGATGGAATCCCTGAGCTTGTCCAGGTCCACAAAGCCGTCACCATCGACATCGAGATAGGTCACCTGGAATCCCTGCTTCTCAAGGGCTCTGGCGCTGTTCAATACCGGAAAGTCCTCAATCTCCGATACGATGATGTGCTTTCCTTTCTTGCTGCCAAGAGCCAGCCCCACGCCCTTCAGGGCGATGTTTGAGGACTCGGTGCTCCCCGAGGTGAAGATGAGCTCTCCGGGTGCTGCTCCCAGAGCCGCAGCCAGAGCTTCTCTGGCGCCGTCCAGCACTTCCCGGGCCTCTATGCCCTGAGAGTAGGCGAAATCCGAGGTGGCAACGGCGTACTTATCGAAGAAGTACGGCTTCATTGCCTCCAGCACTTGCTCATCCAGCCGGGTGGCTGCTGAGTTATCCAGATATACCTGCCGTCTGTCTGACATGTCTCCCTCCTGTCTATATGAAGAGGGTCACATTTGATTCTCTGGCCTCATCAATGTAGGTGCCCACGGCACAGTATTCCGATATCAAATCGTCGCGGAGGTCTTCCTTCTTCATCCCCATTACTTCCATCGTCATGTCGCAGGCAAGTATCTTGCCTCCCAGCTCCCTGAAGTCCTGCAGCAGCCTCTCTAGAGAGGCCACGCCGGCCTTCTTCATTCTCCGCTTGACCATCCACTTGCCCAGGCCCAGCATGTTCATCCTGGAGAGGGGGCCCTTCTCCAGCGCACCCTTCTTGAGCCGCTGGAGTCCCCAGAAGGTGAAGTATAGCGACACTTCCATCCCCATTGCCAGCGCCCCATTGGCTACGATGAGAGCACTGTAGATCTTGTCCATATCACCGCTGTGGACTATTATGGTAGCTTTGTTACCCATAGCCGCTTCCTCCTTCTACCTGCGTATCCTTATCTTCCACACTCCGTCCTTCTCCTGAACGTCCATGAGCTCCAGCCCCAGCGCCTTGACGGCCATCGGTATCTCTTTCTTGGAGGCAGGATGGGTGCCGGTGACCTCGACGACGTCACCTTCCTTGGCCTTCCTCAGTGCCTTCCGCGTTTCCACCAACGGCACCGGGCAGGTCTGATTGCTGCAGTCCACCTTGATCTCAGGCATCTCCTGTTACCTCCACACCGTCATCGATACACTATGGTATTGAATTGTCAATGGTATCTGCAAATCCCCCGACCATTCAGCTTCCGGCGCGGTCCTGATCTGCCCCCTCAGGAACCGCTCCGGCTGGGGTGAACGACGTGATACAATGGAGTGAGCGATGTCGTCCACAGGCAAGCGACCATTGACTCTGCTTGGCGCGGCGGTGATGCTCGCGCTGGCGGCTTGTGAGGCTGCGTCGCCTATGCCCCCACCAGCTGAAGAAGCCTACAGCCCGACGGTGGACTCCGCCGGCTTTGTTCCGACCATCGACAACCCGTACTTGCCCCTGACGCCGGGCACCACTCTGTTCTACCAGGCAGAGACGGAGGAGGGGCCAGAGAGAGGCGAGGTCTACGTCACCCGCGACACCAGGGAGGTCCTCGGTGTGGCCTGTACCGTCGTCAGGGACAGGGTCTGGGATGAGGACGACGAGCTGGTGGAAGAGACGTACGACTGGTACGCCCAGGACAGTGATGGCAACGTCTGGTACTTCGGCGAGGATTCAAAGGAATATGACGGCGGAGTGCCCGTCAGCACCACGGGCTCCTGGGAGGCCGGCGTCGACGGCGCCGAAGCGGGAATCATAATGAAGGCCAGTCCGGAGATAGGCGATTCCTATCGCCAGGAGTACCTCAAAGGCGAGGCCGAGGACATGGCTGAGGTGCTCGGTCTTGACGAATCCGTTTCCGTCCCCTATGGTGTGTTTGACAGATGCATCGTGGCCAGGGAATGGACTCCGCTCGAGCCCGGCGTGGTGGAGCACAAGTACTATGCCCTCGGCATTGGCGAGGTCCTCGCAGTCACCGTTGAGGGCGGGTCGGAAAGGTGGGAGCTGGTGGACATGAAAGTGGTCAAGAGTGACGAGGAGTGGCGGGAGCTGCTTACTCCGCAGCAGTATGAGGTGACGCGCCAGAAAGGGACCGAGCCGCCGTTCTCCGGCGAGTACTACGAGTTCGAAGAGGCAGGTACCTACACCTGCGTCTGCTGCGGCAACAGGCTCTTCAGCTCGGAAACGAAGTACCATTCAGGGAGCGGTTGGCCCAGCTTCTGGGCCCCGTTTTCGGAGCACAGTGTTGAAACAGCGCAGGACACCAGCTACGGGATGCGGAGGACTGAGGTGACGTGCCGGAGGTGCGGCGCCCATCTGGGGCACGTCTTTGACGACGGGCCGCCGCCGACCGGCCTCCGCTACTGCATCAACTCGGTCGCCCTCCATTTCGTAGCCGCCGGGGAGTGATGGGCTCGATGACGAAGGGCTTCAGCAAACTGACCGGCCGTGCCTTGCCCGGCCTGTTCCTTCTCGCAGCCCTTGCGGGCGCCTGCATTCCGGGCCCGATGCAGGAGGACGAGACGGAGGGCCATGCAGACGACGGAGCGAAGCCCGAGGCCGTCATTCCTCCCATAGATGCCTCCGCCCCCGCGGATATCGGTACGGCCACCTTCGCCCTGGGCTGTTTCTGGGGACCGGACTCCCTATTCGGCAGCCTGGAAGGCGTGGTGCGGACCCGGGTTGGCTACGCCGGCGGCACCACCACCAACCCGACCTATCACAACCTGGGCGACCACACCGAGACAGTGCAGATGGACTACGACCCGGCCGCAATCTCATACGAAGAGCTGCTGGAGGTATTCTGGGATAGTCACGACCCGACAGCGCCGTCGTGGTCGCGCCAGTACATGTCTCTCCTGTTCTACCATAATGAGGAGCAGAGAAGCCTCACCGTAGCCAGCAAGGAGCGCCTGGAGGCCGAGCTGGGAAGACCCGTACTCACGCAGCTCATCCCCTTCTCCCGCTTCTACTTGGCTGAAGACTACCACCAGAAGTACCGCTTGCGGCAGGAAGAAGTCCTCATGACCGAGTTCAACGCGTTCTACGCGGAAGCGCAGGACTTCATTGACTCCACCGCTGCGGCCCGGATAAACGGGTACCTCGCGGGCTATGGCACGTTCCAGGCATTGCAGGAGCACCTGAGCTCTTTCGGGCTGTCTCCCGCCGGGGAGGCAGAGCTCCTGGAGCTCGGGCACCGCGTTCTTCCCGGCTGAAGCAGGTCAGGCCACCGTACCCCCTAGCCCGGGCACACTCGTGCCCTCCCTCCGCAGGGGGCACCCAGCCTTGGGCCTCGCCACGATTGCGGACTCCCGACTCGCGACTATCGACTGCCGACTCGTCACCCGTCACGAATTACGCAGATTGCCACGCTATCGCTCGCAATGACAACCATGAACCGTCATTGCGAGGCACGTTAGTGCCGTGGCAATCCCCACCGAGATTGCCGCGCCTGCGGCTCGCAATGAGAATAACGGACAGCGTCGCAATGACGGACACCAAATAGGAAAATAGTCCGCCTACCTCCGTCTTTCCCCCTCCAGCTATTGACAAGGCATGTGCCAGCCGTGTAAGCCAGCGACGGCCCCGACGGGGCGTATTTGGTGTCGTCCACGTCAGGGTCCTTTAACAACTGAATATCACCACTCTCAACATAAAGTGACCTCGTCCCTCAGCAAGAAGCGAATCCGGACGAGGCAGAGGAGGTAGCCGTCTATGCAGCAGTCCCGAAGGGGAGTTGCTCGCACGCAGCGCCGGTGTCATTGCGAGGCACCCTGAGCATAAGCGCAGGGACCTGTCGAACCGATGCCACGGCGAGGCGAGGCGCAGCAATCTTCACCGAGGGGAAGCATCAGCGGCCCCGGCCCGGGGCAGGAAGGCAGCCCCGTTCCCACCCCGAAGCAATGGAGGGAAGGAGCGAGCCGCCAGAAGGGCAAGCCCGGCGTGAGGCAGGCTCAAAAGGCCTCAACAAGGAGCTGAAAATACCTGGACCCCGAGGTGGTCGAACCCGGGCACAGGTGGAAGTAGGCTAAGTATTAAGAAAAGGAGATGAAAACTTGAGTAAGACACTTAGTTGGCCTGTAAGGCTAACGTACATACTATTTGCTCTGGCTCTGACTTTGAGCCTGGCGCTCACCGCAGCTCCGACCAAAGTCAGCGCCGAACCCGACCTCACCAAGTGGAGCAAGGTGAAGACCCCCAGCGAGAAGGACTTCGTCATCGTCCAGTATGCCGACATCCTCAGCATCGACACCATGGGCGACGGCAGCGTCGTCTACGCGGTGCTCGACGGCGTTTATGCCTGGGAGAGCACCGATAGCGAGTGGCAGAAGGGCGACGACGACATAGACGACGTCTGCGAAGACGGCTACGGCGACGCCCTGTTCAAGTCCGAAGACGGCGGCACCACCTGGGACGACATCACCGACGAGCTGCTCGAAGAGGGCATGGCCTGGCCGATGCTGGTATCGTGCTCCCCCGACGACTCCGACTTCGTGGTGGTCGCCGGCTACATGGACGCGGATGACGACGGTGGGACCAACGACATGCCTGACGCCGGTTCATACGACGGCGTGGTCGGCTCCAGCGACGGCGGCGACGACTTCTCCGACACCGGCCTGTGGTGCGCCAACCCCGAGTACCACAAGATCCTGTGCCTGGACGTCTCTCCCGAGCGGGACGACAAGTACGCCATCGCCGTGGGCTCCCTCTTCACGGAGAACCAGGGCCCCCCCAACGGCACGCTGTGGATCTTCGAGGCCGGCACCATGTGGGGTGGCTCCTGGAAGAATGCCTCCGACCCTGCCACCTATGCCGGCTGGGATGAAGGCCCGA
>DAOUEN010000033.1:0-15489 GCA_034430415.1 Dehalococcoidia bacterium
CTTTTTGCTGCTTCTCACTGAACCTGCCTGCCGTGATAATAAGTAGCAAACAGCTCCTCGTAGACCCTTGTGGTGTTTCCAACGATCTTATCCCAGTCAAAACTCCGCTGGGCAGCTTCTCGACAAGCTCCAAACTTACTATGATTTTCGAAAAAGCTTATTGCTGCCTCACTGAGCTTTGAACTGTCCCCGGGAGGAATGATTAGGCCCGTCTTGAGATGGGCTACCATGGCTGGAATGGCCCCCACATTGGTGGCAATCACTGGTCTATCGGACGCCAGTGCCTCCATGATGGTGACTGGGGCCCCCTCATGAAGAGAAGGGAGTACGAAGACATCAGCAGCGCCGTAATGGGTAGCCAGCGAGCTATCGGGCTCAACTCTACCGAGAAACCTTATGTGTTTGGCAACATTCAGTTCACTCGCCAGCTTCTTCAAATGCCCGATGTAACGGCTGCAACACCCTCCAACAACCAGGCACAATGTATCGTGATACCTCATAGAGACTGATGGGAGGGCTCTAATCAGATAGTCGACCCCTTTTCGTTTAGTGATATTGCCCACAAAGAGCATGGTCTTTCTATCTAGTGGCAGATTCAGTTCTCTTCTTGCCTCAGTTTTGTCCCTTGGCCTGAAGAGGGCTAGATCAGTGCCCATCGTTTGGAGCTCCAGCCTCGCTGAACCCACCAAGCGGGATAGATAGCCCCTTCTCTCCCTGGTAAGCAAGAAGAAGTGGTCAATGTACCTGAAAGGTATTCTCTCGGGAATACACTTCTGAAAAAGACCGGGTAACATGCTGCTATGGTCTTGCACTACGATGGGCAGATGCTTGAATAGAAGCGCAATTAGATAGGTTGGAGGACTATGCAGGGTATGCTCATGTATTAGTATCTCATTCTCCGCAGATTGCCTCTTCAGTTCCCTCATTAGTTGTATGGAGAACTCAAAGGCTCGTATCTTTGAGCTTGGGGCAGGAATGTAGAAGGAGGGGAACCTTCGATGTACTATGCCATCCTTTTCCCTGGTGTATACTTCACTCAAAGTTCTTTCTGGCTGCCAGCATTCTATTTCATACCTCTTCGTTCGCTTGAGAATCTCTTTGGCAAGAATGACATGCCAATCATGTTCAAAAGCCAGAGGGTCAAATCCAAGGTTCAGCTTGGACACGGAGTAGTTGACCACTTGAATTACTTTCATGTTGCTGTCATGGGAAAGAAGTGACTGTATCAATTCAGCATGCCACTGAGACAGACTCACCTTGCTGGCAGCGAGATGGGAAGGCAATGGGGTGTATTGTGGTCCTGCGATGTTGGCTCAGTCTCTGACGAGAGCCAGAGCAGTGATAACCAAGATCCGCTAGCTGATAGGGTGATGCTCCATTCCCAATTGCAGGTGAAAGTGCCGTAGCTACATAGACGCCGTGCAAACGAAAGAACACCGGGAGACTCACTGCTCTCCAATCTTGGGTCCGCACAACTCCACAAGGACTTTCATGCAGTTCTGAGCCCAGACAGCAAAGGAGAAGTCATCGCAGAAGCGTTCGCAGTTGTCTGCCATAGTCGCCCTTTTCTTCTGGCCGGAACTCGAGAAGTGGCACAACATCCCCCTAAGAGAAGTGGCACTCTCAGCTTCGAAGACCAGCCCAACTCCATATCTCTCGATTAACTCCGCTAGATCGCCAACATCGCTGCCAATGGCCGGCAATTTGAATCTTGCGGCTTCCCACAGCATGCTACCTGTAATCAAAACATCGCGCTTGTAGGAGAGGATTATGGCGTCAGTAGAAGCGAAGTAGTATGGCTTCTCCGATTCAGGAATGTAGCAGTCTATGATGATGGCCCTGCCCTGCAGGCCGCTGCGTCTCACCAGATCACCCAGGTCGATCCCCCGACCCGCTACTTGCCCAGCATGAACGAGGAGTACGTCAGGCATATCCTGAATGGCCGCAAGAACTGTCTCCATGTCTTTGTCAGGGTGGAGACCTCCGAAATGAAGGAAAACGAGACTATCTTGTGGGAGACCCAGGCGTTGTCTTGCTTCTCTTCGAGTCGCGTGGCTGGTCGGTCTTCTCACCCCCAGGGGGATAACATTCACTTTTCCTGAGAACATTCCATCCATGAAGTCTGTCTCAAAGTAGTTCTTCAGATACGCATTCTCACAGATGAAGCTGAAGTGGTTTCTGGAGAAGCTTCGCCGATACACGGGTTTCCAAACAGGAGAGCCAACCAACTTGCCATACAGGGAACGGCGGGACCGCACTGATCTTGTCCCTAGTAGAGAGATGGCCCACCTGTAGTCCTTGAGAACGAGTCCCAGAACAAAGGGAACGAAGATAAACGGATCGCCGTCGCGCAGGTATATTACGTCATATCCCAGAGGCTTTCTCAGCCTGACTGCCAAGCCTACTGTCGCCAGATACTCCACGAACCGTGCCAGGTGCCTTCCTCCGGGCAGCGAACCGAGCAAATGTGCGATAACACCGAGAGGGCACCCAAGCCAGCCTGAAGCTGCTGTCCTATGAGGTACTGCAAGGGGTTCCTCCTGATCGAGAACACCTCGGAAAGTGCATACGGAAACCTGCGCGCCTGCTTCAAGGAGGGCAGAGCTCTCCCTGATGACAGCTTGGGGTGCGTGACTAGGTCGGTGAGCCCAGGGACAGACGTAAAGCAGGCTAATCGCTCTTGCTGATTCTGCCATTATCCCGGTCTATGCTCGGTATTCACCATAGTTTTGAATCAGCCTGTCTATCCCTCTCAACCATCGACCTGATCCAGCGGTAGGTATTCCCAATACCCTTTTCGAGGCTCACCTGTGGCTCCCAGCCCAACACCTGCTTCACCAGGGTCAGATCGGCATTCCGGCCCCTGACTCCCTGGGGAGCGGAAAGGTCGTGGCGCTTGCTTATCCTCTTGCCGGATATGCCGATTATCATGTCGGCCAGGTCCTCTACCGAGATGAGTCGGTCGGAGCCGATATTGAGCGGCCGGTCATGGCCGGATTCCATGAGCATCTCGGTTCCCCTGACGCAGTCATCGATATAGCAGTAGCTGCGCGTGGCCTTTCCATCGCCCCACACCGTTATCTCGCCCGGATCCGAGGCCTCGGCCACCTTGCGGCATAGGGCTGCGGGGGCTTTCTCCCGCCCGCCTTTGTACGTCCCCTCCGGGCCGTAGATATTGTGGTACCTGGCTATCCTGATATCCAACCCGTAGTCGCTGCGATAGGACTTGACCATTTCCTCGGTAAACAGCTTCTCCCAACCGTAGGGTTCGTTGGGGTCGGCGGGATAGGCGTCATCCTCTCTCAGGCCAACGGCGTCGGGCGTCGTCTGCTTGAAGTTGGGGTAGACGCAGGCGCTTGAGCTGAAGAGGAACCGCTTCACCTTGTTCCGGACGGACGCTTCGAGCATAAGAGTGTTTATCAGGACGTTGTCGTGCATGACGTTGGCGAACACCGAGGTAATGAAACCGATGCCTCCCATGTTGGCAGCCAGGTCGTAGACCTTGTCAATGTCCCGGGTAGCCTGCAGGCAGTTGTCCCTGTCTCGCAGGTCGAGCCTGAGCCTTTCGCTGCAGTACTCCTCCTCGATGTAATCGTCGAACTTGATATCCGCAACCCTCACGAAATGCCCCTGGTGGTAGAGATGCCTTGCTAGATGGCTCCCGATGAACCCTCCGCCGCCGGTCACGAGTATCCGTTCCATTGCTTACACCTCCTCAGGCTTTGGGAACCCTGTACACCCACCTATGTAGCCTCTCGGCTATGTTGTGTCTAATGAGTATGCTCACCTGAATGAGTATGAATCTCACCAGCAGGCTATTAGTCAATCTGCGAAACCAGCCTGTGGGATGTGGTTCAGCAGTGTAACAGTCTTCGCCGTTCATGTAGTGCTTGATGGAAACAAAGAAACCCTTGTTCACCCTGGCATGACATCTGAACAGACTGCAGTCAAGTGCCTCGCCATCATCTACTACTTCGCCGTTGTTGAATTCATAGCATCTGAAGGATAGGTCATTCAGGATCCTGCTATTCATCAGACGGCAGCCGCCATACACCCAGGCACCGTGAGGGCGGCTTCTGCAGCCAGTGAATACGGCATCGAAGCCAGCAATCCGGTTCTTCAGGATAGCGACAACCGAAGGATCAAACAGCATATCAGCATCCAGGGACAAGAAGAATCTGGCCTTCTTTGCCAGCACATGCTTGCGGAGGGCTTCCCTGCCGCAGACTATGTTCCAAAGGCAGGTTTGGGCGCCCTCCGGCTTCACCGTATCGTAAGTGATGACCTCTCCCATCACGGAATGCAGGTTGATTTGCTCTCTCAGCTCTTCAACAAAGTCAGGCTCGTTGGTCGCCAGCACGAGCCTGCACCCGGGGTAAGCCGTTTGAATCTCACGCTGGTTTGTCAGGAACTTATCCAGGACGAACGAGGTACGCCGGCAGATGGGGGCGCCGACTATGACATCCGGTTCAGCCGCCATGATTGACTTCGCACCACTCATTTTGCTCGCACCACGTATCCGTACATAAACCCCAGGCCAACCGCCACAATGCAGGAGATCAGAACCAGGAGCTGCTTTGCCTCCGCGGCTCGATAGGGGCCTGTCAATATTCGTCCTATTCTCTGAGGTATGTATTCCGACACCAGGTCCTTGAGATAGGACCTCTCAATGCTTATGGCATTTGCGCGAGGTGTCAGCTTTCGAAGCAGCATCTTGGAGTACCCTTGATAGAAAGACCTCTTGAGCAGCAGGCCTATCCTGGCCTTGGATACCGGGGTTATGTGATAGACTACGGCCCGGGGATTATAGATGACCCTCTTGCCAAGCTTGCTCGTCATCCTCAAGGCGAATTCCGCTTCTGACCCCTGCACGTAAGATTTGCCTTGATTACTAAACCCAAGGCTTTCATTGAAAAACCCCACCTGTTCAAAGACCTCTTTTCTGAAGCTCATGTTCGATGCGAAGACATTGCGGACTTCCACTACCGCATCTTCTGCGAAACCTTTGTGCGTAGCGCCAACCAGCCAATACAATTCCTCGGGAAAGTAAGCCGGTTTGCCTGGAAGCCATAGAGGCAAGATCTTACCTCCAACCGCCATGGCTTGCAGCTCTTTGTAGCTGTCAACCAGGTTCTCCACCCACTTCTGGTCGGCCACGGCATCATCGTCGAGAAAGGCAAGGACGTCTCCTTGGGCAACTCTGATACCGATGTTTCTAGCTGCGCTGGCTCCCAGGCTCTGCCTGTTGAAGATCACCCTCACCTTGGCTAGCCCATCATAGGCTCGGGCTATCTTCTCGTGCAAGTCCTTGCTTGTATGAAGGACTACTAGCACCTCAATGTCAGCATAGCTTTGGCGCAGCAGGCTGTCGATAGCATTCACCAAGTTGGCGCGGTTCTTCAGTATGTAGCTGGGTATCACTATGGAGACGAGCATACGAGGCTACCTCACACAATCTGTGCTTGATGTTCGCATGGCGTCGGAACTCACCTGTCTCCCGCAATTGTACCATGCGTGGACCTGGAGTCGGTGGTGTGGTGACTGGCAGGTGTCAGGAGGGGGGACTACCGATGGTTCTCCCCGGGTGGCTCGGGGTGGGGCCTGGACTCCTTCAGTTGGAGAATAACATAGGCCGCCGTCCACAGGAGGATAATGACGGATACTATGGAGAAGCTAGAGGAGTAGCTCAGATACCCCAGCAGGGCACCGACAATGATGGGGCCCACAGCCTGTCCGGTGTCGGCGATGGTGCCGAAGACGCCGAGACTGGCGCCGAGGTTTCTATTCGAGGCCAGCTCAGCGACATAGGAGACGGTTGACGAAGTCACAATGGCCTCTGCCCAGCCAAAGAGTACGCCGATGAGCAGGAGGAACGAGTAGCTGGAGGTGACGGCAAAGCTGGCGAAGGAGAGAGCACAGAGCAGCATTCCCAGAGAGATGAGCTTCCAGCGCTGCACCCTGTCGGATAGGTACCCCATTACCGGCTTCAAGACCACCGAGGTGCCGGCTATCACCGACCATAGAATCCCTGCCTGGAGGACCGAGAAATGGTATTCCTGCACCACGAGTATGGGTAGAAAGGCCATACCTGCACCCATGGTCATATTCTGAAACGACTCCATCGACGAGGTCATCAGTATGGCGCGGTTCTTGACAGTGACTCCCAGGCCATGGCGAACCTTCCGCCAGGCATCAGCAAGTTTCCTGTTCTCCGAGTATTGTTCTATCCTGGGCAGCAAGAACATAGCCAAGAACAGGGCTATGATGCCCAGGGCACCACAGATGGCGTAGGCGGCGTGGAAATTGCCGATGCTGTAGTCGCCGCCCCTGGAGAGTATATACAGCAGCCAGCCCCCGGCCAGGCCTCCAAGGGCATTGGTGCCAATTTTAATCACGGCGAACAGGGAGAGGTATCTACCCTTTTCCTTGCTGGTGATCTCGGCCACCACGGCGTTGGCTACCGGGCCGTAGATGGAAGTAGCCGTCCCGTGGGCGATCCTTATCAGGACGAGTATCCAGGCTACGGTGACCATGGTGTAGCTGAAGGGCATGAAGGCAAAGACGCAGGCGCCGAAAAGGAGCATTTGCCTTCTGCCGATGTAGTCGGAAAGAGCCCCCGCTGGGGCTTTGAGGAAGATGCCGGTGATGGTGGAGGCAGCAACTACGACACCTATCAAGGGGGGTGAGGCTCCGAGGGCCAGGGCGAAGAGCGGCAGAAGGGGCGTTCGGGCGATGTTGTAGCTGAGCCTGGCGGAGAAGTCAACCAGAGAGATGTTGATGAAAAGGCGCAGATTGCTCAAGACAGCCCCGGTTGTTGCGGGTAGTGTAGCACACGGGCGACGGCCGGTGGACGGTGGCCCCAGTCAACGCGGTGAAGCCGGGGCATCTGTATGGGACGCCCGGCTATGTCAGGGATGGCGTGCCTACGGGATGTTCGGCTGGGAGCTGCGCTCCTAGCTACTTGGCGTCCTCGCCCCGAAGGGGCACCACGCAGACAAAGCGGAGACTATCCTGACCCCTGTTGGCCAGGCAGTGCTTCTGGTTGGAGGGGATGAAGAAAGCGTCGCCGGCCTTTATGGGGGTCTCTCCCTCCTCGCCCATCAGCACTCCCTGGCCGGCCAGTATCAGGCCCTCATGCTCCCAGTCGTGGCTGTGGAAGGAGCTGGCCCTGCCGGGCGACACGTCCAGGACGCGCATGACGAAGGTCGGCGCTCCCTCCTTCTCTCCAAAGACCACCCGTTTCTGGATTCCTTCTCCGTACTGGATGGGCTCGACGTCTGCGTATTTTCGTACCAGCATGTGATGCCTCCTCTCTTTGCACTGTGTTATGTTGCCGACCTTCGGCTTTCTGCGGCCCGTGTCCGCAAAGGGCAATTGCCAGTCGATAGCAGATGAGGGTGAGATCCACGCTTCCTCATTCGAGCAGAGCCTTCAGCTTTGCGGCTTCACCTTCGATCATCTTGTAGCAGTGGATGTCCTCGGGGAATCGGCCGGCTCTGACGTCCGCCGCGTAGGACTGCATAGCCTGGACTGATTCTTGAGCCATGTTGGCGTACCTCTTGACAAACTTGGGCTTGAAGGCCTCCCAGAGGCCAAGAACATCGCTGACGATGAGAAGCTGGCCGTCGCAGTGGGGGCCGGCACCGATGCTGTACACCGGAATCTCAAGGTCCTCCGTTATGAGCCGGCCCACTTCAGGAGTCACCGCCTCCAATAGCAGGAAGGCGGCACCCGCCTCCTGGACAGCTCTAGCATCCTTGATCATCTCGAGGGCGCTTTCGGCGGTTCGGCCTTGAGCCTTGTACCCGCCGAACTGGCCGGTGCTCTGGGGCGTCAGGCCGATATGGCCGCAGACAACCATGCCGGCGTCGACAATCGCCCGTATCATTGCGGTCACACGGCGGCCTCCCTCCAGCTTGACGGCATCAACGCCGGCTTCCTTGTAGAACCTGGTGGCGCTTCTGACGGCGTCTTCAGGAGTCGTCTGATAGGAGCCGAAGGGCATATCGCCCATCACGAAGGTGTTGGGAGCCCCGCGCCGGACTGCCTCGGTATGAACGATGCACTGATCCATGGTGACAGGCAGCGTGCCCGAGGCATAGCCGTAGACGCAGTTGCCCATGGAATCGCCCACCAGGATCATATCTATCCCGGCCTGCTCTTCGAACTGGGCAGTGGGGTAGTCGTAAGCGGTAAGCCACGTGACCTGTTCACCCTCTTGCTTCATCCTCTGGAAGTCCAGTACACCTTTCTTCTGCATTGGTCAATCGACTCCTTCGATCTTGTTCTGTCGGTGTAAATGCTACCTCAAAGCGAAGGTCGGAGCAAGAGGGCCAAGCTGTGGGAGCGGCCCTGGAGTCCAGGGTCCTGGTCTATTCATAGAGAGGTCTGTTGGACTGAACCTCAGATATGAAGTCGGCGACGTATTCATCTACGCTGTATTGCAGTCTGAAGCCCCATTCTTGGCGAGCCCTGGTATCATCCATGTTTCTGAACATGTCACTGAGCACCTTGATGGTTGCCTCATCGGGACGGAACTCTATGTTGGCGTGGGGTAGCTGTTTTCTCACGACGTCCGCCTGCTCTCCTGCGGTGATGTAGTAGCCTCCCAGGTTGTAGACACGCCTCTTGAGGCCTGCGTCGTCGGCGCGCTTGAGGCAGACCAAAGCCCAGGCGGCATCCTTCAGGTACATGAGGGGCAGGCGTACCGACTCATCTACGTAGGCCTGATAGGAGCGGCCGAGCGCCGGCTCCTGAATCATCTGCCGGGCGTAGCGGCTGATGCCGACGGTATGCCCCGGCCCGACGATCAGAGGATACCTGACGCAGCGGAAGTTGACGCCGTACCTGCGATGGTAGAAGTCGCCGAGGCGCTCAGCAGCGATCTTGGTCACTCCGTACATGGTAGTGGGTCTCTGCGCGGTGTCTTCATTGACGACGGGCGGCGCCGTAGCCCCGTATGTGGCGATGCTGCTGGTGAATATCAGGCTGCCGACGTTGAACAGGCGGGCAGCTTCGAGGACGTGGAAGGTACCGTTGAGGTTCACCGCATAGGCTGCCTGAGGACTGGCTTCACAAGCGGGGGTGAGCAAAGCCCCCAGGTGGTAGATGGAGTCGACCCCATTGCTGCTGACTGCATCGGCAACTTGAGCCCAGTTGGCGACGTCGCCCTGCACTGTCTTCACCCTGCCTCGCATATCGTCGATGAGCTTTGAGGTAGTCTGCATATCGAAGAGCACCACCTCCTCGCCGTCCTGGAGCAAACGCCTGGCAAGGCAGGTCCCTATGAGTCCCAGGCCGCCGGTTATCAAGTTCTTTGCCAATTTCGTCTAACCTCCTGCAGACTTGCGGGTCTGCTCCCGATATAACTGCAATTCTGGAATCTTCAACGTGTTGCCTTTCTCGTCGGCAACAACTTTCTGGTATAGAATCTATTCCCGGCATATGTTAACTCGACCAGCTTGCCGTCGTCCACCAGGCCGCTGACCAGGCTCCAGTCCGCGTTGGCCCTGTTCAGAAGCTCGCTGACCGCGTCCTCTCTCATGGGATGAACCGAGGTGATGCTGAGCAAGTCCTCTTCGACATCCCCGGTGAAGGCGAAAGCATTGCCCTCGTAGCCGATGAGGTACTCTGCGTTGATACCCCTTTCGCTGAGTAGCTGATGCGCCATGTTCAGGGCATCTTCGCCTGCGGGTTTCACCCAATGCTCAGCCGGCGGCCTGGTTGGCACGGACACATAGCTCTTGGCGGGTTTCAGCCCGGCAGTGAAATCGGCGATGCGTTCCAGCTCGCCGGGGCTATCGTTGAGGCCCCGGGTGAGCATGGTTTCCGTGACCAGTTCACCAGGGAAGGCACGCGAGAAGTCTGACATGCCCTTCAGTATGTCGCCGAGGCTCAACGACCTGTGGGGCCTGTTGATTCTATGCCACAGGTCCTCGCTTACGGCATCGATCTTCAGGGAGACCCAATCAGCCCTGCCCAGGGCAGCCCGCACCGGGGACTGCCACAGCAGGGAGGCATTGGAGACAACGGCAATTCTTATACCCAGCGGCCTGAGCAAATCGATCTCCCTGCCCAGGTTGAGATCCAGGCTTGGTTCTCCGTCAGGGACGAAGGCAAGATAGTCCAGCCTCTCCCCGTGGGCCTGTGCCCGTTCGATTCTCCGCTCTACCTCGCGGAGTATGTCCTCTGCCCTGTAGAATGCCTGCGGTGTGGGCTGGAGGTTCAGGGTTCTGCCGACCTGGCAGTAGACACAGGAGTAGGAGCAGATCTTCGGCGGGATGTTGTTGATCCCCAGGCTGCGGCCCAGGCGCCTTGATGGGACCGGGCCGAACGCTAGCATTTTCACTATTCTATCTTCTGCACCTTAAGCATGTTGGTGGTTCCGGGAACCCCGAGAGGGACGCCGGCAGTCATGACGACGAGGTCACCGCTGCTGGCCATTCCCAGATGGATAACCAACCGTACCCCCTCATCGAAAGCCTCCTCTACGGAGGCGTATTCCCTGACCTGGTAGGGATAGACTCCCCAGAAGAGAGCCAGCCGTCTCCTGACGACCTCGCTCGGGGTGATGGCCAGAATGGGGGCCTGGGGGCGGTACTTGGCCACCCGTTGGGCGGTGCTTCCGGAGGTAGTATAGGCCAGGATGGCCGCCGCCCCGAGTTGCTCAGCTATGCTGCAGGCGGCGTAGCTGATAGCGTCGTCGGCCTGAGGAACAACGGTCTCCATCTTTTCGGAGAGGATGTGACGATATGGCAGGGCAGTTCCAGCCTCGGCGGCAATTCCGGTCATCATCAAGGCAGCTTCCTCGGGGTATTCGCCAGCGGCCGTTTCCTCCGAGAGCATGACGGCGTCTGCGCCGTCAAGGATGGCATTGGCTACATCGCTGACCTCAGCGCGGGTGGGAAAAGGGGAGTGGACCATGGACTCGAGCATCTGAGTGGCCACAATGACGGGCCTGCCGACCCGATTGCACTTGGATATTATTTCCTTTTGCACCAGGGGCACTCTTCTCAAAGGGATTTCCACCCCGAGGTCACCCCGGGCTACCATAATGCCATCTGCCGAGGCGATTATGGCATCAATATTAGCCACCGCCTCACGCTTTTCGATCTTGGCGATAAGCGGCACATCTGCCCCTTTCGCCCGCAGGAACTCTCTTGCCCTGAGTACATCGGAGGCCTCTCCAACAAAGGAGAGGGCCACGAAATCCACTTTGTGTTCCAGGCCGAAGAGCAAGTGTCTGAAGTCCTCATCGGTGACTGATGAGACACTGAGCGTCACGCCGGGTATGTTTACGCCTCTCCTGGGAGTGAGCACTCCGCCGGCAACTACCCGGCACCTAACCTCGCTGCCGGTGGTGCTGACCACCTCCAGCTTGATGGAGCCGTCGTTGAGGAATATAGCGTCGCCGGCAGCAACATCCGCAGGCAAAGAGGGAAGGCTCACTGACACCCTATGCTCATCGCCGGCCACATTCCTGCTGGTCAGGATGAAGTCCTGGTTGTCCCTCAAGAGCACCTTGCCATCCCTCAAGCTGCCGGTCCTGATCTTGGGCCCGGGCAGGTCCTGCATAATGGCCAGGGGCAGGTCCAGCCGTAAGGAAAGGCGACGAACGGACTGGATGCGTGCTGCGTGCTGCCGATGGCTGCCGTGGGAGAAGTTCAGGCGGGCCACATTCATGCCGGCCAGGGCGAGCTTTTCTATCGTCTGGTCCGAATCGCTTGCCGGTCCGATGGTGCAGATGGCCTTGGTCTTTCTGAATTTCTCCATTGGCGGAAGGGATGCGCCCGCCCTGTCCGGTGGTTTCTCTTCCCGAGGAGGACAACGGCTGATGGCTCATAATAGCATTGACGAAGAAGGGCAATCAAGATAGAATTGCCACTCATGTATGAGAGAACAGTGCTGGATAACGGCCTGAGGGTCGTCACCAGCACGATGGCCCACAGCCGCTCGGTGGGACTGGCTTTCCTGGTGGGTGCCGGCTCCTGCTATGAAAACGAACAGGAGGCAGGAATATCGCACTTTGCGGAGCATCTGTTTTTCAAGGGGACGCGGCGGCGGCCAACGGCCAGGGAGATAAGCCAGGATATTGAGGGCGTTGGCGGCATAATCAATGCCAGCACAGACAAGGAGTTGACCATCTTCTGGTGCAAGGTAGCCAGTGAGCACTTCGACATAGCTCTCGATGTGCTCTCGGATCTGTTGCTGGATTCTCTGTTTGACGGCGGGGAGATGGAGAAGGAGCGGCAGGTTGTCATTGAGGAGATCAACATGAACCGCGACCTTCCCCAGCAGAGGGTGGGTGCGGTGATAGATGAGTTGTTATGGCCGGGGCAGCCGTTGGGACGGGAGGTTGCCGGAACCAAGGAGACTGTGTTGAAGATGAAGCGGGGGGACGTAGTGCGCTATGTGGCCGGGCGCTATGGGGCCAACAACGCCGTGGTCAGCGTTGCCGGCGGCATCGAGCATGAGCGAGCGGTAACTCAAATCGAGCGATTGCTCGGCGGGTGGTCCGCCAGAGAGATATCGGCAGACTACTTGAGCGGTGACAGCCAAACGGAACCCAGTCTGCGTACGGAGTACAAGGACGGTGAGCAGGCGCATCTCTGTCTTGGTGTGCGGGGGCTCTCCCGTTTCCACCCGGAGCGTTTTGTCCTTGGCCTGCTCAACGCGGTGCTCGGAGGTGGTATGAGCAGCCGTTTGTTCACCGAGATTCGAGAGAACAAGGGTCTGGCCTACGATATACACAGCTATGTGGAGTACTTCCTGGATTCGGGGTCTTTCGTGACCTACGCTGGTGTTGATCCCGGAAAGCTGGGGATCGCAATTGAGGCAATTCTAGGGGAGCTATCCAAGCTGAAGCGAGGAGTAACCCCTGATGAGCTTAACAGGGCCAAGGAGCTGTCGAAGGGCAGGCTGCAACTGCGACTTGAGGATAGTCAGCAAGTGGCTTTGTGGTTGGGTAGCCAGGAGTTGCTGAGGCGGCAGATACTCGACATAGATGAGGTGATTTCGATAATTGATGCCATCGGGGTTGACGAGCTAGGGCATGTGGCCGGCAAACTCCTGTCCAGCCACAGGCTCAACCTGGCGGTAGTGGGCCCGGTGAAGGATGAACCTGCGGCGGAGCTGCTGATAGTCTAGGGCGATACGTGCTGCAAGTGACATAAAGAAGCCGCCTCAGCAGGCGGCTTCTTTATGTTCAGGTACCCCAGGTTACCTGGCTGTATTAGTAGTCAGGGTATCCACCTGGTGGCATCGACGGCATTTTCTCCTTCTCAGGAATGTCAGTTACCAGTGCTTCGGTGGTGAGGATCATATCGGCAATGCTGGCACCGTTCTGCAGGGCCGACCTGGTGACCTTGAGCGGGTCCACAATACCCCTTTCCACCATATTGACGCCCATTTCATCTTTGAGGGCGTCGTAGCCTATGCCGGGCTTGCTCTCCTTCACCTTGTTGACCACCACTGAAGCTTCTCTACCGCTGTTGATAGCAATGCAGCGGAGTGGCTCCTCCAGAGCTCGCTTCAGTATGGCTATGCCAGTCGCTGCATCCCCGGTGTCCTTGATTTTGTCCAGGGCCGCGATGGAGTTGAGAAGGGCGACGCCGCCGCCGGGGAGAATACCCTCTTCGACGGCAGCGCGGGTGGCCGAAAGGGCATCCTCCACGCGATGCTTCTTCTCTTTCAACTCCACTTCAGTAGCGGCGCCAACCTTGATCACAGCCACACCACCGGCCAGCTTGGCCAGCCGCTCCTGCAGTTTCTCCTTGTCGTAGTCAGAGGTGCTGATATCGATTTCGGACCTGATTTGCTTGATACGGCCTTCGATCTCCTCGGAGTTGCCCTTGCCCTCCACGATGGTAGTGTTGTCCTTGTCGGCAACGATCCTCCTGGCTCGTCCCAGATCCTCGACGGTCACCGAGTCCAGTTTCCTGCCGATCTCCTCAGATATGACCTTGCCTCCGGTGAGAACAGCTATGTCCTGAAGCATAGCCTTGCGCCTGTCGCCGAAGCCCGGCGCTTTGACTGCCAGGGGGCTCAACGTGCCCCTCAGCTTGTTGACCACCAGGGTGGCCAGAGGTTCTCCTTCCACATCCTCAGCGATGATCACGATGTTCTTGGAGCTTTGAACGATCTTTTCCAGAGCAGGGAGGATGTCATTCAGGGCGGAGACTTTCTTGTCAGTGATGAGGATGTAGGGATCTTCCAGCTCTACTCTCATCTGCTCGGCATTGGTGATGAAGTACGGGCTGATGTAGCCGCGGTCGAACTTCATACCCTCGACGAACTCAGTCTCGAATTTCAACCCCTTGCCCTCTTCGACGGTGATGACGCCATCCTTGCCGACCTTCTCCATCACCTCGGAAATCAGATCGCC
Organism: Dehalococcoidia bacterium; assembly: GCA_034430415.1. Classification (GTDB taxonomy): domain Bacteria; phylum Chloroflexota; class Dehalococcoidia; order GIF9; family AB-539-J10; genus JADFUZ01. The sequence continues at coordinate 14,384 of DAOUEN010000033.1, forward strand.
AATCTCCTGGTCAACGGCTGACAGGGCAGCCACCTGGGCCACCTGTTCCTTGCCCTTCACGGGAATGGACATCTTCTTGAGTTCGTCAACCACGGCCTCCACCCCACGTTCGACGCCGTGCTTCAGCATCTGGGAGTCAGCGCCAGCGGCGATGTTCTTGAAACCTTCGCTCACTATGGACTGGGCCAGGATAACAGAGGTGCTGGTGCCATCGCCGCACTGGTCGTTGGTCTTGGTCGATGCCTCTTTGACGAGCTGCGCTCCCATATTCTGGAAGGGGTCGGGAAGCTCGATCTCTTTAGCGATGGAGACGCCGTCGTTGATGACTGTGGGAGCCCCGAACTTTTTGTCCAGTGCCACAGGGCGCCCCCGCGGTCCCAGAGTCACTCTAATTGCATCGGCTAAGGTATCTATACCTATCTTCAGTGCCTTTCTTGCTTCTTCGCCGAAAAGAAGTTGTTTTGCCATCTCTTTGCCTCCTTATTGTCAGCTTCGCTTTGCCAGGATGTCGCTCTCACGCAGGATAACGACTTCTTCGTCATCCAGCTTGAACTCGGTGCCGGCATACTTGGAGTAGACCACCTTGTCCCCGACCTTGACCTCCATGACCAGACGCTTGCCATCGTCGGACATCTTCCCCGGGCCCACGGCAATGATCTTGCCTTCCTGAGGCTTCTCCTTGGCTGTGTCGGGCAGGACGATCCCTCCTTTGCTCACGTCTTCTTTGGGGGTGGGTTCTATCACCACTCTGTCCCCTAGAGGGTTGATCTTAGCCATATTACCTCCTTTCCTACGAGTATTTTAGCACTCAGCCGCTAAGACTGCTAATAATTATAGCACAGGGAATCTGGATGCAACAAATCCTGTTATGGTTCTGGGGGCTTGATTTCTTACACTATTACGTGTATCATTTCAGGAAATGGGCCGGCGAAAGAGGCGCTTATGGAATAGCGAGCGGGTTCGGGCCCTGAGGCAGCACCTGGGGTTGACTCAGGGGAGAATGGCGGAGGAGCTGGGTATAAGGCAGCAGACGATCAGTGAATGGGAGACAGGGATGTATCAACCTCGCGGCAGCTCGGACACTCTGCTCAGCATTGTTGCCGAGC
>DAOUEN010000034.1:0-3229 GCA_034430415.1 Dehalococcoidia bacterium
CCTGCCCTTCTTCGGAGTGGCCCACGTGGGCTACATACCAGGTACAAGCGGCCGGGTGGTGGGCATAAGCAAGCTAGCCAGGGTCGTAGAAATAGTCGCCAGGCGTCCCCAACTTCAGGAGAGAATGACCCGCCAGATCGCCGACGCCATCTTTGAAGCCCTTGAGCCTGACGGCGTAGCCGTGGTCATTCAGGCCGAACACCTGTGCATGATCATGCGCGGCATCAAGAAACCGGGAACCAACGTCGTTACGTCGGCAGTCCGAGGAACCTTCTGCACCAAAGCGGTTACCCGTTCCGAGTTCATGTCGCTCATTCAAGGCAAGTAGCCGCTCACTCGTGGCGCAATGACTCGATGGGATCCAGCCGCGCCGCTCTGACTGCCGGATACAGTCCTGACACAAGACCGACTGAGCCTGCCACACCCACCGCTAGAAGAATCACGTCACCCGGGACTACGGCCGGGAAGGGAAGACCCATTGCGTCCAGCGCACCGGCACTGACTCTTACCACGATCCAACCCAGGCCTACCCCTATGGCCCCACCACAGAGGCTCAGCACAGCGGCTTCGGTGAGGAACTGAGTCAACACGTCACGGCGTTTGGCCCCCAGCGCTTTCCGAAGCCCAATCTCCCTGGTGCGCTCCGTCACCGAAACCAGCATGATGTTCATTATTCCGATCCCCCCAACCAGCAGCGAAATGCCGGCAATGGCTCCCATGATGAGCTCCCCCACTGCATACATCTCGTCCGCGGTGCGGGACACATCGCCCATGCTGATGATTCTAAAATCGTCATCCTCTTCCGGCCTGAGGTGATGGCGCTGCCGCAGGATATTGCCGATCTCCCACTGCGCCGCCCCCAAGGCCTCCTTGCTCTTGGCCTGGACTGAGATGCCCTGGACAATATGCTCACCGCCGGTCATACGTTCAGACGATAGAATCGCCAGTGCCGTACTCAGCGGAACCATCGCTGCCTGATCTTCGGTGCCAAACGCCTCCCCTTTGCTCTTGAGCACACCGACGACCTTGAATTGCCGCCCGCTTATTCTTATGCTTTGACCTATTGGCGACATCTGGCCAAAAAGAGTCTCGCTCAACTCATTCCCCAGGACAACCACCCTCGCCGTCCCTTTGTAGTCCCGCTCGTTGATGAATCTCCCCTCCTCCACCTCAAAGTTCCGCACATACTGGTACTCAGCAGTAACACCCAGAGTTAAGCACCCTACGTTCTCCCCTCCAGCTATCACGTTGGTCGTCGCCTGCGTCGCGGCTGCCACCATCAATACGGAAGGGGCATCGTCCGCAATGGCCTCAGCGTCTTCCAGGGTCAGTGTTGAGGTACTGGCGAACGCCCCCCCCATTCCCCCTCCACTACTCGCGGCACCCGGAGTGACAAATATCAGATTCGCGCCCAGGGATTCGAATGAGTCTGTTATCATCGCCTGCTCCCCCCTCACCAGTGACACCATGGAAATTACCGAGGCTACGCCAATCAGAATCCCCAGCATGGTCAGGAATGAACGCATCTTGTGGCTTAACAAGGTGTGCAGGGCAGTGGCAAAGCAGTCCCACAGTTTCACTACAGCACCTCAATCTGACCGTCACGGATTCTAATAGTGCGCTGCGTATAGGCAGCAATGTCAGCCTCATGCGTAACCAGGGCAATGGTTATCCCCTGCCGGTTCAGTTCCTGGAAGAGCTGCATAACTCCCTGGCTCGTCCGGGTATCAAGGTTGCCGGTAGGCTCGTCAGCCAGAATGAGAGAGGGGTTGTTGACCAATGCTCGAGCTATAGCTACCCTCTGCTGCTCACCCCCGGCCAGCTCACTCGGCCTGTGTTTGGCCCGATGTCCCAACCCCACGGACTCCAGGGCTTGCAGGGCCCGTTGGCGGCGATTGCTGGCGCCGCCGTAGATAAGCGGCAGCTCTATGTTGGCCAGAGCCGTGGTCCGCGCCAGCAGATTGAAGCTCTGAAACACAAAGCCAATCCTCTTATTTCTTATCTCGGCCAGCTCGTTGTCATTGAGCCCGTTGACTTCCACCCCATCCAGTCGGTACATGCCGGAACTGGGTCTGTCCAGGCAACCGATGATGTTCATCAAAGTGGACTTCCCCGAGCCCGATGGACCCATGATGGATACCATCTCTCCATCATTGATGCAGCAGCTTATTCCGCGGAGCGCGGGCACCTCCGTCCGACCTGCCCTGTAGACCTTCGTTATGCTCGCCAGTTCAACCACCTATCAGCCTCCGAACATGCTAAAAGGCAGCTGCGCTACAGGAAGCACGACCTCCTCAGACAGCTCCAGCCCCGAGAGGACTTCCGTCCTTATGCCGTCGCTCAACCCGAGCGTCACCGGTCTCTCTTCAGTTCCCTCCTCTATCAGAACCTCCACCCAGGGGCTGTCCCAACTACCCTGGATAGCTCGATTGGGAATCAGCAATACGCCTTTGCGGCGATCCGTGATGATTTCGGCAGTAGCGCTCATCCCATCCCTGATATCCTCGTCGGGCGCCTGTAACACTATGGTGGCCTTGTAGGACACCACTCCCGCCTGGATTGTTCCCGCTTGAGAGATGAAGGTTACCTTCCCCTTCAATTCCTTGCCGGGCAGCGCATCCAGAGTGATCTCCGCCTCCTGGCCCAGTTCGACGCTTGCGATGTCTATCTCGTCGATCATGCCGTTCATTTCTATCTCGCTGGGGTCAATCAAGCGCACCGCCGGGTTGGCATATGTCATGGACGAAACCTGCTGGCCCTCATTTATGAGAACCTCAGCGGCGACGCCATCGAAGGGAGCGACGATGATCGCCTTTTCCAGCTGCAGCCTGGCTCCGGCCACATCCAGCTCAGCCATCTGCAGAGCTAGCTTCGCCTGGTCCGTTTGCAACTCCATCAGCTTGACCGACAGCGGTAGGGCCCATCTGGTGGAGTGCAGTTTCTCCTTAGCCTTGACTATGTCTGCCTCGACTACTTCGAGTTGGGCCTGCATCTCCTCAGCGTTGTCTTTAGCCAGAAGCCTTCGTGCTTGTTCCATATCCTCCAGGGCCTCCTCCAGAGCGAGCCACGTACCCGGCAAGTCACTCACATAGGCGCCAGTGTACATAGGATAGATCGTCGCCACCAACTGATTCCGCGCCACTTCATAGTCGATCTCTGCTATATCCTGTCTGGCCAGCGCGGTCTGCAGACTCAACTCCAGCGACTGAGCATCGAGTCTCCCCAGAAT
>DAOUEN010000035.1:0-1574 GCA_034430415.1 Dehalococcoidia bacterium
CGCGCAGTACATTGATGCTGCTCTTAACAGAGCAAGATATGAAATCATTGAAGACGAAGAGCCCTACTATGGGGAGGTCCCATAGCTTGCGGGAGTGTGGGCCACGGGCAAGGCGCTTGAAGAGTACCGCCGCAATCTAGCGGAGGGTCTCGAGGGCTGGCTGGTGGTAAGGCTGCGAAGAGGACTTGGCGTTCCTGCCATAGCCGGACACAAGATAGAAGAGTTGGAAAGGCTGGAAGTCGGCGAATAGACCGTGGCTGAGCTGTCACCCGTTTCGTGGATGGATCTGGTGCGGAGGTTCCGACGGTTTGGATTTGAGGGCCCCTATCGCGGAGGCAGGCATCCCTACATGGTGAGAGGTAGCCTTGTTGTCACTATCCCGAATCCGCACAGGCGAGAGATCGGCACTGCTCTTCTCTCGCATCCTCAAGCGAGCTGCGATCGCCAGAGAGGACTGGCCGAGGTGGCGGCCAGGAAGTAGGTCGGACTGCTCTATCACAGGAGGTTATTACGGTGAACCAGAACAGAGTTCAGTGGGTCTACTCTTCCCGCGACAGCCGGGAACTGGAGGAGAGGTATGACGAGTGGGCTGAGGACTATGACAGGGACCTGGAGCGGGATTTTGCCTGGCGCGGCCCGCAGGTCGCTGCTGAGGTATTCGCCAGGTATGTGCCGAAGGAGGCGAGGGTGCTTGACGCCGGGGCCGGCACCGGCCTGATGGGTGAAGCCCTGATAAAATTGGGCTATGAGAAGCTCACGGGCATAGACCTGTCCCGCGGTATGCTGAAGCAGGCAGCCAGGAGAAACATCTACGAGGAACTGCACCGGATGGTGATGGGTGAACCTCTCGGTTTCGAGACCGCGTCCTTTGATGCCGTGGTGAGCGTGGGTGTGCTCACCCTGGGACATGCGCCGGCCAGCTCCCTTGACGAGATGGTCCGCGTCACCAGGCCGGGAGGGTATGTGATTTTTACCCTGCGCCCCGATATACATGAGAGCTATGGGTTCAGGGAAAAGCAGGCGGCGCTGGTGGAGGAAGAGAAGTGGGAACTGGTGGAGGTAAGCGAGAAGGAGCAGGTTCTTCCTAAGGGAGAGCCCGATGCATATCACCAGGTCTGGGTATACCGTGTCCGGTGAATCGGAGTTGCAGGGGCCGGTCCCCTTGGCGTGGCACCTGCGTCCGCCAGAGCGCTGCCGAGGAGCCGGGTGAGATACGGGTGGTCGCGTCAAGTCAGGGCGTTCGCCGGCCTGGCAGTCCTGGTCATGTCAGTTCTAGCCACAAGCTACAGCGGCGTGGTCGAGGAGCCGCGGGCCAACAGCCCACCGTCTATCGTTGCTCTCAGGGCCAGACAGGACATGGTGGAAATGGGGGACAGCTGCCCGGTTGAGTGCGTTGCCTTCGATGAGGACGGTGACGAGCTTGCCTATGAATGGTCGACCAGCGGAGGAGACCTGGACTTCGGCGGGGCCACTGCTGTCTGGAGAGCCCCGGAGCAGCGGGGTACCTATAACATCGGTGTCAGAGTGTATGACGGCAACGGCGGCGAGAGCAGCGAGGCCACGGCGGTCGCGGC
>DAOUEN010000036.1:0-4783 GCA_034430415.1 Dehalococcoidia bacterium
TGAAGTACAAGAATGAGGAATACGCATATCCAGTACTCTGGAGCGACTCATTGTGCATTGCCAATCTCAGTGCAATATTGAATGAGCAAGTCAATGCCGATTCACCGCACAGATATCTATCAAGTGATGAAATAGGGCCCGATTGGGTCATTTATGATTTGGGCGGTGCCGAAGGCTACCAGGCCAAACAGTGGTCGAAAAAGGCGAGAAAGGTAATCATATTCGAGCCCTCTGAAGAGTGGTATGAATCCTTAAGAGAAACCTTCAACAGGGAGATTGAAACCGGCAAAGTTGAAGTACTCAATATCGGGCTGTCGGACGAAGAAAGGATGATAGACGATGGAAGCGGCAAGTTACACTTGATGTCGCTAGATACGGTAGTGGAAAAGTATGGTATGCCCTATCCAGACTATATCAAGGTCGATATCGAAGGCGAAGAGGCCCGTTTTCTAAACGGCGCCGAGAGAGTGCTAACCGAGTCTGACGTGAAAAGAATGGATATTTGTGTCTACCACAGGCCCAAAGATTACATAGATATTCCAAGGATGCTTTCCATCTACAAAGGAAATGGGTCTTTTAGCAGCGGCATAATTGTTCTTGATAGAGACGGCATCGTAGATGGCAACTACAGAAGACAATACCATCCAATATTCAGAAGGTGCTTATATAGATATGATTTCAAGAATGGAAGGGAATGATTGAATGTCACAACGTTGAATGCCGCCAGCGCTGGTTCTATGCATCAGTCCGGGTGCTCTTCTCCTCCAGGTAGTCTCCAAGCGCTTGCTCCCAGGGTCGCATATCGTCCATGCCCAGGAGCCGGAGCTGGTAGCTGTCGAGGGCTGAGAAGCGGGGTCTTCTGGCTTTCTGGGGATACTGGCTTGAGCTTATGGGCGTGACGGGAGTTTTCAAGCCTGCCTGGTTCAATATCTCCCTGGTAAATTCGTACCAGGAGCACCAGCCTTTGTTAGTGATGTGGAATACTCCATAGTATTCTGTGGTGATAAGGTGGGCTATCTTCCCTGCCAGGTCCTTGGTATAGGTAGGAGAGAATACCTGGTCAGTTACTACTCTTAGCTCGTCTCTTTCTTTGGCGAGCTTCAGCATGGTCTCCACAAAATTGCCACCCTTGCCGCTGGCGCCGGCGATTCCGAAGAGTCCTGAGACCCTGATTATGAAGTACCTCCGGCAGAGATGGCGGACAAAGTCCTCTCCGGCGAGCTTGGACCTGCCGTAAACGCTGAGGGGTACGGGCGCATCGAACTCAGTATAGGGGACGGCGCGCGACTCGGTCTCACCGCCGAAGACATAGTCGGTGCTTATGTGAACCAGCTTTGCTCCAAGCTCCCGGGATGCCACGGCTACATTCCTGGCACCCAGAGCGTTGGTGAGAAAGGCTTTATCCTGCTCCGTTTCACAATCATCAACGCGAACGAAGGCAGCGGTATTGATGACTACATCGGGCTGATGTCCGCCGAATGCCCGCTTGACGGAGTCCATATCCGTGACCTCAACGTCGTTATGGGTGAGGGGGACAAGCTCGAAAGGCGCGAAAACCTTACAGAGGTCGGTCCCCAGTTGCCCATTGGCGCCGGTGACTACGATCTTCATCTCTAAGAATACATTCTCTCGTAATACTCGGGATATGCGCCGCCCTCGATCCGGCGCCACCAGGGCTCGTTAGCCAGGTACCAGTTTATGGTGGCGGCGAAGGCTTCTTGGAAGGAATGAACAGGTTCCCATCCCAGCTCCCGGGTTATCTTGCCGCTATCCAGAGCATAGCGCCGGTCATGGCCCGGTCGGTCGGCGACGAAGGTCATAAGACTATGGGGCTTGCCCATCGTATCCAGGAGCTGGCGTATGAGTTTCAGATTCGTCCTCTCCTGGCCGGCGGCGACGTTGTATACCTCCCCGGGCTTCCCATTCCGGATGACCAGGTCCAGGGCCCGACAGTGGTCGCGGACATAGATCCAGTCTCTTACATTCAATCCGTCTCCATAGATGGGGACCGGCTTATTCTCCAGGGCATTGGTTACGGCCAGGGGAATGAGCTTCTCCAGGAACTGGAAGGGACCGTAGTTATTGGAGCAACGAGTGACGACTACAGGGAGGTGATGGGTCTTCCAACAGGCAAGACATAGAAGGTCGGCAGCAGCTTTGCTAGCGGCATAGGGGCTGGTGGGAGAGAGAGGCGCCTCCTCGGTGAATTTGCCTGCCTCTATAGAGCCATAGACTTCATCAGTGGATACCTGGACAAACTTGGCTACCCGGTATTGCCTTGCCCCATCGAGAAGCGCCTGAGTGCCTTTGATATTGGTCTCGACAAAAGGCGAGGCACCCAGGATGCTGCGGTCAACGTGGGACTCAGCGGCGAAGTTGGCAATGACATCCATTCCCTGCTGCAGAAGAGCGCCGACCACCTCTCTATCGGCTATATCGCCCTGGACAAAGCGATAGCGGGGACTATTCTCAACGTCCTTCAGGTTTTCCAGGTTGCCGGCGTAGGTGAGCTTGTCCAGGTTAACTATCTCCCAGCCAGGATGCTCGCTGAGGGCTTGGCGAATGAAGTGGCTGCCGACAAAGCCCGCACCACCGGTGACGAGGAGCTTCATTTCGCCTTCTTTTGGTAACAGAACTTGATATCCGATTCTCTTAGTGCTGGCCATTTCTTGTCTTTTTCCGATAGGATTGGTTCTCTAACAGGCCACTCAATATTCAGATCCGCATCATCCCAGATAACACCTCCCTCACATTGTGGAGAGCGAACGTTTGTAACTTGGTATATGATTTCGGCGACTTCTGAGAGGACACAGAAACCGTGAGCAAATCCTTCCGGGACATAAACCATATTCTTGTTCTCCTCCGATAAGACCACTGCCACCCATTTCCCATATGTAGGCGACCCCTTTCTTATATCAACGGCAACATCAAAAATCTCACCCTTCACTGCCCTTACTAGTTTCCCCTGGGCAAAAGGCGGGTTCTGATAATGCAATCCTCTCAGTACTCCCCCTGTGGAGCGAGAATGATTGACCTGAACGAAATTTGCCTCGATACCAGAAGCGACAAAATCCGGCATTTTGTATGTTTCCATAAAGAAGCCTCTATCGTCTTCAAATACTCTCGGTTCAATTAAGATTACCCCTGCGATGTCCAGAGTCTTGAAAGTGAATGGCATGGTATTTTCCCTATACCTCCTATGATTTCACCCTGGCATCATCCCCCACAGCTTCCTTAATGTAGAGGCTGGTTTCCGGAGAGATGATAATGCCTATGTCCTTAGTCCGGGCTTCTCTAATCACCACTTCCCGGAACCACTGGAAGCATTATAGTTCCCCTATCGTATGTGTACAAGGGTTTGTATTCGTTTGGCAGCGTTTGAGGGATTGCTGTGAGGGACATGTGCAAACTCCAAGCCTGCCAGGGCAGCCGCCAAGTCAGGAACGCAGTTGACGGGAAGCTATGTCCGGCCAGGCTTTCGCCATCCTTCACCCGTGCTTGCGGGTCCAGAAGGTCAGCCAGATGAAGTTGAGTATGGCGAACGCCGTGGTCACCGCCGCAGGCATGGCCGCCCGGGAGCCGAAGAAGGCCAGGGCCAGAGCGCCCGCCAGGCCGTAGTTCTTCCAGGCGCCTATGACCGAGTAGCTTATTCTGTCGGGCTTGTCCGCTCCCAGCGCCTTCGACAGGCGGTTAATCACGTAGGCGATGACGAAGGTGCAGGCAAAGGCCACCAGGGAGAGGTTGAGCAGGACGGCGGGCTGTCCCAAGAAGGCATCACGGTTCAGCCCGATGATGGTGTAGATTACGACGAAGAATCCCCAGTTGAGCATGGCGCCCCGGTGTCGCTCCACCCAGGGCGCTGCGGGCGTCCGGCGCAGTATCCGGGAGACCAGGAACGGGGCGGCTATCAACTGGACCAGGGCCAGCAGCAACTGCCGGGGCTGGAGAAGGCTGCTCCCCAGGAAGGCCAGGCAGATCAACGGAGCGGCGGCGAACGCCACCAGGTGGGCGGCCACCGAGCCCGCCAGGGCGTTCTCGACCTTCCCGCCGAGATGGTAGGTGAAGGGTATGACGGCGACGGCGGGAGGGACCGCCGCTACCAGCACGAAGCCCGTCCACAGCTCGTAGTCCCGGACAAGGAGGGACGCGAGTCCGATGAGCGCACCGCTAAGGACAAGGTAGTTGAGGAACAGGGAAAGCGACACGGGCCTGAGCAGCTTGCGGAAGTTGGAGAAAATGGCGGAGGATACCCCCATCAGAGACAGGGTCATAATCACCGCCAGCAGAGGGGTTACCGTGTCTTTGGCGTAGGGGGCGAGCCGGCCGAAGGCCAGGCCCACTACCAGGGACAGCGCCAGTATGAAGCTGTTGTTCCGGAAAAGGCGGCCGATACGGGCTTTGGCTTCTATAGGTCCCTCCTGTCGATATTCCGCCGGTGAAGGCCCCGTCCGCCCCGGGCGAGGCGGGCCGACTTTGAGAACATTATACCCTCGGCGGGCACGGCAGAGAAGCCGGGGCGGCGGCGCCATTGACTAAAGGGGAGCGGCGTCACTACAATAGACCGACTGAGCACGCGTTACTATGCGATACAGGAGGTGCGACAATTAATACGCAGGCGAAGAGACTACGGGAACTCATCAACAAGCCGGGCGCGGCTATCAGCGTGGGAGTGTGGGACCCCTTCAGCGCCAGGGTGGCCGAGCAGGAGGGCTTCGACATCCTGACCCTCTTCGGGTCGCTGCTGTCGTTTTCCATGATCGGCACGACCGACTACGGGTATATC
>DAOUEN010000037.1:0-2351 GCA_034430415.1 Dehalococcoidia bacterium
GCCGAGGAGGCCTTCAAGCAGGCGCTCAGCGGCCTTATTCACTGGCTGGAGAAGGACTACGGCATGACCAGGAGAGAGGCCTATATCCTGGTGAGCATCTGCCCCGATTTCAGGCTCCATATGTACCAGATGTGCGCCGGGCTGGGCAGACTGATGGTCACGGTGGGAGCGGAGTTCCCCAAGAAAATGCTGCCCTAGGAGAGGGGCAGCCGGCGATAGCCTGCAGGAGGGGTCAGGGAAGAGGTCAAACCGAGGAGGCAAGATGGACGAGGCAAGCAAGAGCGGCAGGAAAGCGAGAATGCCAGGCATGTTCTACATGCTCCTCTCCTTCGTTCCGTGGATTGTCTACTGGGTAGTGAGCGGAACCGGAAGCAGCCTGGGCATCCCCGCGGCCCTGGCGATTTCCCTGGTTCTCCTGGTACCGCAGCTCCGCGCCAGGGAGTTCAACCTCATGGACTTCTTTTCCCGGCTGTACTTCCTGGTGGCCCTGCTGGGCACCTTCGTGGCGGGCTCCGACATATTCGTGGACCGCAGCGGGCTGCTGGGCTACTCCGTACTCGGCGTGATGGCGCTCACCTCACTGGCTATCAAGCAGCCCTTCACGCTGCAGTGCTCCAGGAGAGACTACCCGGAGCAGTACTGGAAGGATCCCACGTTCATCGGCGTCAACAGGACGATAAGCTGGGTGTGGGTGGGGGTGTTCCTGATCAATGCGCTCATCTTCTTTTTTCTGGCCGGGCCGTTCACGCAAGTGGCGCCGCTGGTCCTTGTCGTGCTGGGCATAGTCTTCTCTGTGCTGTTTCCTTTGAAGGCGCCTGCCCGTGCGGCCACGGCCAGGGCCAGGCAGTATGACTGGCAGATTGACATCGACCCCGGAAAGGCCAAGCAGGAAGACGAGTACGATGTCGCGGTGGTGGGGGCGGGAATAGGAGGCCTGTCGTGTGCCGCCCTGCTGGCGGTGAGGGGCTACAAGGTCCTGGTCCTGGAGCAGGGCTCACAGGTGGGAGGCTACTGCAGGTCCTTCCAGCGGGAGGGCTTCGTGTTCAACGCCGGCCTTGAGGACATCAGCGGGCTGTGGAAGAACGGACCGCTGACGTATCTGCTGAAGGAGTTGGGGCTGGTGGGAGAGGACCTTTTCGTGAGGAACAACACCAGGTACATCTACAAGGGCAATACAATCGACGTGCCGGACAGCCCGGCGGAGTTCGCAGCCCTGCTCTCAAAGATGTTTCCCGGCGAGAAAGGGAACATTGCCGGTTTCTTTGACGAGGCCGGAAGGGCCTACGAGGAAACGTATATGAACGCACCTCTGTACGGCACGCCCCTGCCGGACTATCTGATCGCGAAGCTGTTGGGAGACAGGGCGCTGCTGAACTTCCCCAGTGAGTATCCCCATTCCTATGACTGGATGGGCAAGACGTACCGTCAGAAACTGGATGAGCGTTTCGGGAACGAGGACCTCAAGGGCCTGCTGTGTGCCCTGTTGGGCTATGTCGGAACCACGCCGGAAAAGACCTCCGGGCTTGCCGGCCTCACAGCCTGTCTCTCCTACTACCTTCACGGAGGCTATTTCCCCAGAGGAGGAGCGGGAAGCTTCGCCAGCAGCCTGAAGAAGGTCATCGAGCGGTATGGAGGCAGAGTCCTGGTCAACTACAAGGCGGACAGAATACTCACCGAGGGGAGGTGGGTGAGGGGAGTAAGGTGCGGCGGCGAGATCTTCCAGAGTCGGGTTGTGGTGGCCAACGCCAACGCCAGGACTGCGTTGTTGCAGATGGTTGACCCGTACGACCTGGGAAGGTACTACATCGACTACATCAAGGGACTGAAGATGTCTCCTTCGTGCTTTCTGGTGTTCCTGGGCGTGGACATGGACCTGTCGGGCTACCCGGTGCTCATCAGGGATATCGATGGAGACTTCGGCGTCTGCATAAACTCAAATGCTGATGCGGAGCTGGCGCCGGCGGGCAGGGCAAGCGTTACCCTGATAGCGCCGGTGGCCTACCACGACTTCCCGTCAAGGGAGGAGAGCACGTACTCACAGCGGAAGGAGAGGCTGGCGGCGCTCCTGGTGCGGAAAGCCGAGGACCTCATCCCCGAGTTGAGCCAGCACGTGGTGGTACTGGATGCGGCCACGCCGCGGACCCTGGAGAGATATACCCTGATGCCGGAGGGGGCGATCTATGCGTTTGACCAGTCCGTCGGCAGCAGCAGGCCCCACTTTAAGACGCCGGTAAAGGGCCTCTATCTGGCGGGAGCGTCGACGTTCCCCGGCGCTGGAATAGAGGCGGTGGTGATATCGGGGATGATCTGCGCCAATGACATATGCGGCTGGAAATTCAGGGCGTCATAGA
>DAOUEN010000038.1:0-4894 GCA_034430415.1 Dehalococcoidia bacterium
CCGTGCTGCGCTCGACTGTACGCGTGGGTGGGAAATGGGAGGAGGCCTACTTCGCCAACACGGAATCCGGGAGGGAAGCCGTGGAGAGGGCCGGGCGGGGCGAGCTTTCTTCTGAGGAGGAGACGGGAGAAGGAGGGCAGCCGGGCAATATCTATGTCCTTTACGAGCAGAACATAGGCATAATAACGCCGATGATCGCCGAGGAACTGAAGGAAGCCGAGAAGCTGTATCCCAGGGGGTGGATCGAGGAAGCCTTCAGGGAAGCGGCGGTGCTGAACAAGCGGAGCTGGAGGTATATCGCCCGCATCCTGGAACGCTGGGCAACGGAGGGCAAGGACAGTGGAGAGCATAGACAAGGTACTAAGGCGGGTGGCGCCGACAAGTACATCAAAGGCAAGTACGGGCACCGGGTCAAAAGATAAGCCGCGCGACGAGTCTGAGACCGGGGTGAGTGAGGGAGAGGGGGCGTGTCCCATCTGCAAGGGGATGGGGTTCGTCCATCCTCTGCTGGACTCGGGGCGGCCCGATTTCAGCCGGGTGGTGCCGTGCCAGTGCAGCGAGGAGTCCCTGGAGAGGGAGAAGCTGGGCTGGCTGGAGAGGTACAGCAACCTGGGTTCGCTATCACGGCTCACCTTCGACAGCCTGTCTCCTGAGGGGAGAGCCGGCTGTGGGTGGGATCTGGGGGATGGGACGCAGGGGGGATTTGAGCAGGTGTACCGGCTGGCCAGGGCGTTCGCCGAGGAGCCGGTGGGGTGGCTGGTGCTGGTGGGGCCGGTGGGCTGCGGCAAGACTCACCTAGCATGTGCCATTGCCAATCACAACGTAAGCCTGGGGCGAGCTGCCTTCTACATAGGGGTGGCCGACCTGCTGGACCATCTGCGCTCGGCCTTTAGCCCCGCGAGCGAGATAGACTACGACGAGCTGTTTGAACGGGTGAAGAACACGCCCCTGCTGGTGCTCGACGACCTGTACACGGAAGGAGCCACGGCGTGGGCCAAGGAGAAGATGGAGCAGCTGCTGAACCACCGCTATAACGCCAGACTGGCGACGGTGATTACGACGGACGTGGTGCTGGAGAAGTTCGACGAGCGGCTGGGGGGTCATTTCAGAGACAGTGAGTTCTGCCAGGTCTGTGTGGTGGGGCAGAGGTCGCCGCTGGAGCGGTTGGGGAGCCTGGGGCTGGATCTGCTGCGGAACATGAGGTTTGAGAGCTTCGACGACAAGCGAGTGGAGCTGTCGTTGGAGCAGCGGCAGAACCTGGAGCAGGCGTTTCAACTGGCGGTGGACTTCGCGGAGTCGCCGGAAGGATGGCTGATATTCCAGGGAGTGAACGGGTGTGGCAAGACACATCTGGCGGCGGCCATTGCCAACCGCCGCGTGGGGGAGGGGAAGCCGGTGTTCTTCGTGGTGGTCCCGGACCTGCTTGACCGGCTGCGGTCGAGCTACGGCCAGGAGAGCAGGATACCGTATGACGAGTTCTTTGAAGAGATCAAGCAAAGCCCGGTGCTGATACTGGATGACTTCGGGGAGCAGTCGGGCACTGCGTGGGCACAGGAGAAGCTATACCAGCTCATCAACTACAGGTATAATGCCAGGCTGCCGATGGTAGTGACGATGTGTCTGTCCCTGGAGGAGATTGAGACGCGGGTCAGCTCGAGAATGGTGGACCCGAAGCTGAGCCTGGTATTCAACATCATAGCCTCGGACTACCGGGGCGATGTAAAGGCGAGGCGGTAGGGAGGAGGCGGGGCAGGGCCGGGGGCCATGCCAGCCCACGCGATATCGATCAAAGGAGGTCATTGTTCATGGAGTATGTCAATGTGCTGGTAACCGACCCCGTAGACGAGGCAGGTATGCGCCGCATTAGTGAGGTCAGCGGCAGGGTGCAGGTGAGGCATATCTCCGATCTAACCCGTGCCGAGCAGAGAGGGGACCGGGTGGCAGAAGAGCAGCTTGATGCCCTGCTGGCCGAGGCGGAGATAGTCTGCGGGTTCATACTCCCCCGGGATGTTATCCGCCGAGCCCCGAAGCTTAAGTGGCTTCAGATGCTTTCGACGGGGGTAGACGCAGTGGTGGATGAGGCCTTTCTGGCCAGCCCGGTGGTGATGACCAAGGTCGACGGGGTCCACAGCCACACGGTTGCCGAGTTCGTCTTCGCCATGGTCCTGATGTTTGCCAAGAAGATGCCATTCTGCTTGGAGCAGAAGCGAAACAGGCAGTGGCAGCAGTACACACCGGCGGTGCTGCGGTCCAAGACAATGGGCATAGTGGGGCTGGGCCACGTGGGGAGGAGCGTAGCGCGAATAGCCAAGGCGTTCGACATGCGAGTGGTGGCGACAAGAAGGTCGGCAAAGGGGGCAGGGCGGGCCAGACACGTGGACCTGGTATTGCCTTCAGGCCGCCTGCCAGAGCTGCTGGCAGAGAGTGATTTCGTGGCGCTGACGCTGCCGCTTACGGGTGAGAGCAGCGAGATGATTGGAGAGGCAGAGCTTCGAGCCATGAAGCCTACGGCATATCTGATTAACATCGCCAGGGGGCCGGTGGTGAACGAGCAAGCTCTGGTCCGGGCTCTCGATGAGAAGTGGATTGGGGGAGCGGGCTTGGACGTCTTCGCCACCGAGCCCCTGCCGGCCGACAGCCGGCTGTGGGAGTTTCCCAACGTGATCTACAGCCCTCACGTTGCCGGCTACATGGAGGGCTACGGTGCCGGAGTAACCGAGCTGTTCCTGGAGAACCTACGGCGGTATCTCGGCGGTGAGAAGCTGCTCAACGCGGTGAGCAAGAAGAAGGGGTACTAAGTGGCTGAATAGAAAGAAGCGCATAGCTAAAGGAGATGAGATGAACAGAAACATGGTAACCGGGGGGCTCGGACTCGTGGGACGACAGCTTTCGAAGCTCCTTCTGGATAAGGGAGAGGAAGTGGTCATTCTCGACAATGGTCCTGCCTCACGGCTTGCTCCCCATGTCAAAGACAAGGTCGAAATCATCCCGGCCGACCTGACCAACTGGGCACAGGTCCTCGACGCCGTGAAAGGCGCACACGTTGACACCATCTACCATGTTGCCGCGATTCTGCCTCCCAGCACAGAGATGAACCCTGCGGCGGGCTACGCCGTCAACTTGACCGGCACGTACAATATCCTTGAGGCAGCCCGACTACTCGACGTCGGCAAGGTCATCTTCTCAAGTACCGCGTCCGTCTGGGGCAGCGACCTGCCCGACCCCATCCCAAACGATCAGGTCCAGCGCCCTACCACCATGTACGGAACCAGCAAGGTATGCTGCGAACGCCTCGGGGAATACTACTCCCGGCGCTACAACATCGATTTCCGCGGTGTCCGGTTCATCTGCATCATGGGACCCGGCCGGGTCGCCGGCGTGGGCTGGACAGCCTACACGTCCCTGGTCATAGAGGAGACAGCCAGGGGCAATCCGTTCAGCCTGAAAGTCAACAAAGACCTGCGGCTGTACTTCCTCTACCTCAAGGACGCCGCGTACGCGCTTTATGACATCAAGAACGCCGATCGGACGAAACTTAGACGCTGCATCTACAACGTGGATGGCTATCCAGCAACAACAGAGCAAATCGTCGCCACAATCATGAAGCACAACCCCACAGCGCAGGTCAACTACGACTTTGACGCGGAATACCAACACATCATGGACACGCAGTACGCACTTCTCGCCAAGCGCACCGATGACAGTATGGCCCGTGAAGATTGGGGATGGACACCCCACTACTCGCTGGACACTGCGGTGGCCGATTTCGTGCAGGACGTTCGGACAGGCGCGCTGCTGCTTACATAGAACGACGCGAACATGCTGGAGTGCCGCCTGCACGAGCTGCTGGCAGAGAGTGATTTCGTGGCGCTGACGCTGCCGCCTATGGGCGAGAGCAAGGAGGGTAGAAATGAAGAACAAAACAATCCAGACCAACGTCGAGGTCAAGGAGCTGCCGGAGATGCATGTGGCCTATGTGCGGCACATCGGCCCGTACAAGGGGGACACAGAGCTCTTTGGGAGACTCTTCGGGAAGCTAATGAAGTGGGCCGGACCCAGGGGGCTGCTGCGCTTCCCAGAGACGAAGGTGCTGGCGGTATACCACGACGACCCGGAGATCACTCATGAGGACAAGCTTCGAACAGACGCCTGCATCACGGTACCCGAGGATACCCGGGTGGAAGGGGAGATCGGGAAGACGTCAATCGCGGCAGGCAAATATGCAGTAGCGCATTTCGAGATCAAGACCGGTCAATACGAGGATGCCTGGAAGGCAGTGTTCGGGGGATGGCTACCTGAAAGCGGGTACCAGCCCGACGACGGTCCCTGCTACGAGGTCTATCACAACGACCCCAAGGAGCATCCCGAAGGGAAGCAGATAGTCGATATCTGTGTACCGGTGAAAGCGCTGTAGGCGATATCGGTGGGAGAAGGGTGGGGGCCGGGTTCACAGGTGGAATGTCCTGGCGTTCTCCGAGAATCGGTGGCGCCAATTCGGGGCTGGCCATGGGAGGTCTCGAATCGCATCACAACGATACCACTGCACCGAGGTTGCCACGCCTGCGGCTCGCAATGACAGAAGGAAGGAATCGCAATGACGGACAGGAGAATAGCCCCGCTTTCTCAGTTTTCGTCGCTCCAGCTATTGACAGGACATACATAGCGGATGTAGGGTTAGTACAGGCCCGAAAGGGCGTATGTTTTGTCGCGCGCCCGAGGGTTCCTTAACAACTGAATATCACCACTCTCAATATAAAGTGTCCTCGTCCCTCAGCAGGAAGCGAAACCGGACGAGGCAGAGGAGGTAAGCGTCTATGCAGCAGTCCCGAAAGGGAGTTGCTCGCTCGCAGCGCCGGTGTCATTGCGAGGTATCCTGAGCGAAAGCGCAGGGACC
>DAOUEN010000039.1:0-8388 GCA_034430415.1 Dehalococcoidia bacterium
GCGAAGATGCACGGTGTGGAGATGACCGAGACACAGGCGGTGAGCTCGGGGCAGCAGGTGATACGGAGGACATATTCCACGCCGGTGGGAAGCGTCACCCTGGAAGAGAAGAGAGAGACCGGGGTGGAGCAATGGCATGGGTTGAGAAGCTGGCAGGACGTGACGCCGTGGCAGACCGAGCGGGCAATCAAGGGACCGGATGACTACAAGGTGCTGAAATACATGTATGAGAACCTGGAGTTCACCGCGGACTACTTTCCCCTAGAGCAGGCGAAGGAGTGGCTAGGGGAGGACGGCGTCGTCATGGACTGGGTGCTGCATTCGCCGATGCAGTTATTGATGATTGACTGGGTAGGCAGCGAGGGAGGCCGGTTCTTCATCCATCATGCCAAGTACCCTGATCTGGTTGAAGAAGCCTACAGAACTATCTCCAAGAGCTACGAGCCTCTATGGGAGATTGCGGCGAGGTCTCCGGCGGATGTCTTTCTGCTGGTGGACAACATTGACGCAGTACTGGTCAACCCAAGGCTTTTCCAGAAGTACTTCATACCGGAATGGAACAGATGCGCTGAGGTGCTGCACAAGCACGGGAAGCTGGTGGCAGCGCACTGCGACGGCAGGATGGCGGCCATCAAAGACCTGATACCGCAGACCTCGGTGGACATCATCGAGGCTCTGCATTCGCCTCCGATGGGCGACCTGCCGATAGGTGAGGCCCTGTCCCTGTGGAAAAACAAGGTCATCTGGACTGGCTTTCCGGCATCTGTGTACACCATGGGTGCCGGGGCGACGAAGGAGCATGCGCTGAAGCTTCTGAGAGAAGCCGGCTCAGGCGAGAGGCTGGCTGTAGAGATGTCCACGGAGAACCTGGTGTCCGACGAGAATCTGCTGGTGCTGACCTCGGTGCTGGAGAAGGCGGGACTCCCCCTGACAGCGGAAAAGGTCGATGAGATAGAGAGGTTGCTGGCCTGAAGCCAGGACTGAGAGGGGTGAGGGGGTGAAGGTTGGCTGGAATCTCGAGGCTGGCCTGTGGCGGGTGCTGGCCCTGGATGCTGTGCTATAGGGTGATGCAAGTACCGGCGTTGTTGAAGAGGAATCTGTCCCCGAACTCGCGGGCCAGGGCGCAGGCCGCTGGCAGGCCGGTGCAGTGAGAGGCTGCCACCCTCTGGACGCCGAGGCGCTTCAGTTCCGCGATGGTGAGCTTAAGGCGTTCGGGTGAGGCAGGCGCGAGGTGAGTGCCGCCAATGACAGCGTAGACGGACTCCACTCCTGTGAGCTGGCGGGCATGGTTCAAGACGTTGACGATGCCTCGATGGGCGCAACCGGCAACGACCACCAGCCCCTTGTCAGACTTGATGAAGAGCGATTGGTCGTCGGGTAGCGGGTCGTGCTTGAACTCGCCGTCTTCTCGTACGTAGAGGTCAGGGTCAATAGTCTCATATTCAGTCAACATGGGTATCTCTCCGCTGGTCACGATGTTGTCGGTTATCCATACCGGCTTTCTGGTCAGGTTGAAACAGGCCCCGAACTTCTCAGCTTCTTGTCTGGAGAAAGGCACGCCGATGTACTCGTACTTGTCAGCAGGGTTGTAGAAGCAGGCTTTCCTCTCCGGGCTGAAGTAGTATTTCTCCGCCCATATGTCAGGATGAGCAATGACCTCCACGTCTTTCTTCATCAGTCTGAGTACGTCCAAGAGGCCACCTGTGTGGTCGAAGTGGCCGTGGCTGAAGAAGACTCTGTCGACCTGCGAGAGGTCCACTCCCATGGCGTTGGCATTGTGGGCAGCGACGAAGCTCGTGCCTGTGTCCGACAGTATCTTGCAGCCCTCTGTCTCCACCAGCATGCTCAGGCCCCACTCGGCCAGAAGATGGACCCAGCTAGCGGTGTTCTCGGTCAGCGTGGTAATGCGGATTGTCATCAATCTCCCCCTTGGTTCGCGCTCAGGACCGGCAGGCATCGACCTGGCGCAGAGCCTCCGCTAGATTTGAATCATGCCCCCGGCGATTCAGAAGAGCACGGTGAGAAGCAGCGCCCCTATGAGCGCGGGCCTGGGTCTGGCGTTGGAGAAAGCGGGGATGGACTGGCCCACGCGATAGCCCAGGGCAACGAGGCTGCCGTGAACCCCGATGTAGTCCAGTACCTTGGGCAATCCTCATCACTCCCTGTCCTGCATCGTATTAGGCTGGACCAGGTTATTCGTCGTGTTCAGTGAAGCTGCGCCTGTGATCTAGAACGTGCTGCCGGTAATCCAGATATCAGGGAAGCCACCATACCCCAGGGCTTCGGCCTTGGTCTTCTTTCCTGAAGCCACTGCCAGTGTCTCATCAAGTATGGCCTGCCCTGGCTCCTTCTGGTTGTCCTTCCTGACAATATCAACATAAAGGTCAATATGTTCCGAGAGCCGCTGATAGGTGTTGGGGTTTGCCGTGACCTTTATTACGGGGACGAAGGGGAAGCCCTGGGGTGCGCCTATTCCGGTGGAAAAGAGAATAACCTGAGCCCCAGCGGCGGCCAGAGCCGTCACCGCCTTAGGCTCCTGTCCTGGCCCGTCCAGAATAAACAGGCCGCTTCCCTTTGGTCTTTCTCCGTGCTCGCACACTCCCATGATGGTGGTGCTGCCGCCTTTGACTATGGCTCCCAGTGACTTCTCCTCGATACTGGTCAACCCTGCGGCGATGTTGCCCCTTGAGGGATTGGCACCCCTCATATCTACACCCATGGCCAGTGCACGCTTCTCCATGCGGTCCACTATCTCCAGTATCTTGCGTCCTATCTCGGGCGATGCTGCTCTCCTGGCCAGGATATGCTCCGCTCCCATCATCTCGGGCGTTTCTCCGAAGATACAACTGCCGCCTCTTTGGATGAGGATGTCACAGGCTGCCCCGATGCCAGGGTTAGAAGCCAAACCCGAGGTGGTGTCGGATGCCCCGCACTTGACGCCGACCAGCAACTTAGAATCGTCGGCCTCCTGGCGGCGCACGCGAGAGGCATCGATAAGCATCTGACGAGCCAGTCGGGAGCCCTCAGACAGAGCAGCGCTGGCCCCTCCCAGTTGATGGATGACAACCTTGTCGACGCGCTTTCCTGTGGCGGCGATGCCCTGTACTATGTCATCGACGGGTCCTTCGCAGCCAAGGCTTACCAGCAGCACACTGGCCAGATTGGGATTGCAGCCAAGGGAAATCAGGGTGCGGTGGACCATCTCCATGTCGGGTTGACTCTGGCCACAGCCCTGCTGGTGTACGAAGGGGGCGCATTCGGGAAGGTCCCGGGCAATCCACTGGGCCACGTCGTTGGCGCAGGCCACTGTAGAGATAACTCCGACGTAGTTTCTGGCGCCGATGGAACCATCCGGGCGGGAATAACCCCAAAAGCTCATTTCTCTACCTCCATATCCATATCACTGCGACTTTCCTGTCTGACCGGGTCTTGCCGCAAATGTCTGCATCGAAGAAGGACCTGCGAACATATCTTACTACAGAACAGGCTCCGTGGTGTACATGTCAAGGGGCTCCCGGTAACCCGAGTGCATTTCCTGTCTGCATGGCTTGCCCGAGGCCACGGCTACCAGCTCGTCAAGCAGGCGCTTCCCTACCTCAGGGACGGACTCCCGTCCCTCGATAATGGTGCCTGCATAGACATCGAAGTAGTCCATCTCCTCGAAGTCCTTGGGGCTGCTCAGGATCTTTAATACCGGGACTATGGGCATACCGCCGACTGCCACGGTGAAATTGCGGAAGCGAGCGGGCAGGCCACCACCGTAGTTGAGACTCATTATCTGGGCGCCGGCGGCGGCCAGTCCCATGAATATCTGCGGGGTGTTGGCGGAGCTATCCATGAAGAAGAGCCCTTTGCCTGCGGGCCTGTCGGCCCACTCGAGCACATCCTGGATGGGGCTGGAGCCGCTCTTGGCGATGGCGCCCAGGGACTTCTCCTCCAGGGTGGTCATACCTCCCTTGATGTTGCCAGGCACCGGTTGCGAACCACGAATGTCCACCCCTGAATCCTTCATCCTCTTTTCCATCCGATCTGCTACTTCGCGGATGCGGTTGGCTGTCCTCTGGGTGGCGGCGCGTCTCGCCAGGATATGTTCGGCGCCGATTATCTCGGCCGTCTCTGAGAAGATGAAGCTACCACCCTGGGCCACTATTGCATCCGCTGCCCAGCCAACGGTTGGATTGCATGCCATGATCGACGCCGGGGTTGAGCCGGTGCACTTTGAGCCGAAGGTTAGGTAGCTGAGGTCGAAGGGTTGTCTGCGCAGGCGAGAGGCATCTGCCAGCATCTCCCTGGCCATCTTGATGCCCCTGTCGAGGGTTGCTTGATAGCTGCCCTCTTTCTCTATGGTGATTAACTCCACTGGTTTCCCGGACTTGGCGATGCCTTCAGCGATGTCTGGAGCAGGCAGCCCGTCGCAGCCGATGCCCACCACTACCGCGGCAGCCACGTTGGCGTTAGTCCCCAGACCTATCAGCGCTCGTAACGCCTTCTCATTGTCGGGCTTGAGATTGACGCAGGTGTGGTTATGCAGCAGAGCTACTACATCTCCGCCGACTTCCCCTGCAATTCTGTCTGCCAGTTCATTGGCACATCTAACGGCGGGAATAACCGCCACATGGTTGCGCGCACCCGCAGACCCGTCAGGCCTCTCAAAACCCAGGAATTCCAAGAATCATACCCTTTTATTACCAGACTTCACGCCCAGGGCGATTTTCTGGAACTCGTCCTCACTCAGTAGCCGTTTGACCTCGAACGCCTTTGCCTTGACCTGGCGCAGAACTTCGCCGATTTCATCCTCGGTAAGGGCAATGCCCAGCCTGTCTGCCCACAGGGCCACGGAGTCCACTCCGCTCTTCTTTCCCATCACCACCCGGGCTGGTCTCTGGCCGACGACCCTTGGGAGGATGGGAGAGATATTTGTGGGGTACTTATCGTAGCTGTTCTTGTACCAGCTGGCCACGATTCCCGATTCTATGTCGTAGATCCCGTCTGCTACAAAGGGCCGGTTGGCTGGCATGCCGGCGATTTCCACTACCAGTTTCGAAAGCTCGGTGAGTTGGTCATACTTAATGCCTACGTCTATTCCGTAGAGAATCAGAAGCGCCAAGGCTGTCTCTTCCAGAGGGCAATTGCCCGGCCCTTCGCCTATCCCGGCAACGGTGGAGTGGATGACTTCGCCGCCAGCCAACACCGACATTATGGTATTGGCGGTGGCCATGCCGAATGTGTTGTGGAAATGTATTTCCAGGGGCTTCTTTATCCTTTCCCTGACGGTCTTCGTGTAGTAGTAGGCGCCGTGCGGTGAGAGTACGCCGAAGGTGTCCACCAGAGCCAGCGCGTCCATGTGACCTTCGTTGGCGACCCTCTCTATTAGGTTCAGATACCAATCCATGTCTGATCTGGTGGCGTCGATGGTGAAGAAGACAGTATGTAGTCCCTGCTCTTGGGCAAAGCGAGTAGCCTTGATGGGGAGGTCGATTGCCTTCTCCAGCGGCCATTGATATGACTGCTCGATCAGGTGTTGAGAGCAGGGAATCTCGATGACAATGCCGTCTGCGCCACAATCCACCGCCCGCTTCACGTCGTCGACCATGCAGCGGCAGAAGCAGAATATCTCGGGACCCAGCTTGCGCTTAACAATCTCCTTTATGGCCGCCTCATCCTGCGGTGACACTATTGGCATGCCGGCCTCAATCCGATGGATGCCGGCCTCGGCGAGCTTCTCGGCGATGCGCACCTTGTCATCCTTGGTGAATACAATGCCAGACTGCTGCTCGCCGTCACGCAGGGTGATATCATGGAACTTCACCTGCTTGGGCGGGTCGAAGTCTCTGGTCACTTCCTCCAGGAAGTTCCAGGGGCTGACGAACCAGTCATCCGATTTCCATGGTTGTTTCTTGTCTACCATTGATATAATTCCTCCTTTTGAAGTGGAGTATTGTAGAACAAAGCACGCGACTGATTCAACACGTGTCGGGTGACTTCGTCCTTGGCTGCCGGATGAGGTGGCAGAAGGTGCACGGTCCTAGTCTAGATATCTTCTATCGGTTCGAATATAATAGCCAGCCGGACGCGATGGCGATAGGGAGTGGGGGTTGTGACTGAGGTGTCGGCGTCCACAAACGACTGTGCATGCTGAACAAGCGAAAGGAGGACCACCAGTGGATAGTCATTTGGATGCCATATCGCGGGCTGTGGAGAGCGGGGATGATAAGGAAGCTACCGCATTAGTCAAAGAAGCGCTAGCCGAGGGCATGTCGGCCCTGGATATTCTGGACAAGGGATTGGTCCCGGGCATACAAGCGTTGGGGAAGCTGTTCAAAGACGGCCAGGTATATCTCCCCGAGGTTTTGATTTCGTGCCGGGCGATGAATGCTGGAGTCCGGGAACTGAAACCATACCTCGGTGAGACCGATGTTCACACCAAGGGGACGATTGTCCTGGGGACTGTGGAGGGAGACCTCCATGACATAGGGAAGAACCTCACCAAGCTGATGCTGGAGTCCAACGGCTTCAGTGTAGAGGACCTGGGCGTGGATGTATCTGCCGCCTCGTTTGTCAAGGCGGCACGTGAGCGGAACGCCGATATCGTCGGAATGTCAGCCTTGCTCACCATAACGATGATCTATATGCCGGATGTGATCAAAGCCCTTGGAGAGGCAGGTCTGCGGGAGAAAGTGAAGGTGATGATAGGCGGCGCTCCGATTACCCGTGAATTTGCCGATGAGATCGGGGCTGAGGGATTTGCGGAAGACTGCGCATCCGCCGTGGATGAGGCAACGCGCCTCATGGGTCTGTGACAGGAGGCGGAGATGGGTATATCGAGCAAGCAGAGATTCTTGGGCATTTGCCGGTTTGAGCGGCCGGGTGACCTGTTCCTGGCCACGCCGTATTTCCATGACTTCTGGGCAAGCACACTGGAAGAGTGGGTCAAGCAGGGCGCTCCTGAGCGTATAGTGGACAACCGCTTTCGCGGGGCCTACTTTCAGATGGACCACATACGTATGCTTCGTGAGATCAGGCTGGGTGCCTTCATGGACAGGACGATCGACGTTGCCGGGGCCAGCTACGTGTACCTGGCGCCCCCCGTAGTCCCCTCCTATGAGGTGAGGACTGTGTCAGAGGACAACCACACAGTCGTATTGATAAACGAAGCCGGCCAGAAAGTCAGGGTATCCAAGGACAACCCTGAGAAGATGCCCATGTATCTTGACCACCCGGCAAAAGACAGGGCTTCGTGGGAGGACTATAAGAAGCGGTTGGACCCGAGTACTCCCGAGCGCTGGCCTTCAGGATGGAGTGTGTACGTTGAGAAGATGAACGGTAGAGATGAGCCGGTAATGCTAAATGTGGGAGGCCTCTTCGGGTACATCAGGGAATGGATGGGGCTGGAGAACCTCCTGTATATGCTCTACGATGACCCTGGCCTGATCGAGGACATGATGGACCAGATCTGTTATCTCCAGGTTGAGATGGTCACGCGTGTGGTGAAGGACATACGGGTTGACTGTGCTATGTTCTGGGAGGACATGGCGTTCAAGACCGGGCCGTTGATCTCGCCTGCCATGTTCCGCGAATTCATGGTGCCTCGCTATCGCAAGGTAACGGATGTGCTCCGCGGCGCCGGCGTTGACATAATCCTTGTCGATAGCGACGGAAATCTCAATGAACTCATCCCACTATGGTTGGAGAGCGGGATCAATGGCTACTGGCCCCTGGAATGCGCCGCGGCAAACGACGCTGTTGCTCTGAGAAAGAGGTATGGCAAAGATGTGGTGCTGGCTGGCAACATAGACAAACGAGCTTTGTTGAAAGGGGAGGATGCCATACGCGATGAGGTGATGTCCAAGGTGCCGTTTCTGTTGGAGAGCGGTGGCTATTTCCCCTCCCTCGACCACCTGGTGCCCCCCGATGTGACGTTCGCGAGCTACCGCTACCTGATTAACACCTTGCGAGAGGTGGCTGGACTGGGGCGACTGCCCCAGTAGGCTCGGGACGGATAGCCCGGCCGTATTGGGAGGGGCAACCTCATGCCTGCGACCATTCGGGAGTGATAAGGACCGGGCAGCACTCCAGAGGAGCGAAAGTCAGCCTGAGTCCGGACGATTCATCCTATGGCGTTGTCTGGACTCAATATGTTGTTAGGATCGAATAGCTGTTTTATTCCCTTCATCAACTCCCTGGACTTGTCGTCGAAGCAGAGGTCCAGCTCACAAAGCCTGGTCTTCCCTATGCCATGCTCTCCGGTGACGACGCCGCCCAGGTTGATTGCTGCCTGGTATATCTCCCTCTTCAGCTCCTTGAGGGTTCCCCTTTCCACGAGCTCGGTTTTCAGGTTGGGGTGCAGGTTTCCGTCTGCGGCGTGACCCACCACGGGGATAGTGGTGT
>DAOUEN010000040.1:0-23831 GCA_034430415.1 Dehalococcoidia bacterium
GCTATTTCCACCGGATTGAAGTCAGGGCGAATAATGCCCCTCGACGGTGACGCCTTCTTGACCTCGGCGATGAGCTGAATTCGGTCGCCGCGTAAGGCCGAGGAGAAATCGAGAGCTGCCGGCTGGCCCAGCGCTGCCTCGCGCAGCTCCGCCAGCGGCTGAGAGCGTTTTCTGGCTTCAAGCTCCAGCAGGCTGCGAGCTACTATCTGCTCCAGGATCACTTCACGTCCTCGGGGCCAGGCTTTGACTGAGCTCGATTAGCTGCTCCAGTTTCGCCAGAGCACGGCCGCTATCTATTACCTCTCTAGCCAGGCCTACCCCCTGCTCGAGCGATGCTGCCCTGTCTCCGACAACCAGAGCTGCGGCGGCGTTCACCAGCACTGCGTCTTGCTGATGACCCGGGGCACCGGCCAGGACTTCACGCAGCAGGACAGCATTCTCCTCGATGCTGCCGCCTCTCAAGCTATCCAGGCTGGCTCCGGGCAGGCCGAAGTCCTCAGGGCCAAAGGTGAAACTCCTGATGCGCCCGTCTTTGAGTTCACAGACATAGGTCTTCCCCGCAAGCGTGATTTCGTCCAGGCCGTCTTCACCGTGGACTACCATGGCGTGCCGGCAGCCCAGACTCCGAAGCACCAGGGCCAGCTTCTCCACCAGCGTCTCATCGGCTACGCCCAGCACCTGAGCGCTGGCGCCGGCCGGATTGGTGAGCGGGCCGAGGATGTTGAACACGGTACGAATTCCAAGCTCGCGCCTGGGAGCGGCAGCGTACTTCATCGCCGGATGAAATACCGGCGCGAACATGAACCCTATCCCTATTTCCTGGAGGCATCTCCCCACCTGTTCCGCACCGAGGTCGATGCGGATTCCCAGAGCCTCCAGTACATCGGCACTGCCGCACTGGCTGCTCATAGCGCGGTTGCCATGCTTGGCTACCTTGAGCCCGCCTCCGGTAGCGACAAAGGCAGCAGCGGTAGAGATATTGAAGGTAGCCGAACCATCGCCGCCGGTGCCGCAGGTATCCACCACCGGCTCGGCAATGGTTACGGGAACGGCCTTCGCCCGCATCGTCTTGGCCAACCCGGCGATTTCATCAACCGTTTCGCCCTTGAGCCTGAGCGCGGTGACAAAGGCGCCGAGCTGGGCCGGGGTGACTTCACCGCTCATGGTCTCTTCCATAACCTGCGCTGCCTGCTGCATAGTCAGTGAATGCCCTGATACCAGTATGCCAATAGCTTCTCTAATCATGGCCTGTTCCCTCCTCTGTCAGGAAGTTTCTTAACAAGTCTTTCCCCACTTCGGTCATGAACGATTCAGGGTGGAACTGGACGCCCTCGACCGGGTACTGGCGATGCTTGAGACCCATGATAGTGCCGTCATCTGTCCACGCTGTCACTTCAAGACAGTCGGGGAGCCCGTCACGCCGCACTACCAGTGAGTGATAGCGGATGGCAGAGAAGGGACTGGGTAGCCCGGTCAGCACTCCCCCCCTGGCATGATATGTTAGAGACGACTTGCCGTGCATAATCTGCGCGGCCTGCCCGATCAAGCCGCCATAGCTATGGCCGATACACTGGTGCCCCAGGCAGACCCCGAGTATGGGCAATCTGGAGCCGAAATGCCGGATGACCTCATTGGAGATGCCGGCCCGCAGCGGTGTCGACGGGCCGGGCGAGATGACTATCCGTTGAGGCTTCATCCCCTGAATCTCCTCCAGGGTGATCTTATCGTTGCGCGCCACCACTACTTCTTCACCCAGCTCGCTCAAGTACTGGAAGAGGTTATAGGTGAAGCTGTCGTAGTTGTCAATCAGTAGCAGCATGGCTCCCCTCAAGCGTCGGTTCTGCGCTCTCAGCCTGACTGATAGCCTTGAGTAGTGCCTGGGCCTTGTTCATGCTTTCCGCATACTCCAGCTCGGGCACGCTGTCGTAGACGATGCCGCTCCCTGCCTGCACATAGGCGACGCCTTTCTTCATCACCATGGTCCTTATGGCTATGGCCATGTCCATGTTGCCGGAGAAAGAGAAGTAGCCCACAGCCCCAGCATACGGTCCTCTTTTCTCCGGCTCAAGCTCAGCGATTATCTCCATGGCCCGGATCTTGGGCGCTCCGGATACCGTGCCGGCAGGGAAGCAGACACGCAGGGCATCGAAAGCGGTCAGGTCGCCCTGCAGCCTGCCCTGCACATGGGTAACCAGGTGCATAACATGGGAGTAGCGCTCAACTTCCATCAGGTCGCTAACCTCAACGGTGCCCGGTTTGCTCACGCGCCCGATGTCATTTCGCCCTAAATCTACCAGCATAATGTGCTCGGCGCGCTCCTTCTCATCGCTGCGGAGCTCTTGCTCCAGCATAGCGTCCTCATCCGCCGTCTTTCCCCGCGGCCTGGTTCCGGCCAGAGGGCGCGTCATTACCGCGCCATCTTCTACCCTCACCAGGATCTCAGGAGAAGCCCCGATGATGTGAAAATCGACAAAATCAAGAAAGAACATGTATGGGGAAGGATTGATGGTGCGCAGCGCTCTGTAGATCTCGAAAGGAGCCACATCGGTAGCCTGGGCCAGGCGCTGGGACAGCACCACCTGGATAGCTTCGCCCTCGGTGATGTAGCGCTTTATCTGGAGTACGCTGGCCTCGAACTCCTGCCTGGAGAAGTTTGAGGAAAGCCCTGAGCTATTCGCATGACGGGTGACACCCGTCATGCGCCGTGCTGGCTGGAGAGGCTGGTTCAACCTGTCCACCAGGTCGTCAATTCTGTCCACTGCCTTCTGATAGGTTTCCTCTACATCTCCGTCCAGGTGAACATGACTCAAGACCTTGATCTTATGAGTGACGTGGTCGAAGACAAGCATAGTGTCCACGAGCATAAACAGCGATTCAGGTAATCCCAACGGGTCGTGCTCCGGTGAGGGCAACTCCTCGAAGCGAGCGGCTGTTTCGTAGGCGAGATAGCCCACCACACCACCACAGAACCGCGGAAGACCGCCAACCGGCACCATTTCATACTTGCCCAGTTCCCCAGCAATAAGAGGCAGAGGGTCGGTTTTGTCCTCTCCGCCAGCCCTCAGGACCCGGTACGGCTCGGTGCCTATGAAGCTATAGCGAGCCAGCTGTTCACCGCCCTCAACACTCTCCAGGAGGAAAGAATAACCTCCACGATTGATCTTCAAGAAGGCAGACACCGGTGTCTCGAGATCGGCAACGATTTCACGGTAAATGGGCAGTATGTTGCCTTTCTTCTCACGTTTCTTGGCCTCCTCTAATGTCGGGTAATACATATGTCCTCCCTCACTGTGACCAACAAAAAACCTCTCGCCATAGAGGCGAGAGGTTTAGACCTCCGCGGTGCCACTCTACTTGACTGCTAAGACAACCCAGCAGTCATCTCATTCGGATACGGCTACACAATTATGAAGCGATATCCTGGGCTCTGCTAACGGTGCCCCCTCCGTCGAAACCTACTCGGCGGGATCCCTTTCGGCTCGAAGCTCCCAAGTCCATTCAACTCCCGCGCTGGCACCGGCTCACACCTAACCCGGCTCTCTGAGCTCCGCTTGAAGTCTACTAGTCTTGTTCTCAGCCTTTCCTATATTGGTTTGTCTGATTCTACGCAGAAGCACAGATTTTTGTCAAATCAATGGACAATGGAAAGCCGCCATCAGCGGCCGGACAAGGACTATGGAGAAGCCTTCCTGGTGGACAGGAAGGTGAGTAGGGCGGCGATGCTCTTGGCATCGCAGATTTCCCCCGAGGTGATGAGCCGGGGGATATCGCTCAGCGGTACCCGGACGACCTCGATCTCATCGGTGTCCTCAGCGATCAGGCGGCTGGGTGTCAGTTCGGTGGCCAAGTAGCAGTACAGGTACTCGGTGCCGTAGCCGGGAATGGAGTAGAACCCGCCGAGCCCGTCTATCTTCTGCGGCAGGTAGCCGATCTCCTCCTGCAGCTCGCGGCGGACGCAGTCCACAGGGTCCTCGCCGGGGCTGATGCCGCCGGCGGGTATCTCCAGGAGGGACTTGCCCACGGGGTAGCGGAACTGGCGCACCAGCAGCACGTTGTCTTGCTCGTCGAGGACCACTGCGGCCACGCAGTCGCCGTGTTCCACCACGTCCCTGACGGACTTCCTGCCGTTCGGCTTCTCTATGGTGTCCACCCGCAGACCTATCGCCGGGCCGCGGTACAGCTCCCGGCCGGAAATCCTCTTCTCTGGCAACTCAGCTCTCCTTCCGAGCCGCACCGGCTCGCGGCGGCATCACAGTTGACGGATGAGGGCTACCTCATCGCAGTTGGGGAACTTGGGACAGTTGTAGCACTCGGCCCATATCTTCTGCGGCAGCTCCGCCTTGTCTATCAGGTGGAAGCCCTGCTTCTCGAAGAACGCCGGCTTCCGGGCCAGGCAGAACACCCGGGGCAGCCCCAGTTGCGCGGCCTCATCGAGGCAGGCCTGGACGAGCCCGGAGCCGATATCCTGCTGCTGGCTGTCCGCTGCTACCGCCAGGGACCTGATCTCCGCCAGGTCGAGCCAGCTAACATGCAGGGCCACGCAGCCGATGAAGCTGTCTCCTTCCCAGGCCACGAAGTAGTCCCTGATGTTCTCATATATCTGGCTCAGGGCCCGCGGCAGCATATCGCCCCGCTCAGCGAAATCATTGATGAGCCGGTGCATCAGCACGGCGTCGCCTATCGTCGCCCGGTCAATTCTCATATCTTTTCCCTTCCAGCTTGCGGCCCAGAAAGCTGTAGAAATAGGTCTCCTGATGCACCCTGAGGAAGCGGGCCACGCAGCTGCTGAGCTTCACCGCGACGGCCTGCCGGTCCGCCAGGGGCGAGTCCACCTGCCCGTCGAGGCTGAGTATGGCGCCGTCCCTGCTCCCTACCCTCAGCTCGACCACGGTCTCCGGCGGCAGCACCAGGGCGTGGCTCAGGCCGAGGTGACAGGATATCGGCTGAAGGACCATTTCCCTGGACTGGGGGTGCAGGATGGGTCCGCCGGCGGCCAGGGAGTAGCCGGTACTGCCGGTTGCCGTGGCTAGCACAATCCCGTCGGCCCTGTAGGTGGTCAGCTCTTCGCCGTCGATGCTCACCTCTATGTTGATCAGGCGGACGGCGGTGGACCTTACTGCGACGTCGTTCAGGGCGAGGAACCGCCTGTCGCCGCTCCGGGCCTCGAGCATGGCCCTTTCCTCAATCCATCCCTTGCCCGCCAGCACGTCGGGCAGGCTGGCCAGGGCTTCCTCAAAACCCAGCTCGGTGATGAATCCCAGCTTGCCCAGGTTTATGCCCAGGATGGGCACCGTCAGCGGGGCGATTATCCGGGCGACGTGAAGGATGCTGCCGTCTCCCCCGATGCTGAGGACCAGGTCCGAGCCGGCCACCTGGGGTCTGGCCGCGCTGTCATCCCAGGCGGAGCACTTCCAGGAGGATACCGCCTGTGCATCCAGCAGGCCTTCGAGTTTGGCGGCGAGTTCCAGGGCCTCTTCTTTCTTGGGGTGATACAGGATGCCGACCCGTTTCATGGCTCGGGCAAGTGTAGCATCGCGAACTTTGGAGGTCAAAGGACTTCGGCTGGCGAGTCGGCTACGACCGGGTCGGCCTCCGGCCAACGAAGCTTCTGCGCCTACATGAATGAGCAAGAACAGCCCGGCGCCGGTGAACATTCATGGGCTTGTTTTCCGCTTCGCCTTGAGCCTGCGGTGCTGCTTGAGCATGCACTTGTCCATCACTACCAGAAGCCCGGCTTCTCTGGCCCGGGCTGCCGCCGCCTTGTCTATCACGCCCTCCTGCATCCACACTGCCTTTGCCCCTATTCGTATCGCCTCCTCCACAACGGCCGGCACCTCCTCAGAGCGCCGGAAAATGTCGACCGCATCGACTGCCTCGGGGATGGAGCTGAGGTCGGGGTGACAGAGTTCCCCCAGTATCTCTTTCGCCCCTGGGTTCACCGGGACTATCCTGTAGCCCTGTTCCTTCAGGTAGCGGGCTACCTGATAGCTGGGGCGGTCGGGTTCTGGGGAAAGGCCAACCACGGCAATAATCCGGCTGGAGTTCAGGATCTCGTCTTCAGTACTCACTTCTTGTTTGAAGGAAGCTCTTGTTTGGTGAACTCAGATTTCTCTCTTACTTGTGAGGAAAGCTCTTTGTCTCATGTTGAAGATTTCATCCGCAACAACGCGGAACAGTACGCTCGGGCGCTGGCTCCACTACGATGAATTGCCCTGTAAGCTCGCCCAGGGTGACTCCGTAGGTTCCCGGTATGCCGCTGTACCTGTAGAAGCTCAAGGTCGTGGTCCCCCCGGCAGCTACAGTTACTTCCTTCGCTAGCTCCACAACGTTGTCTATCCTCAGTTCCGCGGTGTAGCTGCCCTCAGCGCCGCCAGTATTTGTCACCCTGGCGCTGATAGCTACTTCCTCTCCCGGGTTAACCTCAGCCGGGCTGATTGCCAGCTCGGCGAGATGGAAGGATGCCTGGCTTGCTGGTGCCTCCTCAGGCGCTGTCTCAGGTGCCGCCGCGCCTGCACCCGAACGGTAGTATGACAGCATGACCCCGCCGGTTGCCAGCATGATGATTCCGACAACAAGGAGAGTGATGAGGATGGGGCTCATTCTCCTGGTACCTTGTCCTAATTTCCACATGTTGCTGCTTGCCCTCCTTGCCGTGCCTTCCGGACGAGGTGATACGAGGACATACTACCTGAGTATGCCTCTCACGATGACGTCCACCGCCTCCTCCTCGCTCAGGCCCCGGGCCATCAAGGTCTGCATCTGCTTGCTGTCTATGCTGCCGATGGCTGCCTCGTGGGTGACCTTGGCCCTCCTGTCGTTTACATGCACCACCGGAACGGCGCTGGCAACGACCCCGTCTCCGTTCACCACTTCGAGGCAGTCGATGTGACCCCTGGCGAAAGGGGCATTGCCGTAGGTTTCGCCCCTCACCATCGCCCTGGCGTTGTCGCTCAGTACCAGGCGGCTCTTGACCAGCCCCCTGGCCCCTTGCCCATCCAGGTGGATCTTCTCCACGATATCTATCTCGTCTTTCTTCTTGCCGGAGACCTTGACCGTAAGCTCGCTGATGCTGTTCTCGTCTCCGAAAACGTCGAAATCGTAGTCCAGGACGCCCACGCAGCCTTCAATCAGGGTAAAGGTGCTCTGCCACACGCCATTCTTGCCCACGCTGATTCTACCCTTGGGGACCACCCTGATGCCGCCGGCCTCTCCGTGGTAGTGCGTCTCCCGGTAGCAGAACCTGGCGTTGTCCCCGATTTTGATGTCGGCGTCCATCTTGTGTGTCACCTCGACGGCGTTGGGGAAAAGGCAGTGGGCGATGGCGGTTATATCGCTGCCGGCCTGCGCCTCCACTCTCAATGCAATCTCCTGGAGGCCCTGCTGGGGCAGGACCCCGAAGCACAGGTGGATCGGGTGCTCGATCCTGGCCCCCTCCGCCACCACCAGAGCGACATTTACCCCGCTCTCCGTGTGCTCCGTCTCAATCTTCAGCCCCGGGACGTGGCCCACGCTCAGCACCTTGTTCTCATGGACCACCAGGCTGCCTGTCTCACCGTTTCTCAGGACACCAGGGTCCCCGCCTGCCCTGCCGTAGGCCTCAAGCATAGCCTCGTACTCTTTGACAGCAATCATCCTTTAAGCCCCGTTGTGCTCAGGCTCGCCGATGTGGTTGCAGATGGAGCAGTTGCTCTTGAACCACTCGCATATCTCCTCTGGCTGCCCGGTGTTGATTATCCTCCCATCGCAGGCTACCCACACCTCCTCTGCCGCCCTGATGGCCTCCTCGCTGTGCGTGATCAGCAGCACCGAGGAGCCCTGCTTACCCATTTCGGCTATCCCATTCATAATGTGGGGCAGCGAAAGTACGTCTATGCCGGAATCGGGCTCATCCAGTATGGCCAGCCTGGGCTTCATGGCCATCACCGAGGCAAGCTCCACCCGTTTCCTCTCACCTCCGCTCAGGGTGGCATCGACCGCTCGATTCAGGTACTCTGCGGGGTGAAGCCCTACTGTCCACAGGTAGCTTTCGATCTTCTCCAGACTCGGCTCCCGGCGCAGGCTGAGGTATTCCCTTACGCTGAGACCTTCGAACCTGGCGGGTTCCTGCCAGGCCAGGCTTATCCCCAATTTCGCTCTCTCCGAAATGCTGCGGCGGGTGATGTCCTGTCCCTGGAAGATTATGCTGCCCTCGTCGGGGAAGCAGATGCCCATCAGCAGGTTGGCCAGGGTGGTCTTCCCTGTTCCGTTGACCCCGAGCAGGCCGTGTATCATCCCGTCCTTGACTTCGAAGTTCAGGCCGTTGATGACGTGCCTGCCGTTGAGAGTGAGCCTGAGGTTCTCTGCCCTTAGCACTTTTCTCCTCTCCTCTACATCTGGCAGGAAGCACAACTCATGGCGGAACATGTGCTGCAGGCCGAGCTGCCTCCGGTGCTGCCGAAGTCATCTTCGGAGCCTCCGGACGGGCAGGCGAACGAGGACATAACCCGCTGGGCCCCGTTGTGACATCGGGGACAGGAGGCAGCCTCGTTTGACTTGCTCAGGGGAAGGAGTAGTTCAAACTTGAACTCGCACCCCGGACAGTAGAACTCGTAAATCGGCATTTATCTCTCCTGATGCTTGCCCGTGGCTGCTGTAGAGCCGCCACAGGCCCTGCCACTTTTTGTGCTGTCACAGCCCTGTGGCTGCCTCGCCGAATGTGCCCTGTCAGCGCAGCCGCCCTCTATACAGCGACTACCTCTTTGACCTCGGGCAGCTGCTTCTTGAGTGCCTGTTCCACTCCGAACTTGAGTGTCATAGCCGCCATGGGGCAGCCCGAACAGGCGCCGGTGAGCTTTACCTTGACCACGCCGTCGTCCACGTCCAGCAGCTCTATATTGCCTCCGTCGGCTACCAGCGCCGGCCTTATCTGGTTCAGGGCCTCTTCAACTTTCTCTCGCATGTCTTGCCTCCTATGCGTTTACCTTCTTATCGTTCAACTGCTTCGACTCCCACTTCCGCCTTTGCCGTTCCATCAGGTCTTGCAGCGTTACGGACTCCAGGACCTGGTTCACGGCGGCCTTCATCTCAACCCAGACATCGTACACCGCGCAGTGAGCCGTCTTGGGAAATGCCTCGGGAGTGTCGACGCAGTCCGCCGGGGCCATGGACCCCTCGGTGGCCTGGATGATCTCGCTGAGCTTCACCTGGGAAGGAGGCCTGGCCAGGGCAAAACCGCCGCGTGCCCCCCGGGCGCTTCTTACCATCCCCGCCACCTTGAGGGAGATAAGCAAATGCTCCAGATACCGCCCGGAGAGGTCATACCGCCCGGCTATGTCCTTCACCAGGATGGGCCCCTCGCCGTAGTGAAGGGCCAGGTCGAGCATGGCCACCGTGGCGTAACGTCCTTTAGTAGATATCGGCATGTCGCTGGTGTACCTTTATCAGTATATTTATGATAAAGCTAATTTTAGAACCACTGACCGGAGTTGTCAAGTGGCTTCGGCACTGCACGGGCGCTACCGCAGGAGTTGCGGAGCAAAGAGGAGCAGCGCGCCTAGG
This sequence comes from Dehalococcoidia bacterium, assembly GCA_034430415.1. Classification (GTDB taxonomy): domain Bacteria; phylum Chloroflexota; class Dehalococcoidia; order GIF9; family AB-539-J10; genus JADFUZ01. Next base: position 9,538 of record DAOUEN010000040.1, read on the forward strand.
ATGACCAGTATCGTCCCTCCTATGGGCTTGCAGTACCTGACGTATCTGTCTCCCAAATGCGAACTCATGGCGAAAGCCGCCGAGCCGAAGATGATGAGGTCGTCCAGCATGAAGAACAAGTCGTACAGCAGGATGTAGCCGTAGTAGCCCAGAGTGGACAGATCGCTCAGTGAGAGCACGTGGGTGAAGATCGCCGGGAGCGCCGAGGAACAAACGAACTCTATGGAGTTGACCACGAAGGCCAGAGCCACGATACCCGCTATCGTGGCCAGGTTCATGGGAGACGAGACCAGCCTCTCTATCCGGGACATGGTCTTCTTTCTGGATTCGGGGCCTACGACTTCGCAGGTGATGGCCCCTTTCATTACTATGTGTTCCCTCAGGTTCAATATCCCGGCACCCAGAGCCACCAGTCCGATCACTATGGTCACCGGCCGGGAGTAGCCTATGAGCAGGAAGGCGTTGAGCCAGGCGGTCATAAACAGGAAGTACAGCACCCCGGAGGCGAAGACGAAGGAGCCGACCAGCAGCCAGGCCTTTCTGCGGTCCTTCAATATGAGTATCAGCGAGATGAGGTAGGCCAGCACCCACATGGCGCAGGGATTGAAACCGTCCACCAGACCCAGGGTCACCGCCAGGCCGCTAAGAGAGTAGTCGGAAAGCCTTATCTCCCCGATGATGGGTATGGTCTGGACGTCGGAGGGCTCTTCGACTTCCGCCGTGGGGCGGACTCCTTGCAGCCATTGCTGCAAAGCCTCTTCGATCTCGTTGCCGGTCGTCTCCTCCGATTGCCAGCCAATGAAGACCTGCTCTCCAACAATGGTCAGCGGGAAGTCCAGTTGCTCCTCCGTTACGCCCGTGCCCTCCAGCATTTCCACCAGCCTGGAGTATTCGCCGGGGTTGGCGCCGTCGTGGTAGATGAAAGAAACGGAGGGGTAAGCCCGGGCCAGGCTCTCGTTGAATGGCTCCTGGTCCTTGCAGTGCGGGCAGCCGGCGTGGTAGAAGAAGTGCAGCTCGACGGCGTCGCTCTCAACAGGCCCTGCGGGCTGTGCCGGCTCCTGGCCCAGCGACAGCAGGACTATGCCCAGTACCGTCAGGCCTATGACCAGATATCTCTTGAAGGGGTCCCGGTAGACTCCTGCCCAGAGGCTCGCAAGCTTGTTACTCATCGGGTGTCACAGTCAGTAGCCGGTTGGATGCCGCTATCAAGAACCGCGGGCGGGAGCGCGCTTCGCCCTCAGTTGAAAACACATCCGCAGGTCTCGACCTTGAACTGTGTGCTCCTGGCGGCCATGTTGCCCGCGGTGTCGTACACCACTACGGTAATGGTGATGGTGCCCCGCTCGTCGGGGGCGGTCCAGGTCACCGTGGGGCCCTCTCCCTCGAATGAGTCGCAGGCGCCACAGTTGCTGGGTGCGACGTACGTGTCGTGGCCATCGGACCATTCGTAGATCAGTCCCTCGCCCGGGTTCCCGACTATACAGGTGATTTCACAGCGGCGGTTCCTCAGGATCATGTACCCGCCTTCGTGCTCCTTGAAGTACTCGGGCTCTTCGGGGGTAATGAGCAAGGCTTCGATGACCGGGGGTGGGGTCGAGGCCACGCTTATGGTCATCCAGGTCGTCGCCTCTTCGCCGAACCCATCACTGACCACCACCGTTATGTCGTACAGGCCGTCTTCCTCCGGAGCCGTCCAGGTGATTACCGGCCCTGAGCCGGTCACATCGCCTCCCTCAAACCACCACTCGTATGTGAGTTCATCGTCGTCGAGGTCTTCGGCCCTGCACTCGATGCGGCAACTGCCTGAGGGGGTAACCCAGTCCTTGTTGGTTACCAGTGCCTCTATGGTTGGCGGGTAGTTGTCCTTTACGTTCACGGTTACGGACTCGATGGTTTCACCCTCTCTGCCGTCGCTTACCGTGACCATGATGTGGTAGATGCCCGGCGTATCGGGAGCTGTCCAGGCCACGCTGGACATTCCCCCGGTTATATCGCCTCTGGTGGCCCACCACTCGTAGCTCAGCTCGTCACCGTCCTCATCCGAAGCGTTGCAGGTGATGATGCAGCTGTCCACAGGAGTGACTCTGTCCGGATTGACCTCCAGGCTGCTGATAACGGGAGGGTGGTTCGGGGAGCAGCCACCGGCCAGGAGGCCGGCGGCGATCAGGACGGCAATGCTCAATTGGCACCTTAGCAGTCTGCCCGGCTGTGTCCTCGCCCCGGTTTGTCTTCTTATCATTGTGAGTATCAACTGCTCACTATCCAGCATCACGGCGCAGCATTGTCGGCCTCCGTCTGTTCACTGTGCCGAGCTCTCTTCCCTGGCGGGCAGGTCGTACGGCCAGGCCGAGATGCTGCCGTCCAGGAATTTTGCGTCTTTGAAGCCAGCGGCGTCAAGTATCCGCTGCGCCTGGTAGGCGCGCACGCTTGCTTTGCAGTAGGTGACTATTTCCCCGTCCGCCGGGAGCTCACCGAGCCTAGAGCGCAGCTCGTTGAGAGGCAGCGGCCTTGTCTGGGGTGCTTCTATGTGACCGGCCTCCCATTCTTCCGGGGTGCGGACGTCCAGGAGTATGAAATCGGCTCCGCTCTCGGTCCTCTCTCTGACCTCCGCGGGGTTCAGTGACCTGGCATCTCCCGATTGCTTGTTGCGGAGGACGTTGGCGGCGTGGTGCAGCGGGTCCATGGCGTTGTTGTACGGCGGTGCGTAGGCCAGGTCTATGTTGGCCAGGTCTTCGGCGGTGGCGCCGAAGCTGAGAGCGGTGGCCAGCACGTCCACTCGCTTTGCCGTCTCTCCCAGCCCCACCACCTGTCCGCCCAGCAGCCTGAGGCCATTTCTTTCGGCAACCAGCTTCACCAGGATCTGTCTCGCGCCGGGGTAGTAGGCGGCGTGTTCATCTTCGGGCACGAGGCATGTCAGCACGTCAAGTCCGGCCTCCCGTGCCTGAGATTCACTGAGTCCGACCCGGGCTACGTTGTAGTCGAAGACCTTGACCACGGCAGTGCCCAGCACGCCGGGGAAGGTGTCGCATCCACCGGTGATATTGGTCCCGATAATCCTGCCATGCTTGTTGGCGGTGGAGCCCATGGGAGCCAGTACCTTCCGCTGTGTGATTCGGTGTACGTTCTCCACGCAGTCCCCGCCGGCGTAGATGTCGGGGTCGCTCGTCTGCAGGTACTGGTTGACCGAGATGCCGCGCGTCGAGCCGATGGCCAGCCCGGCCTCCTGTGCCAGCCCGGTATTCGGCCTGGCGCCGACGGCCAGCAGCACCAGTCCGGCCTCCAGTTCCCCGCTCTCAGTCCTCACCTGCTGTACCCATCCCTGCCCGTCGCCATCCACTCCGCTGACCCGCTGCCCCAGGAGCAGCTTTATGCCCTTGCTCTGCAGCTGCCTGGCGACGTGGGCCGCCATTTCAGAGTCGAGGAGCGTGGGCAGTACCCGGTCGAAGGCCTCCATCACGGTCACCTCGAGACCCCGGGAGACAAAAGCCTCGGCCACCTCCAGCCCTATCAGACCGGCGCCAACAATCACGGCCTTTTTGGTTCTGTCTTGTGCCAGCAGGTCTCTGATAGCCAGCGCGTCGTCAATCTTGGACAGAGTGAATATCCCCCCGAGGCCGCTGTCCTTCAGCCCCAGGGTCGCCGGCGTGCTGCCGGTTGCTAGCACCAGTCTGTCGTATGCCAGGGTTGAGACCTGCTCCGTTTTCAGGTTGAGCAGCTCCAGGGTGTGGGCCTGGCGGTCTATTGACAGGGCCCGCGTTCGTGTCAGCACGTCTACGTCCAGCACGTCCTTGAAGAAGTCCGGCTTCCGTCTCACCAGTTCACGCTGTTTCTCGATCACGCCGGAGATGTGATAGGGCAGGCCGCAGGTGGCCTCGGAGACGTTCGCTCCTTCCTCGACTATGGTTATCCGGGCCTTCGGATCGCAGCGCCGTGCCCTGGCTGCTGCCTTCGGCCCGCAGGCCATGCCCCCGATGACTACTATGTTGTCTGCCTTCTTCAACCAGGACCCCCTTCTCTGCTGGGTGAGGACTCCCGCACGCCGGGCCCGCTGAGTAATGGCTGCCGGGGACGGCCCTCACTGCCATGCGCCTTTATCAGTAAGTTAATGAGGAAATGCATATTACAACGCCGGGTGGGGATTGTCAAACGGCGGCCTCCTTGCCAGTCAATGGCCCTCCCTAGTATGATGTCTGCGGCAGCCGGTCATGGTGGGAGGGGTGCTATAGACATGAAGGAACTGGTACTGGGCATAGGAAACACCATGAAAGGGGATGACGGCGTCGGCCCCTATGTCGTGGGCAGGCTCAACGACCGCCTGTGCTCCCCTGCGGCAACGCCGGACGGCGCCGCAGCGGCAGGACGTGGAACGGAGAGGTTTGCCATCGACTGCGGCATGGTCCCTGAGAACTACAGCTCGGTGGTGAGACAGCACAGTCCTGACAGGGTGCTGCTGGTGGATGCCGCTGAGATGGGCCTGCCTCCGGGCTCGTCGCGGATCATACCGCCGGAGAGAGCCGGGGTTATGTGCGTGTCGACCCACAACATGCCGCTGTCGCTGTTCGTCTCGTATGTGCAGGAGTTCTGCCCCGATGTGGTCCTTGTCGGCATTCAGCCGGAGAGGATGGATCTCGGCGCGGCTATGTGCCGTGAGGTGGTAGAGGCAGCGGACCGGCTGGCCACGCTGATAGCAGAGGGAAAGCTGAGCGAGATACGGCTACTCGAGACCTGATAGCTCGGGGCCTGCGCCCGCCGAGCCCGGTCCCTGAGCTTATGCAGTTACCACGAGTTCGTCGGCATACTTGTTGTAGCTCGAGAGCAGGAACTCGTTGGTCATGGAAAGCGCCCCCGTGGGGCAGATGTCATTACACTGGGCGCAGAAGCAGCACCTGGAGACGAATATCTTGACCTTCTTATCCTCGGGTATGAACTCTATGGCCATGGTGGGGCAGACTTTGATACACAGCTGACACCCGGTGCATTTCTCCCTGTCATAGGCGATCTTTCCCCTGAACCCGGCATGGACCTCCACCGGGGGTATCAGTGCCGCCTCCCCCTTCTGGACGCTGCTGAGGAAAGCAGTGGCTGACTTGGGGGCATACCTGGCCGGGAACTTGTTCGTTGCCGGGGTGAGGAAGAGTTGCTTCAGCAGCACTTTCAGCATCTGCATCTGCATCATTATATCTTTAGCCTCATATCACCAGGTCTAGTCCTATCAGTATCAGGCCCACAAGGCTGACCAGAGTCATGCCCACCAGGTAGAACCTGCTTGCCTGGTCGATCTTGAACCGTGCCGCCCCTGCGCGGACCATCATGACGCAGATGAACATGATCACGAATACCTTGACCAGGAAGAACAGCGCATCCACCACGAAGGCGGGAGCCGCTGCGGCGATCCCTATCGCCGGGGAGAGGTTGTACGGGAAAAACAGAGCCACTATCAAGGACACTATAGCGAAGGCCTTTATGGCGTTTGCCACGTAGAACATGGCCAGGTTTCTGCCCGAGTACTCCACCAGGAGTCCTCCGGCCAGCTCCGTCTCGGCCTCTGCCACGTCGAAGGGTATCTTGGACAGCTCTCCCGGCGTGACCACCATGAGGACGAAGAGCAGGAGCAGCGTTCCTATCACTCCCACGGGCCCCACCAGCCCCCATATGGGGTAGGCGGCAATGGTGGATAGCATGAACGGGCTGGCGTCGGTCACGAAACCGATGCGCCAGGCGATGGCGACGATAGTCATTGCCAGCGGGAACTCGTAGCTCATCATCACCACCATCTCGCGCTGGGCTCCCACGGTGGCGTACGGCGAGCTGGAGGCAAACCCGGCCAATACCAGCGCCAGCGCAGGTATGATGAGCAGGTATATCACCACGATGGCATCGCCCGAGCGCTCCAGGAGCGCCGGCTGACCGAACAGAGGGATGTAGAGCAACAGTAGCGCGGCCCCTACAAGACACATGATCGGGGCAAATCTGAAGAGCTGGGTGATGGACCCGTCCGGTATGATGCTTTCCTTCATAAGGAGTTTCTCTACGTCCCGGAAGGGCTGGACTATGGGGGGCCCTATTCTGCCCTGCATGTGGGCCACCAGCTTGCGGTCTATGCCCAGGTAGATAAGCCCGAACAGCGCTCCCAGGCCTGCCAGGATAACCGGCCCGATGATTAGTGTGGCAATGCTCAGTGGACTACTGGTCATGAGATTCAGCCTCTATCTTCCTCGTTTTCTCAACGGAAAGCCTGTGTAGTTCCTCATCAGTCAGAACGAAGCGCTTTTCGTTCTTCCTGTCGACAACTATCGCCCTGTTGGTGCAGGACATGCAGGGATCGATGGATGCGAAGGCTATGGGCACATCGGCAATCTGCGCCGTCATCAGTATCGTTGGTATTGACATAAGATTGGGATACGTGGGAGCCCGTATCTTCCAGGTGGCCAGATGGTCGCTGTCGGCCTGCATACGGACGTAGTGTATGACCTCTCCCCTGGGCGCTTCGGCCCGGCCGACGCCCTCGCCCCCGGCTTTCTTCAGCATGTTCAAGAGCTTCGCCGGCTTCGGCTCGGCGAGTATGGCCCCGGGCGGCATCTGTACCAGACACTGCTCTATGATTTCGATGGACTGTTTGACCTCCAGCAGGCGGACGATGATCCGGTCATACACATCGCCCACCACGGTTCCGGTAAGCTGGTCCGGGGTAACCGCTTTGACTTCCATGTCGGCGTAGGCGCTGTAAGGCTGGTCCTGCCTCACATCCTTGGGCACCCCGCTGGCCCTGGTAGTTGGGCCGACGGCCAGCAGCTTGAGGGCGTCTTCGGTGGGCAGGATACCCACGTTACGCGTACGCATCTTCACTGTGATGTCATCCAAAAACACCGTCTTCAACTGGCCGAATATGGACTTGTAGTACTCCAGGGACTGTCTGATTCTGGGAAACTGCTCCTCTGTGATATCTCTTCTGACCCCACCGATCTGGTACATGGCCTTGGTCACCCGGTTTCCGGTGATGAACTCCATCAGGTCCATTATCTCTTCTCTGACCCGCCAGACCAGGTGGAAAATGCTGTCGAATCCTATCTCATGAGCGGCGACGCCTGCCCATAGCAGGTGGGAGTGTATTCGCTCCATCTCCGCGGCGATCACCCTGACATACTCCGCCCGCGCCGGTGGGTCTATTCCAGCAGCTTGTTCCACCGCCATGACGTAGGCGAAGGGGTGGCATAGATTGCAGATACCGCACACCCGCTCGGCCAAGTATATGTTCTGGATAGCATTGTTTCTATTGGTGCCAATCCACTCTATGCCGCGGTGGACCTGTCCCACGGCGACATCTACATCCACAATCTCCTCGCCGTCGACGGTTAGGTCAAGCCGGATAGGTTCCTTCAGGGCCGGGTGGATTGGGCCCACGGGTATGGTGTATCTCAGTGTCGTGGCACCTGAGGTCATTGCTGCTGCCTCCCGGGCAGGACTCTAAGAAGGTCTGTCGGTGCGGTCTCATCTTTTCTCCAGGGGTAGACGCCTTCCGGGAAATCGTCAGGTATGAATAGGCGTCTGCCGTCGGGGATGTCCACTACCTCCACTCCCATCATCTCCTGGGTCTCGCGCTCGGTGAACAGCGCGCCTGGGATGATGTCCGTGATTGTCGGTACGCTCAAATCACTCTTGGGCAGATCGACACGCAGACCCAGTGAGATCTCCTGCAGGTGACGCCCGTAATATATGGTGAAGTGATATATGAGCTCGACCTCATCTCCCAGGTCTGCCGAGGAGATTATCGCCAGGTGAGGGTATTCCTGTATCTCGCAGAGGTGCTGCACCGCCCTCCGCAGGACCTCCCGCTTCAGGTCTATCCATATCGAGGTGAAGATGTTCTTCTTGACTGCGACCTCTCTCCGATAGATCTTCGAATCGATGACGCCGTCCTCGAGGACAGCCTTGAAGCTGTCAACTATCTGTTCGGGACTTAGCACTTCGTTCATGTCGTAACTGGCTCCTGTGCCTTCTCCAGCTTTAACCAGGCTTTGACCACGCCCTCAATGATTGCCTCAGGCCTCGGAGGGCATCCCGGCACGTATACGTCCACCGGTATGCACTGGTCGATGGGTCCTATCAGGTTATACGACTCGTGGAACACGCCGCCCTCGGTACCGCAGCTACCAACCACCATAACCATCTTGGGTTCCGGCACTTGCGCATACACGCGCTTGAGCCTCGACTCCATTTGCCTCGTCACCGGGCCGGTAACCAGCAGCACGTCCGCATGGCGTGGTGAGCCAACGAGGACTATTCCAAAACGCTCGGCATCATACCGGGGAGTCAGCGCGGCGAGGATCTCGATGTCGCAGCCGTTGCACGACCCCGTGTTGAGGTGATACACCCACAGGGCTCTCTTGAATGAGTCAAGGCCCATATTCTCTCCTCATGCTGCTGTCCATGCGACTAAGCTAGACCATTCCGGCGATAAATACTATCACCGCAGTTATGGCCACCACGGAGGTGAACCAGATTATGTAGTCGTTTATTATTCCCGTGTGCGCGTTCATGGTAGTCTCGTAATACCGCTTGAGGGCCTGGAAGAAACCCCAGTACATGTTGTGAGCCCTTATGTGCCGCTTGTCCGGCTCGGGTGCCTCTTCCCCGGCCAGGAATACCTGCGTTTGGGCCGTGCCCTCCTTGTACCTCGCCTCTCCCCGGCTTCTGAAGAAGTAGGCCACCGCCCCCAGGATCAGGAAGGCTACTACCAGGACAATGGGGCTCCACGTGCTGAGGCTTGCCACTTACGCTCCTCCCATGACTGCGCCGATATATCCCGCCTGGTCGATCAAGGCGTCTGTAGCTGGAGTAACGATGGTATCGACAACCAGGCTGGGGAACAGGCTGAAGAAAACGATGGCGACGGCCAGGATACCCATGCCTATCAGCATTGGCTTCGGCACCTCTCTCACGTTGTCGTGCTGGGGCAGGGCTGGCCCGGTGAATGCTGACTGGAAAGCCTTGGTAAAGGAGGCCAGCGTCAGAATCGACACCAGCATAGCTATCACCGCCAGCACGGGGCTGAAATTGTATACCGACTCATAGATCATAAGTTTCGAGGTGAACCCGTTGAAGGGAGGGACTCCCGATATGGCCAGAGCCCCGATGATGAAGAATATGGCGGTGTACCTCATATTGCGGAACATTCCCCCCATCTTGTTGAGGTCCCTGGTGCCCAGCGCGAAGAACAGGGCCTCCGCGGTCAGGAACAGCAGGCCTTTGTACAGGGCATTGTTGATTATGTGGAAGATGCCCCCGCTTATGGCCTCTCTTCCGTAGCTGGCCAGGGCCTGCGGATCGGCCAGCACCGCCAGGCCGACTCCTATGCCGAGCAGCATGTAGCCGCTCTGAGATATTGCGTGGTAGGCCATCAGGCGCTTGATGTCCGACTGATGGACCGCCATGGTGACTCCAACGAACATGCTCAACACGCCCAGGATTATCACTATCCATCCTATGGACAGGGTGTCGAGAGAGACCCCGTAGAGGCTGAAAAGGACCCGGAACAGGCCGTACAGACAGGCCTGGCTGGCCACGTAGATCATAGGAGTGGTGCCGGCGGGAGCCACGCTGTAGGTGTCCGGGGCCCACATGTGGAGAGGAACGCTGGCCAGCTTCATAGCCAGCGCTACCACCAGCAGCGCCAGAGCTATCTTGTCCAGGGCCGTGTACTGTATCGCCTGGGCTAGGGCAGCCATGCTCAGCAGGTTATACTGGGCGTAGAGGATGCCCACGGCGAACAGGACTACCAGCGCCCCGACTGCTGATATAACGATATACTTGAATCCACCCTCGGTGGCGTCTCCGAACCTTGTCCTGAACGCCGCCAGGGCTGCCCCGGAGATCGACAGTATCTCCAGGAAGACAAAGAAATTGAACATATCCCCGGTGAACTCCAGTCCCAGCATGCCCACGGCCAACAGGAGGAGCAGGGTATAGAACCTGTCTCCGCCCGTCTCCTGCTTCATGAAGGAGATGGAGTAGATGGCCCCCGCCAGGGAGATGGTGGTGGTTATGATGCCCATGAATACGGACATGGCGTCCACTTCCAGGATTATGCGTACGGGCACCATATAGTGCTCCGGTATGGTGAGGTCGGTGGCGGCTGCACCCAGGGTATAGACATGAAGTCCGTTGAGGTAGATATCTCTGGCCAGGATTATCACCAGGAACTCTGCCAGGGCCAGGGCACCTATGACGACTGTATTCCTGGCTTTGTCGCCAACCTTGCCCACCAGCGGGACTATGAATGCCGCCAGCAGCGGGATGGCTATCGCCAGTATGGAAGAATGCGTCACCAAGCTATCCAAGTCGCTATCCTTTCAGTCTCCTGGACTTCTCCGCATCTATGTCTCCGGTATGTCGATAGGTGAGCATTATCAGGGAGAGCATCAGGGCGGTGGTGGCTACGCCGATAACGATGCTGGTCAGGGTGAGAGCTTGAGGAACGGGCAGCACCATGACTCCCTCAGGAGCGTGAGTGAAGATCGGCACAATTCCTCCGGTCCGGTATCCCAGGCTGACCAGGAACAGGTTGACCCCCGATTCCATGATAACAATGCCCATCACCAGCTTTATCAGGTTCCTCTGGGTCAGGATGATGAATAAGCCGATGCTGATAAGCGCCACCACGGCCAGGAAGGGGATATTGAAGGGAAGACCTGCTGTCATTCCTCCACCTCTATTCCGCTGGACGCAAGCGCCATGACCAGGAGGATTGCCGACAGTCCGCCCAGGACTTTCAGGCCTACGCCTATGTTCATCAAGGGAACCACTCCCCCGGTCCACAGGTCCCCGGGATTGGAGCCTGAGGCTGGGATGTTGCCGAATACAGCGGAGCCGGCGAGGAAGTTGAAGAAGAATATGGTAGCCAGGCCGCCGAACGCCAGTCCGATGAATATCAACGCCCCGGCGCTTTCCAGGACCGAAAGGTGGTGTTCCTTCAGTCTCTTCTGGACGCTGGCGGAGCCGAAGGCGACTATGATCATAGCCACGCCGGAGGCGAACACAGCGCCTCCCTGGAATCCGCCGCCCGGGCTTATGTGTCCGTGCAGGATGATATACAGGCCGAAGATGAAGACGAGCGGAATCAGGATGTTGGACATGGTGCGCACTATCTTCGACATCACGGTTATCTAGCTCTCCCTCTTCTTCACGGCTCTGAACAGCATGACCACTCCGGTCACTGCCGTGAACAACACGGTAGCCTCGCCCAGGGTGTCGAAGCCCCTGTAGTCGAAAAGCACAGCAGCCACCACGTTGTTCGTTCCCGTCTCAGCCTGCGAGTTCTCTATCATGTAGTCGTCCATCTGGGATGGAGGCTGGCCGAAGGGATGGATGAGGAAGGCCGCTGCCACCAGCAAACCGACGATGACTACCAGGGATACCGCTACGGCCGCTCTTCTCATCTTCTATCCTAAGTACGCTTCGTTGACCTTATTGCCAGGACGAATATGGCTGTGGTGATAGCTGCTCCTATCCCTGCCTCGGCGATGGCCACATCGGGGGCTTGAAGCAGATAGAACTCCAGGGCCAGGAGCAGGCTGAGTGCAGCCAGGGCCAGGGTGGCATAGATGAGGTCTTTGAACCTGCCCACGAATACTGCACATACCACTATCAGTATGGGCACAAGCACGTGCAGGATTCCTGCCTCAGTCATGCCTCTCTCCCTCGAGATCGTCCACTACTGCCCTGGCGGGCTTGATTCCACTGCGGTGCGCAGCTCTGGCGATGGCGTGGGCGCTGGTGGGGTTGGTCAACAGGACACACACCATGGCGATGAGTGCATGCAGGGTGAGCACCGATTGGGAGGAAGACAGGCCTTCCGCTCCCCAGATACCGGCGGACTGTATCATTACGGCCGCAATCAGGAATATGGCGCCGAAAGTGGTGCATTTCGTTGCGGCGTGCAGCCTGGTATAAACGTCGGGGAAGCGGTGAAGGCCGATTACTCCCACCAGGTTGAAGAAGCACCCTATACCTATGAATATGTAGACGATCGGGCTCATGGTCCCTAGAACTTCCCCTTCTCGATGTACTTGGCTATGTAGAGCGTGGTAATGAAAGACAGCAGGGCATAGACGATGGCCACATCGACAAATATGACCTCGTCAAATGCGGCTCCCAGCACAACCATGGAGACCACCACCAGCGTATTGATGGTGTCCAGCCCCACTATGCGACTCGGGGCCTTGGGCCCCAGAATCAGCCTCACCAGGGATACGATTATGCAGACGCCCAGGAATAGGGCTACGGCCACCCACATTAGCCGGCTATCCTCCTTGCCCAGTCAGGGAACTTGCCGCACACGTCCTTATGGTCCCGGGGCATTGTTTCCAGGGCTTGTTTCTTGACGTTTATCCAGTGGACGTACAGGTCGTTCGTCTTCTCGTCCACCTCCACGCTCAGAGTGCCCGGGGTCAGGGTTATGGAGTTCGCCAGCAGAGTCAAGCTCAAGTCGTTGTCCAGCTTGGGAGATATCTTCACTATGCCCGGGTTGATCCTTCCGGTAATTACCCGGTAGACAACGTCGACGTTCGCCTTTGCCATCGCCGGCAGGAACACCACCACGAAGTAGTAGAGGAACAGAAACCATCTTCGGGGGTCAAGCATTCTGAAGCTCTTCTTGATGAACATGTCCTTGACCAGTGCCCCTATGATGATGGCGAAGATAGCCCCGAAAATCAGCTCTTCCTTGCTCCACAGGAATAAGGGGCCGGAGGATGTGGTAAGAAGCAGGTACAGTAGAAAGGAGCAGACCGCAGTTACCAAGAATGCCATTACTGCCGTTCACTCCCTGATCGGGCATGACCCGGTATGTTATGCCTATCGCCGCTGTGCTCCATATCGATAACAGTAATCACTCTGGCGCTCATAGCACGCGCTCACGTTCACCCATCTGTTGCGCAAACGCCCCGGCTACCAAGAACTTCGCTGACGCGCCCCGCCAGCGAAGAATTAACGGGCATATTAAAACAGGGCCGAAAAAAAAGCAAGCGGTCGCCCCCAGAATTTGAGGAAAAATAGAGATTTCCCGGAGAGCCCTAGTGCTCACCGGCACTCTCCTTGCTTCTGTTCAGCTCGCCAAGGACCATATCCACCGCTTCCGGGATGCCCCGCTCTACCTCAGGGGTGCATTTCTCGTCGAAGGTGGTCACATCCTCCGCTTCCACGGCCACTATGCTGATGGTTGACGGCATGGGCAGCCCCAGCCTTTCCCCCAGCTCCAGGGCGGTAATCAGGTCCACCTGGTGCGGTGAACTCAGGTGCCTGGCCAGGGAGAAATCTGCCGGCTCCAGACGGTGTACCTGCCCCGCCTTCCCCTCCCCGGTCTGGATGGCGTCGATGATAATGGCCTGCTCGAAACCGCTGATCGAGTCCAGTAGATTGAGACCGCCGCCGCTGGACTGAACCACCGTCACCTGGGAGTTCCCTATCCTTTTCTCCACTTCCCGGGCTACCCTGATGCCCACTCCGTCATCGCTGAGGATGGGATTTCCCAGCCCCAGGACCAGCCTCCCGGTGCTACGCTTCATTGAGAACACGGCGACCCTATTCGCTGACTCTGCCCGGTCTGGCCACCTGCCAGAAGTTCCTGGGCGGGCGGATCTCCTCCAGCACGGATAGCCTGTCCAGCTTCTCCAGTCTCTTGATTATCAGGTCCCAGGCGCAGTCCTTCTCCGGGTCAACCTCGCATTTGCCGTTGGCGGAACCTCCGCAGGGGCCGTTGAGCAGGCTCTTGGGGCATCTGGTAATGGGGCAGATGCCGCCGGTGAATTCCAGAATGCAGTCGCCGCAGGCGGCGCACCTCTCCTCGAGGGTGCCCGCCTCCCTCAGTTCCGCCCCGATGAACAGGGTGTTCTGGGCCGGGAAAACGGGCACGTCGGGCAGGACCTCGGCGATGGTCTGCACCCCCAGGCCGCAGGCCAGCGTGAGGATAGCCTCCACGTCTTTCGTCTGGGGCTCAAGCGAGGTCAGCGCCAGGTAGGAATCGCACTGCTTGGCCACAGTGGTCGTGCTGATGTTTAGCTCCTTGCCTCTCAGCCTGCTGGCAAGCTCGATTATCTGGCCCAGCGTCCTGGCCTCCCTTATCCCCCGGGGTGGCTGGGTGCACCCGTCGCAGCCGGCAAGCAGCACAGCCCTGTAGGGGGAGAGGAAGTCCAGGATCTCGTCCAGGGGTTTCTGGCTGGTTACTATCACTGCCCTGCCTCCTTCGAAAGCTCGCCCTCTATCCTTTCCTTGAATTGCTGCAGCTCTTCGTAGAAGGT
>DAOUEN010000041.1:0-4190 GCA_034430415.1 Dehalococcoidia bacterium
CCGCGATATCTACGCCGCTCACCTCCGCCACCATACCCCCGATGAGTCCGTCGTTTGTGCCGATGCTCTCCTCCACCACGTAGAACCTGTCGGGATCCGCCCTGTGCAGGCTGTCCACCACCGCATTCCCCAGCGCCCCCTCGAAGGCTGCCGGTACCTCCAGCACTCCCTGGCCGTATATCCTGCCAAGAGTGCGGACCGCCAGCGCCTGACAGAACAACGCATCCTGCCCCTCCGCTGCTTTCATTAGCTGCGCCTCTGCCGGCGTGATGCCGCGCCGTGCAAACGAAGTGCCGGTGCCCCCGCCGACCGTCAACACCCGGATCGAGTTATCGGACAGGTCGACGTCCACCGTCCTGACGTGTGTATCCACTCCCAGCAACTCTCTCGCAATCGATCCCACGATGACCAGCCCCCCCGAATCATCGTGGACCAGCCCTGAATGACCGTGAGCGTGAGCTACGCCCGCGTGACCTGCCAGCCCGATTCTTCTACCAGCAAGACCGCTTCTCTTTTCCATTCGCTATTGCCTGCCCTCCATTCTATCACTTCCCTGCTCCCGGCGCTCTTCCTTTGGCCTCCTTTTGGGTGCCACCATCTCTGAGCCGACGATACCACCTTCGGTGGCAATACTCGTGAGGCAATTCGCTCTATGATCTCGTCCGGATAGATGGGTCGAGCCTCACGAACCAAAGATGGTCGCTGGCTTCCTAGGCCAGTCTCGATTACTGAAACACAGCCGTCCCGCACTGGCGAGGTCATCCGCCCGTCCCATTCTTCGTCGGCTGATCCTCCCAACGCAATAACCAGATAGACGGGTTACGACAACAGTCATCAATTCTCGTACATTCACCCGGGGGCGTCCCTTTGTTCCGATTCTTTCGTTCAGGCACAGCGTATATGTAGTGCCTTTTCGCAAATCGGTTATCCTCTTGACGGATGGCATGGCCTCCTTTACAATATGGCCCGCGATGCTGGGCAACCAGCGTAAGACAGCACTTGGCCCTTGGCCTTTCCGATGAGTTACCTACCCATCTCGCGTGCTGTGCCGCTGTAATCGGGATCATGGTTGCCCGCCAGGAAGCGTGTATGGGGGATTGGTGCTCAGGGAGAGATTGACAGAAGTTCTGAAAGGAGATAGTGCTTATTGAGAGAGAGGCTCTTAGGAAAGACTAAGGTAAAGAATTCAAGACGGAGGTTTGGATGAAAAGAAAGGTAATTATGTTGATGTTGTCGGTAGCAGTCGCTATCAGCATAGTCCTCGTTGGCTGTGCTCCTGAAGCTGCTCCGCCTGCCGAGGAAGAAGAGGAGGAGGCCGCACCTGAGGAAGAAGAGGAGGAAGTTGCCCCGGCCGCACCGGAGGAAGAGGTCTTCGAGTGGAATACCCAGTGTATCTGGACTCTTGAAAGCCCCAGCGGCAAACTGTATTTGGAATTTGCGGACAGGGTCGAGGAACTCACCGGAGGTCGTCTTGTCATGAAGGTGCACGCCCCTGGGGCAATAGTACCCAGCCTGGAACTCCTCGACGGCGTGGGCCAGGGCATGCTTGACGCCGCATTCTCCTGGCCGGGCTGGTATGCGGGCAAAGACCCTGTCTTCGCCTGTCTTGGCGGTCTGCCCTTCGCTTTTGACAACGATCTGCAACTGCACACCTGGTTTCAACAGCTCGGGGGAATTGACATGATACGGGAAGCCTACACCCCCTTTAATACCTACATCGTTGGCATGAGCTACTACAACATAGAGTCCATGTGTTTCGGTAAAGAAGTCCTTACAGCGGACGACTTGCAGGGCATCAAAATAAGGATGCCCGGGGGTATGCTTTCTGACATCTTCGAAAGCTTCGGTTGCTCCGTCGTCCTCCTGCCCGGCGAGGAAGTCTACTCCGCCCTCGACAAGGGCCTCATCGACGCAACTGACTGGGCCACACCGGCAGACAACTACGCCTATGGCTTCCATGAGATTGCGCCCTACTTCACCTGGCCCGGATTCCACCACCTGCCGTGCAACGAGTTCATGGTCAACCAGGATAAGTGGAACGAACTACCCAACGACATCAAGGCTATTCTCGAGGTAGCAGTCATAGAGCAGGGTTTTGATCGTGCGACCACCTTGGGGATTGCTGACTTCGAAGCAGTTAAGGAAATGGAAGCCCTTGGCTGTACCGCTCTGGCCTGGGATAAGGACGAGATGCGAAAGCTGAGAAACAAAGCAATCACGGTGTGGGACGAGTGGGGAGCAAAGAGCGAGGCAGCCAATGAAGCCATCGAGTCGCAGAAGGCATACATGAAGCTGCTAGGCCAGATAGACTAACACCGTTCACTCGGAGCAAGTGGTGAGAGCTTGGTCGACCTCGTAACTGACCGTTCGTTTGTTGACCAAGCTCCACCAGATATCTAGGATCGGTCAAAGTGGAACGCTTTCTACGTATTATCGACAACCTTAGCCAGTGGTCAGGGAAGGTTTTCAGCTTCGTCCTTATCGCTGTGGTGGGCACCATATGTATCGAAGTCGTGATGAGGTACGGCTTTAACTCCCCTACTATCTGGGCGCAGGAGACGATGCAATACCTCTCTGGCGTCACCTACATATTCGGGGGAGCCTACGCCCTCTATGCCGGGACACACGTGAAAGTTGAGGTGCTCGCCGAGCGATTCGGGCCCCGGACGAGAGCAGTCTTTGATCTGATTACATTCCCATCCTTCTTCGTCTTCGCTGGTGCCCTGCTCTGGTTTGGGGCCGAATTCGCATGGGACTCCATACTCCTCAAGGAATCTACTTTCTCCGGCTGGGCGCCACCTATCTGGCCCATCAAGCTGACGATCCCCGTCGGCACCCTGCTGCTGTTCCTTCAGGGCCTGGCAAAGTTCCTGCGCGATTTCAAAATCGCGGTGGGGAGTCAACATGAGCATTGAGGTCCTCACCATCATTCTGCTCGTGGGCTTCATGGGCCTCTTGGCTCTGGGTCTCCCACTTGCCTTCATCACTGGAGGACTGGGAGTGGCGCTGACTGTCTACTTGGGTGGAGTGCCGATGCTGCATCTGGTGGTTAGTCGCGTCTTCAATCTCATGGGCAGCTATACCATGGTGGCTGTCCCTATGTTCATCCTGATGGCCGCCATGATGGAGCGCTCTGGCATCGCCGAAGACCTTTATGGAGCACTGCATCAGTGGATGGGGCCGGTGCCGGGTGGACTCGCGTCAGCTACCGTGCTCGCCTGCACTGTGATGGCGGCGATGACGGGAATAATTGGCGCTGGCGTCGTCACTATGGGACTTGTGGCTCTACCAGCCATGCTCCGTCGCAACTATGACAAGAAGCTCGCAATGGGCTGCATCATGGCTGGAGGCTCATTGGGAACGCTCATCCCTCCCAGCGTCGTGCTGATCGTCTACGGGCTACAGGCGAACGTTTCCATAGGGAAGCTGTTCTTGGGCGGCATAACGCCTGGCATCTTGCTTAGTGGAATGTTCGTCACATACATAACGGTCACGGGCTTCCTTAAGCCTCAACTTTGTCCAGCGCTGCCCAAAGATCAGAGGGCGGGTTCGCTGTCGCAGAAGCTCGCTTATTCCAAGTTCCTCCTCCTTCCCGGTCTCCTCATCATTACTGTCCTGGGTTCGATCTATTTCGGTATCACAAGTATCTCCGAGGCCTCCGGCATTGGCGCTCTGGGAGCTATGGTCTGCGCCGCGCTTCATCGGCGGTTCACTTGGCGCAACTTGAAAGACTCGCTCTTCACAACCATGAAGATCAGCGCCATGGTCATGTGGCTGTTCTTCGGCGCCTCGACTTTTGTGGCAGCGTACACTCGTGCTGGTGGTTCGGATTTGATACAGAACCTGGTGCTCAGCTTGGGCCTGGGACCCTGGGGCATCATCATAGTGACGCAGGTCATATTCATTGTCCTGGGCATGTTCCTGGACTGGCTGGGCATCCTTCTGCTTGCCATGCCGATCTTTGTTCCTATGATTGTGGGACTGGGCTTCGACCCGATATGGTACGGCGTTCTTTTCGTCATGAACATGCAGATGGCCTACCTCAGTCCCCCATTCGGGGGCGCCCTATTCTATATGAAGGGCGTGGCACCTCCGGACATAAAGATGAGCGACGTAATCGCGTCCGTCTGGCCATTTTTGGCGATGCAACTGATTGGCCTAATCCTGGTTATGATTTTCCCCCAGATAGC
>DAOUEN010000042.1:0-3865 GCA_034430415.1 Dehalococcoidia bacterium
CTTGGCGCTTTCGTCACAGAGCTGAGGCGTGCTCTTGATAGGCCTGGCGGGGAGGACAACCAGTCGCCGGTATCAGGGACCTAGATGACGTGCCCCGGCTGCATCGCCCCGCCGTCGCCGCGGCGGCCTCAGACGGCGCTGGTGCGGAACCGCAACATCGCCACGACAGCGAACGCCAGGGCGAATCCAGCGAGGGCCAGCATCTGAGGCAGCGCGGCGCTGAAGTCGGCGCCGAACAGCATCAGCTTATTGAAGCCGGTAGTCGCCCAGCCATGAGGAGTCAGCCGGGCGACGAACTGGATCCACTTCGGCATGATGAACAGGGGCCACCAGCAACCCCCCAGGGGCGCCAACACCAGCGACGTGAGCGAGGCTATGGAGCCAGCGGCGCGCTGGGTCTTCACCAGGGTAGCCAGCATGATGGCGAACGCTGAGGACATAAGCACCATCAGGATGGAAAGCAGGATGACCGCGCCCGGGGAGAGTCCCAGGTCTATCCTGAATATCAGAATGCCTACCGCCCAGAATATCAGTATTTGAATCAGGCCCTTGGCCGCCGTGCCCCCGAACATGCCTGCCAGCAGCGACTCCCGCCTCACCGAACCAGTCAGCAGCCGTTCCAGAGTATGGTTCTGGCGCTCACGGACTATCGTTTCCGCCGACAAAGCAGCGCCGAAGAAGACGAACATCACCAGATAGCCGGGGATAACGTAGTTGGCAGCATTCTCGGGTTCCACCTCCCCCACCTCATCCGCCTCGAGCTCTATGAAGGACTCCTCTTCGGTTTCAACTCGCGACTCCGGGAACACCTCCTCGACGGCCTCCCCGATATCCTCCACGTCGAAGGAGCTTCCCACCATTTCCCCCACCACCAACCCGATCGTAGCGCTGGTAACCACCTGCTGCGCGCCAACCCTTGAGGCAATAACCTGGGCGACGCCGTTGAGGGCCGCCCTGGTGTTGACCGCCTCCGCATCGGCCACCACCTCCAGTTGAGCGCCGTAGCCCATGGTGACTCCCTGGGTGAAATCCGCCGGGAAGGCCACGAAGCCGGCTATCTCCTTCTCCTCAACCGCCCGGCGCGCCTCATCGTAGTCCTTATCCCAGACAAATATAGGATCACCCGGCTCGAGCTCAGACTCGTCCTCCGTCTGTATGTCTTGGATTATGTCGTAGCTCAGGCCGTCATCCGCTTCTTGAGTGACCAGGTGAAGCTCCAGCCGGTCGTCCTCAGCCCCCTCATCACTCAGGAGGATATTGAACATGACCACAAAGAGGAAGGGAAAGAGCAGGAAGAAGGCCAGAGCCATGCGGTCGGTGGCAAAGAGCTTCAAGTCCTTCAGCACCAGAAACCAGATGCACCTGAGCTGTCTCATGGCTCCCTATCTACCCCCGGGCATGACCTTGAACAGCACCCGGCTCAGGGGCAGCCCTGCTACGATGACGCCTGCCAGCACCGCCAACTCCGGCCCCAAATCGGCCAGGGAGTCTCCCCTGGAGATTATCGCCTTGAAGGCATTGTTGGCATGGGTGTTGATTGACACCTTGCTGAGCGCGTGAAGGACCGACCCTTCGGGTATGGCGAAGAAAGTCCCCGCCAGCATAACCATGGCCATGGTGAAGAAAACGGCAGTCCAGATAGCCTGGTCCTCCGTACGGGCCACCGAGCCGATTATCAGCCCCAGGGTACTCACCGCCGCCGAGAATACGATGGCGACCACCAGACATTCGACAAAGGTGAACGGAGTGAAGAGCTGAAACACGGCATACGCCAGCACCAGCAGGATCAGCGTCTGCACGAAGCCGCGGGAGGCGTTGGCCAGAAACTTGCCCACGAAAAGCTGCCCCACGCTGAGACGCGTAGTCAACAGCCGCTCCAGCGTCCCCTTCTTGCGCTCCTCCACCAGGGCCCGGGCGCTCAACGTTATGGCGAAGAGGACGAACATGGTGATAACGCCGGGCAGAAACTGCCGCACCATGTCGGGGCTCTCGCCCACCGTCTCTTCACTGACCCCCACAATGGGATGCTCACGGTCTCGCTCCAGGAACTTCCGCACCGTGGCCTCGACCCTGTCGGGCGGAATACTGCTCCCTTCCAGGGCGTTTCCGACCTGACTGTGAACCTGCAACTCCTGCTCCATTCGCTCGACCACTCCACGGACCAGGCTGGCGACTATCTGTCCCTCCTCACCGCCGTTGCCTCTCTGCTTGAATACGAGCTGCGCCTGCTCCCCGGAACCGAGCCTGGCGGAAAAGCCCTCCGGTATATAGAGGGCCATCAGCAGGTCCGACCTCTCCAGTCTGATATCGGCCTTTTCGGCAGTAAGCAGCTCAACATCGAGGTTGTCGAGTTCCCCCAGACGCTCCAGCAGGAGGGTGGAGTAGCTGCCGCCCTGGTCTTCGTTCACTACGCGGAGGGTGCCGTGGAACAGGGACTGCCCTCCGAAGGCGCCGTACATCAGGCCGAAGATGGCCACCGGCAGGAGCAGGCTGAAGGCCAGGTCGGCCTTGTCCCGCAAGTAGCTGCGGACTTCCCACAGGGCGACCAGTAGCGGTTTTGCCATGCTGTTGCTAGTCGCGCAGGCTTCTGCCGGTCAGCTTCAAGAAGACCTCTTCCAGGGTCACCTGTTCCGGCGAGCCGATCTGGCTCTTGAGCCCGCGCGGCGTGTCCATGGCGACTATCCGGCCTCCGTCCACAATGGCGACGCGGTCGCAGAGACGGTCGGCCTCTTCCATGTAGTGGGTGGTGTACAGAATCGTCATCCCCTTGTCGCGCAGACCCTCGATGGTCTCATAGATCTTGTTGCGCGACTGGGGGTCTATGCCCACGGTAGGCTCATCCAGAAAAAGAAGCTTGGGACCGCCCATGAGGGCGATAGCCAGGTTGACGCGCCGTTTCATCCCCCCGGAGAACTTGTCCACTCTACCTCTGGCCCTATCCGACAGCCCCATTAGCTCCAGGTTGGCCATGGCCTGGGCCCGGGCTTCCCTGCCGTCAAGTCCCGTCATCCTGCCGAAGAAGACCAGATTGTCCAGAGCGGAAAGGTCCGCGTAGAGGGCCAGCTCCTGGGGACAGACTCCGATAAGGCTGCGGACCGCATCGGCGCTGCTTCGCACGGAGTAGCCTCCTACTGCAATCTCGCCGCTGTCCGGCTCCAGGACCGTACACAGCATCCGGATGGTCGTGGTCTTGCCTGCGCCGTTAGGACCCAGCAGGCCGAATATCTCGCCCTCGAAGATGGTAAACGAAACGCCGTTGACAGCCTTGTTGTCGTTGAAGCTCTTGTGAAGATTCTCTACCGTCAGAAACGCCTCTGCCATAGCCTTACCCCCTTGTTCTCCCGGCTCACAGGTGGGGTATGTTCACAAAACATCATAGTATCCATGTCGATGCAGAATAGCAAGCCACCCGAGCTCGACCGTAAGACCGCCAGGGGCACCACCGCCATGCCCACCTCCTCCGCGTTTGCCTTCAACCGTGTCCCTGCGAAGCCGGAGATGTTACAATGAAGATGGCTGATTCCCGGAAGCGTCCTATTTCAAGCAGATATGGATAACGAAGAAGTAGAAAGTCAAAAGACTGAAGAAGCTCTAGCCCCTGCGGAGTCGCAGGAGTCCAGTCAGGCCTACCAGGAAGTAGCCGAGATAGGAAAGGCCGTTGGCGAGACTGTCGAACAGACTGCGCTGTCCCGTAAGATGGAGGACCTCCATATTATCCTGGAGAATCTGAGCGAAGAAGTAGATGGCTGGAAAGCCTGGCGCAAGGGCGACTACTTGGGAGCGATTGAAACGCTGAAAAGCCACGTCGAAGAAATACGAAGTGACTGGAACGATGTGTCAACCAATCTGAAATCTCAAAGGGATA
>DAOUEN010000043.1:0-27672 GCA_034430415.1 Dehalococcoidia bacterium
AGACGGAAATACGGAACTTGAGGCTGATTCTGAAGGCAATAGACGACAATGTGCCCTCAGAAGAGGTCAAGAGGTATCTGGTGTTATGAGCGCCGTGCCTGTCAGCAACCTGAGCATAGCAGTCATAGGGGATGAAGAGCTGGTCAACGGCTTGAGGCTGGCTGGCGTCAGCAAATGCTGGCTGATACGGGAGACTCACAGTGCCAGAGAAGACGCCAGAAACGCTCTGACTGAGTTGATAGCCGACCCTGAGGTCGGCGTGGTGGTGCTGATGGAGGACTACGCCGAATACGTCGAGGACTTGCTGGCACAGGTCAGACGGGGCAGAAAGATAACGCCGATAGTCATCGAAGTGCCGTCAAAGTCCGGCACGAAATACCCGGATGTCACCAGATACTACAAAGCCTTCATCAGAGCGTCCATAGGCTTTGATGTAGAGCTTTGAGCCAGCACCTTTGCAGTTGCGACGAGTCAAGGAACTCGGCACTGCGAAGGCGCAGCGGAAGCAACGAGGAGGTTAGAACATGGGCAGAATATGGAGAGTCTCGGGTCCACTGATCATAGCTGACGAAATGAAAGGCTCCCAGGTTTACGAGGTTGTAGAGATAGGTGAGGAGGGAATCGTGGGAGAGATAATCGGCCTGGAGGGAGACAAGGCCGTGATCCAGGCACATGAGGATACCCTGGGGCTGAAAACCGGTGAACAGGTAAGAGGAACAGGGAGGATTCTGAGTGTGGAACTGGGCCCGGGGCTGGTGGGAGCTATCTACGACGGTCTGCAGAAATCCTTGCTCACCCTGGCTGAGGAGACTGGCTCCTTTATCCGGCGAGGCGCCAAGGCAGTGGCCCTTCCCCGAGACAAGAAATGGCATTTCACTCCCACAGTCAAGGCCGGGGACAAAGTCAGCCAGGGAGATATCATAGGCACGGTGCCCGAGACAGAGCTCGTTGAGCACAAGATAATGGTGCCCCCGGGGATCAAGGGTACAGTGAAGCGGATAGCGGAAGGCGATTACACTATCGAGGAAACCGTGGCCACGCTGGAGTCCAATAGAGAGATCAAGAACCTCATCATGATGCAGGAATGGCCGGTGAGGAAACCCCGGCCCTACAGGCAAAGGCAGGATCCTTCGGGATTGCTCACCACCGGTATGCGCATCCTCGACTACATGTTCCCTCTGGCCCTTGGCGGCAAGGCGGCCATACCTGGAGGCTTCGGCACCGGGAAGACCGTGGCTCTGCAGCAGTTGGCCAGATGGGCCGAGACCAACCTTAATATCTACGTGGGGTGCGGTGAAAGAGGCAACGAGATGGCCGACGTCCTCTATAGCTTCAGACAGCTCAAAGAGCCAAAAACCGGTAGGTTGCTACAGGAGAAAGAGATATTCATAGCCAACACCTCCAATATGCCTGTTGTGGCCAGGGAGGCCAGCATCTTCGTTGGTGTTACCATGGCGGAGTACTTCAGAGATATGGGCTATGACATTCTGCTGGTAGCAGATTCCACCTCAAGATGGGCCGAGGCTATGAGGGAGATGGGAGGCAGGCTTGAAGAAATGCCGGGAGAGGAGGGTTTCCCCTCGTACCTGGGCTCGCGGCTCTCTTCCTTCTACGAAAGAGCCGGTATGGTTGACTGCCTGGGCAATCCCCCCAGGAGAGGCTCGGTCACCGTGGCTGGGGCCGTCAGCCCCCCAGGAGCTGATTTCAGCGAACCGGTGACTCAGAATACCTTGAGGATAGTGGATGCGCTGTTCTCCCTTGACGTCTCCCTGGCAAACAAGAGACACTTCCCTGCCATAAGCTGGCTGGCCAGCTACAGCCTCTATGTAGACGCAGTCAAGGATTGGTGGAGCAAGTTCGACCCGGGCTGGGAGATTACCAGAGCTACCGCCCTGAAGATATTACAGCAAGAGGCCGAGCTGGAGGAAATTGTAAGGCTTGTCGGTCCTGAGGCTTTGCCTGAAGGCGATAAGCTGTTGCTGCTGACCGCCAGGATGATACGCGAGGACTTCCTTCAGCAGAGTGCTTACAATGAAGTTGACACCTACTGCACGCCAGGAAAGGCAGGCCTCATGCTCAAGACCATAGCGAAGTTCTATGACCTGGCCCAGGAGATGCTGAGCTCGGGCGCAGGCTACGAGGCCATTCGCACCTCTCCCATGGTGTACAGGATCTCCAGAATGAAGGACATAACGAATGAGGACTTCGAGCAGAGGTCCAAAGAACTGTGGGCGGAGATGGAAGAAAGTCTGGTGGCCCGCAAGCGAGCCTCATGAGCATCTCAGCCAGCGTTGACGTAGATAAGGAGGAAGTCTATGGATTTGTCTTCGCTCTATGTTAGAGAAGGGAGAGCAATAAGCAAAGCTAAAGGGTCTTTGCTGGTAGCCGAAAGCATTCCAGGCACGAAATTCAACGAAATAGTCGATGTCGAGCTCAGCAACGGTGAGATAAAGCCCGGTCAGGCCATAGATATCAGCGAAGAGGCAACCATCGTTCAGGTATTTGGCGGGGTGAGCGAGGTAGACCTCAAGGGCAGCAAGATAAGGTGCAAGGGCGAAACACTGAAACTGCCGGTATCCGTTGATATCCTGGGGAGGATATTCAATGGGATGGGCAAACCCATAGATGGAGGCCCACCACTCATCCCCGAGGAGTACCTCGACATCAACGGCGACCCTATGAACCCGGCAACTCGCCAGCCCCCGGCCGAGTTCATCGAGACGGGCATATCGGCCATCGATGGCCTGAACGTTCTGGTCAGAGGACAGAAGCTACCCATCTTCAGCGGGTCAGGGCTGCCGCACAACCGCATTGCCGCCCAGATAGTCAGACAGGCTGCCGTCAGAGAAAAAGAGGAGAAATTCGCCATAGTGTTAGCTGCCATTGGCATCAGCTATGACGACGCCTCTTTCTTCATCAGAAACCTCGAAAGAACTGGAGCACTGGAGAGAGCCGTCGCTTTCATCAACACTGCCTCGGATCCTGTTATCGAGCGGATATCAACACCAAGGCTGGCCCTGACAGCAGCCGAGTATCTGGCCTGGCAGCAGGACATGCACGTCCTGGTTATACTCACCGACATGACCAACTACTGCGAAGCGCTGCGTGAACTCTCCGCCATGCGCGAGGAGATACCATCAAGAAGAGGATACCCGGGCTATATGTACACCGACCTGGCCACCATGTATGAGAGAGCTGGCAGGATCATCGGCAAGGAAGGGTCGGTCACCATTATGCCCATACTGACGATGCCTGACGATGATATCACCCACCCCATACCCGACCTCACCGGCTATATCACCGAAGGACAAATTGTCCTTTCCCGGAATCTGGATAGAAAGGGAGTCTACCCGCCCATAGACGTGTTCCTCTCTCTCTCACGTATGATGAAGGAGGGAATCGGACCGGGCAAGACCAGGGAAGACCACAACAACGTCTTCATGCAATTGTACGCTTCGTACGCTGAAGGATGCTACCTCCGCGAGATCTCCACCATCATAGGCGCAGAGGCGCTGGGTGACAGGGACAGACTGTACTTGTCCAATGCGGACGATATCGAGAGGAAGTTCATTTCTCAGGGCGAACAGGAGAAACGGAAGGTGGAGGACACCCTGGGCATCGGCTGGAAACTTTTTTCGGTACTGCCCGAAGAAGACCTCAAGCTAATCAAAGAGGATTTCATCAAGAAGTACCATCCGAAGTACTCCGAAAGCGCCGCTGGTAAAGCTGGGTAGTCCACCAATGCCACAACTGATCAGAGTAAGACCGACGAAGATAGAGCTGGTAAAGCTGAAGCGAAGGCTTTCCCTGGCTCAGAGGGTCCAGAAGATAATCAAGGACAGGCTCTCTATTCTGACGATGGAGTTCCTGCAGACAGCCAGAGAGACGGTGGAAGCCAAGAGGAATTTGCTTGATGAGATGTCTCAGATGTACCGGGCGTTGTCAATTGCTGCCGGGTACCATGGCTACATAGCACTGGAGAAGGAGCTTCTGGCCAGCAAAGCCGATGTAGGAGTCACCACCGGCCTGAGAAACGTAGCCGGCGTCAGGATTCCCGCTCTCGAGTTCAAGGAGCCGGCAAAGTCAATGAGGGGATACAGTCTGCTTGAGACTTCTTCCTGTGTGGATCACGGCGCACAGCTAGCCCAGAAATCCCTCAAGGCCATTGTCGAACTGGCCGAACTCCAGAGAGGCCTGGAACTGCTGGGAATGGAAATAAACAGGACAAAGAGGATCACCAACGCCTTGGAATACATCATCATCCCCAGCTTGCAGGCGACGATACACTATTTGGCCATGAAGTTCGAGGAAAGGGACAGAGAGGAGAAGGGGCGGTTGAAACGGGTGAAGGTGCTGCTCGCCAGAAAGGAATAGTCCTATGCCGGCGCAATACTCGGGAGACGACAGACAATCCCGCTACGAAAGGATGCTCCAGGGCTACTTGAGCGGGGAGCTAAGGATAGTAAACGCCGGCCTGCCTCGAAGTCAGAAGACGCTGGCGCTCCTCCTGCGTGAGGAGTACCCTCACCTGCTGTGCCACGACGGCAGCACACAGCTCATCAAGAGAAAAGAGCTCGACTATCTGGCGAGTATTCTGGACTCCGGTGAACAGGAGGCCCTGCTACTGCCCATGCTCATCGAGCTGGGCGGGGACCAGTCCCAGGCGACCATATTGTGTGCCGGTGAGGTAGAGGAAAAGGTGATTTCGACAATTCTCAACATGCCCCTGCGCAAAGGGCAGCCGCTGTCCCGCACCTCTGCCGTGCCCTCCACCCCCACTCTGCCTCCCACCCCCACCACCTCTCTCACACCTCCTGCCCCCACTACCTTTCCCACGCCTCCTGCTCGCACCACCACCACCGTGCCCCCTACCTCCACCACCCCCACTGGACTTCCCGTCTCCACCAGGGAGCGGGAAACAATTACCCTGTACCGGCCGCAACTGGCTCTGCTCAGGAAGAGATTGAAGACAACCACTCAGTATTTGTTTCCCCAGAAATAGTCCGCTCCAGACCCCTCATTGACAAACAGCACCGAATAAGGAATAATATCCTGGCCAGATGGTTAAGATCAGGCTTCGCCGTGTAGGAAAGAGACACAAGGCAAGTTACCGGGTGGTGGTAGCTGACAGTAGAGCTCCACGCGACGGTGCTTTCATTGAGACTATCGGCCACTACAACCCTCTGACTGACCCCGCGACCGTCAGGATCGACGAAGAGAAAGCATTAATATGGCTTAGGCACGGAGCACAACCCACAGACACCGTTTCCAGCTTGCTCCGCAAATCTGGAATCCTGGACAAGTTCGGGCAACAGCGAACTTCAGATCAACGCTAGCTGTTAATAAGGAGTCAAGATGAAGGAGCTTGTAGAGTACATCGTCAAATCCATCGTAGCCGAGCCTGAGAAAGTAGCTATCACAGAGGAAACCAGCGATACGGGCTTAGTAATAAAGCTGGAAGTTGCCCCTGACGATAAAGGTCGGGTTATCGGTAAGCAGGGTAGGGTCGCAGAAGCCATACGTACCTTGCTCCGGGTGAAAGGAGCCAGGGAAGATATCAGAGTCAGGCTAGAGATAGTGTGAGCCCGATCAAAGACAGCTAGGGAAGCCAGGAAGACTGAGTCCGTTTTCCCATAGCCTCTTAGGACACGCTACGCGCTTTCACTGCCCTATCTGCAACAAGCAGGAAGAGAACCCCAGCTACTTGGCCATCTCGGCACATCCCGTTCCTCGTCCTTCTCCTTGCCAGGAGTCCTACCACAGTGTTCCCCTTCTCGGCCTTCGGCCTCTTCTTCCAGCCACCTTCAATCTCGCCAGTGAGCGACGCAGGGCAGCTTCAGCCACAGCCACATCCACACCGGCTGGCCGGCCCTTCAGAGTCTCCTCCGCACGGAGCCTGGCCGCCTCGGCGCGAGCCGTGTCGATTTCTTCGGCACGCTCGCAGGCATCAGCCAGAATGACTACCTTGTCCGGCCGCACCTCCAGAAAACCACCACTTGTGGCCAGGTATTGCTCTCCACCATCCTTGCTTATGAGCAGCTCTCCCGGTTGGAGCATGGTCATCAAAGGAGCATGGTGAGGGAGGATTCCTAGCTGCCCTTCTGACCCCCAGGCCACTATCATATCGACGTCCTCAGAGAAAACGACACCGCCAACTGTGACCACTTCCAACCTGAACGTAGACACTAATCCCCCATGATGTCCCTGGCTTTCTTCACTGCCTCATCAATCGTACCCACCAGGAAGAAGGCTGCCTCGGGAAGGTCATCATGCTTGCCCTCGAGGATTTCCTTGAAGCCTCGCACCGTTTCTCTAACAGGCACATACCTGCCTGGAACACCGGTGAAGTGCTCCGCCACGTGAAATGGCTGGGAACAGAACCTCTGGATTCGCCGCGCGCGTCTCACCGTGAGCTTGTCCTCCTCGCTCAGCTCCTCCATACCCAGAATCGCAATTATGTCCTGCAGCTCCCGGTATCTTTGCAGAGTCCGCTGTACCCCGCGGGCTACTTCATAGTGCTCCTCGCCAACTACGGCGGGGCTGAGTATCCGCGATGTCGAGGCCAGGATATCAACAGGAGGAAACATCCCAAGCTCAGCAATGGACCGTTCCAAAGCAACCACAGCGTCAAGGTGCCCATACGTGGCTACTATCCCCGGATCAGTATAGTCATCGGCCGGCACATATATGGCCTGAAATGATGTAATGGAGCCCCTTTTTGTAGTGGTGATTCTCTCCTCCAGTTCGGCGACATCCGTAGCCAGAGTTGGCTGGTAACCAACAGCCGAGGGCATCCGGCCCAGAAGCGCCGACACCTCCATGTTGGCCAAGATATAACGATATATGTTATCCACGAATAGAAGGACATCCTGCCCCTCCACATCGCGAAAGTACTCTGCCATGGTCACACCGGTCAGGCCTACTCGAGCCCGAACGCCAGGACTCTCGTTCATCTGCCCAAAGACAAGGGCAGCCTTATCCAGCACTCCCAACCTCCGCACCTCCAGCCACAGGTCGTTCCCCTCACGCGACCTTTCCCCCACACCGGTGAAAACCGATATCCCACCGTGGACAGCGGCGACATTGTGGATAAGCTCCATGATGATGACCGTCTTGCCCACACCAGCTCCACCGTAGGCTCCGATCTTCCCACCACGAGTGAAGGGAGTGATAAGGTCAATCACCTTGAGGCCCGTCTCCAGCATCCGGGGAGTCGTCTCCTGTTCATCCAGAGAAGGCGGCCGACGATGGATGGGGCGCCTCTCGTCGGTCTGCACCTCTCCAAGACCATCCAGAGGTTCACCAAAGACGTTGAACAGCCTTCCCAGAGTTGCCCTTCCCACAGGCACCGTTATGGGCCCTCCCATGTCAATTGCCTCGGCGCCTCTCGACAGGCCATCAGTTGAGGCCAGGGCAACACCGCGTACTCTGCTATCGCCAATATGCTGCTGGACTTCAACAACTATCCTGCCACCATCCCTGAAGATCTCCAGACCGTTGTTGGTAGATGGCAATTCGCCCGGTGGGAATTCCACATCAACAACCGTACCCATAATCTGAACCACTTTGCCAGCAGCCATTTTTGCCTACCTCGCCAGAGCCTCAGCGCCTCCGCTGATGTCGCAGATCTCTTCCGTAATCGTCTCCTGCCTCACCTTGTTCAAGGTCATAGTAAGACCTGTGATCAGTTCTCTGGCATTGTCGCTGGCGCTGCGCATGGCCACCATCCGTGCAGATTGTTTGCTCGCGATAAGCTCCAGAATGGCATGGTAAACCTCAACCTCCACATATCTTACCAACAACTCACTCAAGACAGCACCCAGTCCGGGTTCGTAGATATACTCTATTGCCCGAGTCGATGCTTGTTTCGGAGGCTCAACTGGAAGCAATGCTTCGACAGCGGGCTGTTGGACGGCGGTGTTGACGAAACGGGGATAGGCAAGGTACACCCGGTCAACGTCGCCGCTGGTGTAATCATCGATGACAACCCGTGAGATAGACATGGTTTCCTGTAGAGTGGGCCGATCGCTGATTCCCGAGAACTCGGCTCGAATGTCGTAGCCCAGCTGGAGCATGAAAGTCCGTCCCCTTTGGCCCACAGTGATGAGAGAAACTGGTACCTTCTGTTCCGAGATGAACCTGGCGACGAAATGATTCAGGCTGGCATTCAGTTCACCGCATAGCCCCCGGTCAGTGGTCATATGGACTATTCCGATCTTCCCTACATCCCGTTTCTGCAACAACGGATGTGTTCCCCTGATACTATGCTCCGCCGCCAGATCAGCAATCACCTGGCTTATCTTCTCAGCATACGGCCGCCCCGCCATTGCCTGCCGCTGCGCCCTCCTCATCCTGGCGGTGGCAATCATCTCCATCGCCTTACAGATCTTGCCGGTGTCCTTGATACTGCGTATGCGCCGACGGATAGTCCTGGTACTCGCCATCTCACCCCTAGTAGGAACTCCCAGCCTTGAACTGCAATATCACAGACCTCAGATCTTCCTCGGTCTTCGGACTTATTTCCTTCTCACCGTTGATTCGCTTTTCCAGCTCAGGGTGGCTGGTGTCAGCAAATCTGCAGAATCCCGCTTCCCAGGCCACGCATTTAGTTACAGGTATATCATCCAGGTATCCATTCGTCACAGCATAGAGTATCATTACCTCTTTTCCCAATGACGCGGGAGAGTACTGGCTCTGCTTCAGTATTTCCGTGATACGCCTGCCTCGCTCCAGTTGTCCCCTGGTAGCCTTGTCCAGGTCGGCAGCTCCAAGCTGCGCAAAAGCCTGAAGCTCATGGAACTGGGCCAGTTCCAGTCGCAACCTGCTGGCTACCTGCCTCATGGCTTTCCTCTGAGCAGACCCCCCCACGCGTGAGACCGACAACCCTATGTTTATCGCTGGCCGGATTCCAGCGTTGAACAAGTCTGTCTCCAGGTAGATCTGCCCATCGGTAATGGAAATCACGTTTGTCGGGATGTAGGCCGATATATCTCCCGCCTGGGTCTCAACAATAGGTAGAGCGGTAAGTGAACCACCGCCCTGTTCAGGAACCAGCTTGGCTGCTCTCTCCAGAAGCCGGCTATGCAGATAGAAGATATCCCCAGGATAGGCTTCCCTGCCTGGGGGGCGGCGAAGCAGCAAGGAAAGCTGGCGATAGGCCCAAGCATGCCTGGAAAGGTCATCGTAGACAACCAGAGCATCTCTGCCCTGCTCCATAGACTCCTCACCCATAGCACAGCCAGCGTACGGAGCGATGTACTGCAACGGCGCGGGATCAGAGGCGCCCGCCACCACTACAGTGGTATGCTCCATGGCTCCATGTTCCTCGAGAGTCGCAACCACCTGGGCTACCCTTGACGTCTTCTGTCCAATAGCCACGTAGATGCAGATAAGGTCACTATCCTTCTGAGCAATGATGGAATCGACAGCTATGGCTGACTTCCCGGTGGAGCGGTCGCCAATGATTAGCTCGCGCTGCCCCCGTCCGATAGGAATCATACTGTCTATGGCCTTTATTCCCGTGTGTACCGGCGTGTCCACCGGCATCCTGGAAGTGACATCAGGCGCCATCCTCTCCGCCGGGCGGGTCTCTGCGGACTTGACAGGTCCTTTGCCATCAAGAGGACGTCCCAAAGGATCAACCACTCTGCCAAGAAGAGCCTCACCCACCGGGACTTCGAGGGCCCTCCCCACCGACCGCACCACATCTCCCTCTCCAATCTGGCTGAAGTCGCCGAAGATCACCGCACCGACGTAGTCTTCCTCCAGATTCAGTGTCAGCCCCAGAGTGCCCTGCGGGAACTGCAGCAGTTCGCCGTATCCTGCCGCGCCAAGGCCCCGAATCCGGGCAATGCCGTCCCCCACCTCCACCACCACACCTACGTTGGCCACTGCCTCAGCGGGGGTGAATTCCTCGATTCTCTCTCTTATCGACGCGGCGATATCTTTGCCCGTGGTGGCCACTTCAGCTCCTGTTCCCTGGCAACACTGCCGTCAGGTCTCTCCTCAAGGCTTCCAACCTGCCGCGCAGGCTGCGATCTATGAGCGTGTCGCCGATCTTTATTATCAATCCACCAAGAATGTCGGGGGCAACTTCGACATCAAGAGCAAACTTGCGCCCGGTCATCTGCTCAAGTCGGCTGGAGACCTTCTCCCTGTCGCCTTCATCCAGGGGCACCGCACTGACAACTTCGGCGTGCTCGATACCATAGTGGGCATCCAGCAACCTGTCATATTCCTGTGAGATCTCGGAGGCAATCTTCACCTTGCCCCTGCCTACCAGCAGGAACACCAGGTTCAGAACCGTGTCGCTGACGTCTCCCATCCCCTCCTTCAGCAGACCTTCCTTGGCATCCAGAGGCAGACCCGGGTCTCTCAGCGAAGACATAAGCTCGGCATCTGTAGCAATATCCCCTATTCTCCTCAAGTCAAGCCGGCACTTCTCCAGTTGGCTTCTCTGCAAAGCCATCTCAAGGACAGCTCGAGCATAGAATTCACTGGATGTAGCCTTGGGCATCCATCAACCTCCGGTTTCCTTGAGAGAACCGCTTTCTTCCAGGGCTTGCTCTATGATTCGCCGGTGCTTTTCTCCGTCCAGAGACTCGCCAATGACCTTCCCAGCGGCTAGAATAGCTGCGTCAGCAAACTCGCGGCGCAGGTCAGCGGTCATCTCCCTCCGCTCCCGTTCCAGTTCTGCCCTGGTCCGCTCAACCACGGCCCGCGCTTCCTGCCTGGCCTCGCTCCTGGCCTCCTTCATGAGCTTCTCTCTGGCCTCCCCCGCTTCCGCCATGATGAGTCGAGCTTCCTCCCGCGCCTTGTTGATCCGTTTCTCCACTTCTTCTTGAGCACGCTCGTACTCCCTTCCGGTAGCCTCGGCCTGCTCCAGGCCCTCCCGTATCCTGTCTGAACGTTCTTTCAGCACCTTCCGCACCGGCCGGTAGCCGAAACGGACAAGCAGGCCGAGCAGGATAAGGAAGCTCACAAGCTGCCCGATGAAGGTAGCCGGGTCCAGCCCTAATCCCATGATCTAGTCACCTCCCCAAGGTCCAGCTAGGCCACGAAAATAAGTAGAATAGCTATGATGAGGACATAGATGGCCACCGCTTCGGCGAAGGCGATAGACAGGATCATGTTGGTCATTATCGCCCCCCTCGCCTCAGGGTTGCGGCCCAGCGCCTCCATAGCCGTCTTGCCGATCCAGCCAATGGCAAAAGCCGGGCCAAGAGTCCCAATGCTAACAAGAAGGCCCAATCCGAGGAACTTAGCCGCCTCTGCTGTCATCTCCATTGCTTGCCTCCTTTTCTCTCGCCAGAGTTTCCCCCGTCATTCGCTCGCCATAACTGCGGCATAGCCAAACACCAGAGTCAGTCCGCTGAATATCAACGCCTGGACCAGGCCGAAAAGTGCCTCCAGCCCATAGAACACGAAAGGAACCACCAGAGGCACGATGAAAATCATCACCCCTGTCAGGATAAGGCCTGCCGTCATATTGCCGAAAAGACGGAAGGTAAAGCTCACTACCCGAACCAGGTGGCTCAGCAGATCTAAAACTCCAACGAAGGCGGATATGATGCCGTAGAGGATGCCAACCAGCCCGGCCTTGATCTTGCCCTTAAGCAGCCCGACAAACCCCCGGCCTAGTTGGCCTACATTCACAAAAGTCTTCAAATATGCTGCTCCCTTTGCCCTGAACCCCCAGCATTCAACAGAGACAACCGAGACCAGGGCCAGCATCAGGGGCATATTGATGTCAGTGTTGGCATTGCGCAGCAGAGGCGCGCCGCTCAGCTTGAGCGACCCAAAACCGGGGATGAGGCCAACCCATGCGTTGGCCAGAACGAAAAGGAATATGGTAAGAACCAGCGGGAAGAAGCGCCGCTCATTTTCTTCTCCCGCGATGTCCGTGATGAAGTCCGAAGCTGCCTCACACAGGAACTCGATAGCGTTTTGAAGCCCGGTGGGTACCATCTTCATCTTGCGCGTGCCAGCCAGGAACACCGCAACCAGCACGGAGATACTGATCCAGGCAGCCATCATGGTGTTGGTGATGGGGAGGCCGGGGAAAGGTTTCTCCGCCGCCAGCTCAACATGAGGCTTGGAAACGTCAAAGATGCTGAGTGGCTCACTGCCAGTTATCATCGCCCCTACGCTGCCACCGACAAAGCTTATCGCGGCCAGAGCCAGGGCCACGATAATGACGACGACCAAAGCTTTCTTTCTGGGCACTATCCCTCTTTGTTCCTCTTCCGCCTCAGGACCAACAGATTCAGAAACGCCCTTATCGGCTGACGGACCTGCTCACTGTCCTCCTCCCCCCAACCAGCCTCCTGCAGAAATGGGAGTAGCATGCGATACACTCCGTAGATCATGATTATCGTGCCGATGCCCAGGCCAACGAGTGGCAACAGCACCTCATGATGTACTTTGTTGCCTATCCACCAACCTATTATTGTCGGTATCAGGAGGCTGAGAGCCACATAGAAGCCAACAGTGAGCAATGGCATGAGCACCGGCCATTTCCTCACCAATATCCTCGCACCGACTCGCTAAGACTTGCGCTTCTTGAAATCCTCCAGGTCGAGCGTGTCTATGAAATCCTTGTATGCTGACAACCCCTCCAGCTCTCGGTCATCGACCTTGCCCTCGGAAACAGGCCTGCCTGTTTCCTCGTCAAGCGTGATACCTGCCTTTTCCAGTACCGATTCCTCAGCATATATCGGCACCCCAACTCTCACGGCCAGAGCCAGAGCGTCGCTGGGACGGGAATCAACTCGTATCTCCTCGCCATCGACGCTGAGGGAAAGCTCGGCAAAAAAGGTGTCATTCTGCAGATCGTTTACCACGACAAACTTGACCTCGGCTCCCAAGGTTTCTACCACCGACCTCAACAGGTCGTGCGTCAGTGGCCGGGCTAGTTCTACGTTTTGTAGTTTCACCGCAATGGCATCTGCCTCAGCCGGACCTATCCAGATGGGCAAGTATCGGCCGGCCTCTTTCTCTTTCAGAATCACTACCCGCTGGTAGTTCATCAAGCTCACCCGAATGCTATCGATTGTCATCTCTATCATGACGCCACCTCTTTGTGCCAAGCCCAGGTTCTACGTGCTAATATGATACCACATGGCCGTAGTCAATCAACACCCAAGCCCTGATTGCCCAGCCGCGTTTCAACATGATATATTGGCTCCACGATTCCTGCGACCCACCGGAGGCAGCAGATGGCAAAGGGTATGAGACTCATTGCCTGGCCGCGCAAACCGGACAAGAGAGACCACCCTACGGCCAGTAGTCAGCCGATGGGTCCCGCCCGAATGTCCCCCGGCGAGCTTCCTGTCAACAGGCGCTATGATCACTCTGGGAACTGCCCACATGAGCATTGTTGGTGAGATAAAGCAAAGAACAGACATCGTGGAAGTTATCTCCGGCTATGTCGCTCTGCAGAAAGCAGGGCGCAACTACAAGGCTTTGTGCCCATTCCACAGCGAGAAGCATGCCTCCTTCTTCGTGTTCCCGGAGCAACAGACCTGGCACTGCTTTGGTGCCTGCGGGACAGGAGGCGACGTTTTCTCCTTCCTCATGAAGAAAGATGGTGTCGATTTCAGCCAGGCACTCCGGCTGCTGGCTGATAGAGCAGGCGTAGCTCTGGGCTCGCCTGAGGCGCCTGCCAGCGCCGAGAGCAGACAAACAGAGCGGCTGTTTCAGCTTAACGAGCTGGCAGCCGAATACTACCATCACCTGCTCTTGAACAGCCAGGGAGGCAAGACAGTCAGGGCTTACGTTAGCAGCAGGAAGATCACGACCGAAACCATTAGAGCATTCCATCTGGGATTCAGCCCGGATAGCTGGGAGGCTCTCAAGGACTACCTCACAGGCAAAGGATATGAGGAAAGAGAACTTGTTGAAGCTGGTCTGGTCCTGGAAAGGGAAGGCGGAGGTGGCTATGACAGATTCCGCAACCGATTGATGTTTCCAATATATGATATCCGTGAACGTGTCACCGGATTTGGAGCGAGATCCCTGGACGACTCCCTGCCAAAATACATCAACTCACCGCAGACCGCCATTTTCGACAAGAGCGGCAGCCTCTATGGAATCGATAGAGCCAAGTCTGCTATCAGGCAGAAGAACCTGGCGATAATCGTGGAAGGCTATACGGACGTGCTCAGAGCCCACCAGCACGGTTGGCAAAACGTGGTTGCCGCCATGGGGACTTCCCTGACCGAAAAACAGATGGATGTCACCAAGAGGATGAGCAAGAACATAGCCCTTGCTCTTGACGCCGATGTTGCCGGCGAGGAAGCTACTCTGCGTAGCGCAGAGAGATACGAAACCAGCCTAGACGCTGAAATAAGGGTTATTGCCTTACCACAGGGCAAAGACCCTGACGAAGTAATAGACGAGGATCTAGGGTTGTGGCAGAGCCTGGTGGAACAAGCTCCACTCTTGCTGGACTTCGCCTTTCAGACTGTGATGAGCAGGGTTGATCTGGAGAAAGCCAGGGACAAGTCCATGGCGATACAGAAGCTCATGCCATTGATTGCAGAGATACGAGATCCCATCAGGCAAGCCCACTATGAGCAGAAGCTCGCTCGCCTACTGAGAGTAAGCGAGTCCGATCTGCGTGCCTCCAGGAAGAAGTCGCAAGGCCGCAGAAGGGTACCCGAAATGGTTGAGGCAAGAGAGCTTTCCCGCCTTGCCCGTCAGTCTACGTCCAGCCCCGTTGAGGAATACTGCCTAGCCCTGCTGATCCAGTATCCAGGACTCCGCGAGGTGGCTCAGGAGTTGTCGGCAGAGCACTTCGAAAGCACCGAGAACCGCGAGGTCTTTGCTCAATGGCACTCCTGCCAGGACATCCCTGATCTCACACAGAAACTTGACGATAACTTACTCGAACATCTAAACTATCTGGTGGATAGGACCTTCCCGCCGGACATTCAAGAAAAGGAAGAAACTCGACGACTTGCCATATCCGACTGCATACTGCGCCTCCAAGAAATGTTGTCTAAGCGCCTGGAGGCCGGGATTGAGGCAGTCCTAAACCTTGAAAGGCAAGAGGAGGGTATCGGCGCAGAGCTAGCCAAACTGGAACAAACCGGCATAGAGCCCGGACAGAGACTACAGGAGGTCTTTGTCAAGCAGGAGCAAAAGACAAGGCCGAAGAGAGGTTAGATGTTAGACCTATCAGACGATCGAACTTCAACCAGAAACGAGGAGCCAACCCTGGGATATACTCGTGCTGAGGAAGACGAAGGCGAAAGCACTGGCGCCACGACTGAAGAAGACACATTGGATGAGAGTCCCCCCCAGGCCGTCCACGACGAGGTCAAGCCACAGATCGGATTAGAAGACCATGAAATAACGGATGATTCAGTCCGTATGTATCTGCGGGAGATCGGCCAGGTACCTCTGCTTGACGCCGCCAGAGAGAGAAAGCTCTCCAGTAGAATAGAGCAAGCGAGACATCTTGATAGAATCGAAGACGCATATATTAAGAAACACAAGCGGCTTCCTTCAGCGGTTGACATAGTGGTTGATCTGATCTCCCGAGTAGCCAGAGCCTATCCTACTCTCGAAGCTATCAGAGATCACTCAGATATGGACCCTTCAAGCAGTCTGGCGGACACTATCGCCAGTCCCAAGTTCCACACGGGTATCGACAACGAGATAAAGCTGGCGCTCACAGCCGCCGTCGCCCAGAGGATAAACAAAGAGACCGCCACGGCGGAGGAAGGCGTAGTAAATCTCTCTCTGAACAGCAACCTTGTGCCACCGGAAGCTCTAGCTTTGATTCAAGACAAGCCGTTGCAGGAGATAAAGCTTCTGCTGGCCAACGACGAACTGCGCTCCCTTCTGGAACCCTACGAGAGCCAGTTCAAGGCCGACTTTGAGAAGGTAAGAGCGGAAGCGCGAATGGCAGCAAGACACCTATCTGAGGCAAACCTGCGACTGGTTGTCAGCATAGCCAAGAAATACATCGGACATGGCATGGCGCTCCTCGACCTCATACAGGAGGGAAACATCGGCCTCATGAGGGCCGTGGAGAAATTCCGACACCGGAAGGGGTACAAGTTCAGCACCTACGCCACCTGGTGGATCAGACAAGGTATAACCCGGGCCATAGCCGATCAAGCGCGCACCATCCGCATTCCAGTGCACATGGTAGAGACAATGAACAGGTTGTTGCGGACAACGCGCCAGTTGAGTCAGGAACTCAAGCGGGAACCCAGCTACGAGGAAATCGGAGGCCGCCTGAGCATGCCTTCTATAAGGGTTGAGGAGGTTATGGACCTGTTTCATCACGAGCCGATATCGCTCGAGACACCTATCGGCGAGAACGGAGATACCCGCCTGGGCGACTTCGTTGAAGACCAGACCAGCCCGGCTCCAGCCGAAGTTGCTTCGCAGGAGCTACTCAAGGAGCAACTGGACCGAGTCCTTGATGAGCTCACCCCGCGGGAGAAGCGGGTACTGCAACTGAGGTTTGGCCTGCGAGACGGACATGCAAGAACGCTGGAAGAGGTGGGTCAAGAGTTCAATGTGACCCGAGAAAGAATACGGCAGATCGAAGCCAAGGCTCTGCGAAAACTGCGCCATCCCAGCCGGAGTAGAAAACTCAAGGACTATTTGGAGTAGACCCGCAGGCAGTCCGCCCAGACACGGCAGGACATGAAATAAGACAAATGGAGCAGCTTTGGGCGCCATGGAGAATAGAATACGTACGGAGGGCGAAGGAAAGCTATTGCATCCTGTGTCAGAAACCGGCAGAAAACGACGATGAGGCGAACCTCATCCTCCACCGGGGCCAGAGCAACTTCATAATCCTCAACGCCTTCCCATACAGCCCAGGCCACTTAATGGTAGCTCCCTATCGGCACATATCAGAGTTGCAGGAAGTAACCGACGGCGAAGCCAAGGAGCACTTTGAGCTCGTGAAGAAGGCCGTGGCTCTCTTGAATCAGGTACTCAAGCCTCACGGCTTCAATCTAGGGCTGAACGTGGGAAAAAACGCTGGGGCAGGGATAGAGCAACATCTTCACACCCACATAGTTCCCCGATGGCAGGGCGATACCAACTTCATGCCGGTGATGTCCGACACCAGAGTCATATCAGAGGGGCTGGCCGCCACATATAGAAAGCTCAAGGATGCTATGGTCTAGCCCCTTGCTCCAGTCATGGGAAGAGACAAGGTCAGCCCAGCACTCAGTCCGGTCACTGCCGGGCCGAGACGCCCCCTATCGCTTGAGCTACTTCCTCTTCACTTCCGCTGAAGATCAGACAGAGGAATTGATCGCCGACCTCCAGTATGGTGCCCGGCTCCGGCACCCGGCATTCTTGCCCCTGGCGTATTATCAGAGAGACAACGGAGCCAGAAGGCAAGGATAGGTCTCTCAGCGGTTTGCCTACCGCCGGTGAGCCTTCAGCTACTCTGACCAGCACTACGTCCAGCCCCCTCTCTTTGAGATTCAGGAGGCGAATCAAGGGGAACGCCGTAATCTGCAGCTTGATATGCTCCAGGACAAGCGACACACGGTCTACCGTGTGATCGATGCCTAGCTTCGCAAAGATATGCTCATTCTTGGGGTTGTTCACCTTGGCGATAACCTGAGGAACGCCGAACTTCTGCTTTGCTATCTGACACGCTGCCAGGTTGTCATCATCTTCGTCGGTGACAGCGATGAAGATGTCCGCCCTGGCTATTCCCGCCTTACCCAGCAGTGCCACCTCACAACCGTCGCCGCACAGGGATACGCTACCCAATTCAGCTCCCAGCTCTTCGCATATCTTGTGATCCCTTTCAATCAGCAATACCTCATTCCCCATGCCAAGCAGCTCTCTGCCCAGATAGCGGCCCACCTGACCGGCACCGACTATTATCGCGTACATCTATTTCTCCAGTTTCTCCTTTAGCAAGCGGGCAAACAAGCCCGTGGGGCTGATAGCCTCAAGCCCCAGGCTCTCATAGAACTCCTCCCGCAACGGGTCGTAGATACGGCAGATCACCCTCGGAACATTGAATATCTCCTTGGCAATCTGAGCTGCCATGGCGTTCTTGTCGTCCTCTCGAGTCACCGCCACAAAAGCATCGCATTCCCTTATGCTTGCCTTTTCCAGCCCTTCTTCATCAGTGGCATGGCCCAGGAGAGCCGTGCCCCCAAAATCAGGTGGAAGCTTATCGAAGCTGCTGGCATCCGTGTCGACAATAGTCACTTTGTGCCCCTCGGCGTCGAGCAGGTGAGCTAGCTCGGCCCCCACACGCCCACAACCCATTATGGTGATATTCATTGACCGTTCTGAGCAGACGCTGCTCCCCGGTACAGCAAAACCTGGCAGGGAGCCTCCTTCAAAACATGGGCAATAGTCTCGCCCAGATCAAACTCGCCAAGACGCTTCTTGTAGCCAACACCCATGACGATCAAGTCCACCTCTCTCGCCATCGCCTCTTGCACAATACCTGGACCAGCGTCTCGGGCCTGGAGCAAATCCGTGTCTATGTCATAGCCGACATCAGCGGCAATATCCTCGGCGCGGGTGAGAACCTCTTCTGCCTTCTCCAACTCTGAATCGACCTGGGCGTCTAGAGGAAGGCTCCTTTCAACCTCGATAACGTGGGCCACGTAGACCTGGGCCTTCGCCTTCTGGGCCAGCGTGCAAGCCAGCCTTATGGCTTCCTCATCAGCGCCGGTTCCCCTCATGGGCACCAGGATTCTCTTTGTTTCCACAAGTCAGGGATGGTATCCCATCCATCTCCATTAGTCAATAGAGGCTTTCACAACGGGAGCCACCTTGGTCAACGGCAACTGCCTGCGCCTGCGAAACATAACATAGACAACAGTGCCAAGAACCATCCATCCGAACCCCACCCACCTGGCATAGGGCTGGACTATCACCACTATTATCCAAATAACGCTGGTGGCCACCAACCCCAGGATAGCCGTTATGGGCAACTCATGCCCTCTAACCATGATATTGCCCTTCAACTTGAAAGGCCGAGGCATCTCAGGGTGCTTCATCCGCAACCTGATTACGGAGGCATGCGCCAAAGCGAAAGCTAGCAGGGAGCCAAAAGCATAGAGCCCACCCAACTTAACGAAGATGTCCCTGGCGAAGAAACCTGGCACAAGAAGCAGGATCGCTATCAGGGCGTACAGGATTATCGCCCTGTAAGGCGTTCTGAACTTGGGGTGTACTTTGGATAGAGCCAGCGGCATGAGCTGAAACCTCCCCAAGGAGAAGGTCAACCGAGAAATCCCCATGAGCCCGGCATTAGTGGCGATAATCAATATCGTCGCTGCCAGTATTGCCACCAGGACCGGCACAAACTTCAGAATGCCGCTCAGCAACGCAGCAACAACAATAACAGTTTCCGGGTCTGAAGACAGCCCAGCAGCAACCTCTAGGGGAACTATCCTCATAGAGAAGCCATGGGCGATGCCAGCTATAGGGTCCCTCGCCCACTCCGAAGCCATCTCAGGAGGTGTCATGGCGGAGAATCCGGCCACGGATATCCCGCTGAACAGAATCAGCACCACAACCATCATCAGAACCAGGGCCTTGGGGGCGTTCACCGTGGGACGTCTGGTCTCCTCTGATAGCTGCGATATGGTCTCAACACCCGTATAAGCGATCGTGGCCACGGCGATCCCAAAGATCAAGTCGGGTAGTGATGGCCAGTAGGTTGTAACTCGCTGAAACAGGATCTGCCAATCGAGAAGAAACAGGATAGCCAGGGCTATTATGAGTATCTGGGTAACTACGTCCAACACGGCGAAAGCGGAATTCAGTACTGACGACTCCTGGACACCAATGATATTGAGCAGCATCAAGAAGAGCACGATGCCCATAGCCGCCATTGTGCCTACTGCCGCTGAGTCTTTGAGCGGCCCCCAGAAGAATCCAAGATAGGAGGGAACAGCGAAGGCAGAAATGGCAATAGTCACTATATAGCTGAATGCCAGCGCCCAACCAGCCGTGGACCCCAAGAAGTCATTGAACCCCCGGCGAGCGAAACTGGCTGAGCCACCGGCTTCAGGAAGCATAGCGGTGCCTTCAGCATAGGTCAGTGCAGTGAAGATGAAGAAGATGCCGGCAACAAGTAGAACGACGGGAGTCGCCCCTGCGGCGATAAGAGCCACCAGGCCCAGAGCATAGTAAATAGATGAGCCAACGTTGCCGTAGCCAGCACTGAACAGGCCGAACACCCCTAGAACTCTCTTCAGGGGATGAGCCTTGGCTCGGCGACGGTGAACGACCCTGTCGCCTAACTTGGGATGCCAGTCAGCATCCAAGATTAGTCCATAGCATCATTGAATCGACTTCGATTGCTGCGGGATTCTAATGCCCGCGACAGACGTTGTCAACCAGGGGCTGGCTCTCCCCATTGCCGAGACCCGAGATGCTCATCTCCATTTCCAGAATGCCGGGCTGACGAGCACCATGACTGTCAGGAATTCGAGACGGCCAACCAGCATGCATAGCACGAGAGTCACCTTACCCAACGCTGGAATCGAGGAGTAGTCTGCTATCGGTCCTACTGAGCCTAGACCAGGGCCGACATTCCCCAGGGTGGCGGCAACGGAAGAAAAGGCAGTGACATGATCCAGCCCCACACCACTCATCACCAGGAAACCTATGATGAGAACGCCGAAGTATAGCGTACATGTGCCCAGAATCCCCGATACGGTGCTCTCCGGCATAGTACTTCCTCCGAGCCTCAAAGGAATAACAGACCTGGGGCTGAATGCAAGGACTACCTGTCGAAAGGCATGCTTTACCACCACCAATACCCTGACTATCTTCAGTG
Source organism: Dehalococcoidia bacterium (assembly GCA_034430415.1). Lineage (GTDB taxonomy): Bacteria > Chloroflexota > Dehalococcoidia > GIF9 > AB-539-J10 > JADFUZ01. The sequence continues at coordinate 20,801 of DAOUEN010000043.1, forward strand.
CTCCCCCCGTTGAGCCTGCTGAGGCGCCGATTATCATCAACACAAGCAGCAGTGAGCGCGAAAACACTGGCCAGGCAGCAAAGTTGGCTGTGGTGAAACCGGTTGTCGTCTGAATAGACGCCACCTGAAACGTGGCATGGCGGAAGGCGTCTCCAATCGCTTGCCCCGCGTTATTCACCAGGTCAAAGGCAATGAGAAGGCTCGCTCCAATAAAGACGGCAACATAGGAACGAAACTCAGGATTGCCGAAAACGCGGCCCGGCTGGCGCCTGCCAAAAAGGTAATAGTACAGGGCGAAGTTCACGCCCGCTATCACCATGAAGCAAGTGACGGTGCTGGTGACAAACACACTGGCCCCGTAGGCGCCTATGCTCATTCCCCTGTGCAGGAAACCTCCAGTGGGCATCGTGCCAAAGGTAATGGTGAGACAGTCAAATACGGGCAATCTCCCACCAAGCCGGAGCAACACAAACTCCAGAATTGAGAACCCACAATATAACAGCCACAGAACCCTCGCCGTATGGCGGACACTCGCCTTAAGCCGCTCAGGTTGCGGCCCAGGCATCTCAGCCTCGAACAAGCGAGCTGCACCGAGGCCCAGGATGGGACCCAAAGCCACGAAAAGCGTCACAATACCCATACCACCAAGCCACTGGGTGAAGTTGCGCCACAGAAGGATGCCCTGGGGCTGACTCTCAATAGAGGTCAGCACCGTAGCGCCAGTGGTAGTGAAGCCTGACATGGCCTCGAAATAGGCATCGAGGTAGCTTCCAAAGGTTCCGGCCAGCACATAAGGGAGCGCTCCCAGGGCCGACCCCAATACCCAAACCCCGGTAACCAGGGCCAGCCCTTCGCGGCGGGTTAGATTCCCCTCACCCCTTGGAGCCAATCTCCAGAGCAAGACACCCGTTCCCAATGTAGCCACTGCGGATATCAAGAAGGAACGGGAATCGGGCCCCTGACAGGAGAGACTCCAGACCAGAGGCAAGGCGGCCATCAAGCCTCCCAATCCCATCAGCATCAGGCCGAGGTAATGGAGGACTGTCCAGATTCTCACTGTTTACTTGAAAAGCTTCTCAACGGCAGGAATAGACGAGAGAAGAGACACTATGACCACACAATCCCCCGCTTCCACAATGCTCTCGCCTGGTGGTATCTTTACCGTATCCCCGTGAATGATCGCTCCAATTTTCGCCCCTTCTGGCATCTCAAGGTCTTCGCTCTTTGTCCCCGTGATACGCGCACTTGGACTGGCGATGAACTCTATGGCCTGCGCTTCCTCATTTCCCAGCAGTGCCACGGAGACTGCTCCCCCGCGCAGGACAAAACGAGCGATCTTGCTGGCACAAAGCAGAAGCGGCGATACTGCCACGTCTACGCCCACCTCTTCGGCCAGCGCAATATACTCTGGATTGTCAACCAGCACGACGTTCCTGGAGACACCAAGCTTGCCTGCCACCAGCCCGGCCAGGATATTGAGAGACTCATCACCAGTGGCGGCGATGAATGCGTCTGAAGACGCAACCCCCTCCTCACTGAGCAAGTCACGGTCGGGCTCCCCTCCCTGCACCACCACTGCCCGCTTGAGCCTTGCGCTGATCTCTTGAGAGCGGCTGGCGCTCTTCTCAATGAGTTTGACCTGCACCCCCCGCTTCTCCATCTCCTCCCCAACGTGAAAGCCAATTTCCCCGGCGCCAAAGATCACCACGGTTCTCGCCGGTACCTTCGGCTGGTCGAAGGTAGCTCCCACCTCATCCATGTCCTCACTCGCGGCAATCAAATAGACCCTATCACCCTGCCTTATCATTTCGTCATCCCCAGACACCTTGACCTCCTCCTCCCGACCGATCATCACCACCTCGCATGGCTTGGAGAACGCGATGTTGGAGAACGGCTTATCGACCACAGCTCCGCTCTCCGCCTTGAACTCCCTTATCTGCACGTGTCCCTCAGCGAATTCCTCCACCCGACCTACGTAGAGACTCGAGAGCATACTCACTATCGTCTTGGCAGCCTCAACCTCCGGGTTGACAAAGAGGTCTATCCCCAAGCTCTTCGGCCTGACAACCTTCCTCGGCGTGTGCGGCGATTTGCCATCCAGAATAAGATAGCCGGAATACTCGGGATTGCGAACCCTGGCAACAGTCTTCTTGGCTCCCATTTCTCGCGCCATGAAGCAGGCAACCATATTGGTTTCGTCACTGCTGGTGGTGGCGACAATCAAGTCAGCACTCTTCACGTCCGCCTGCCGCAGTACGCTGGGGCTGGTGGCACTCCCCACAATAACTCCCACATCCAGTTGCCGGCGAACCTCCTCCGCTACCTCCCCGGATTGCTCAACTATGACGATCTCCTGCCGCTCCTTTGACAATAGGGATGCCACATAAAACCCTGCCCCACCTGCGCCGGCTATGACGATGTACACTACCAGCACTCCCCAAGCGTACTTGCGGCTATTTGTATCCTCAAGGAACATCCGATTGGCAAGACGAACTCCAATTCGAGATGGACGACAAGATCACCCCCATTTGGGGACGGCTGCTGGGTCCCAAACCGATCCACGCTAGATCATCTCCACAGCGAGATTGGCCAAGCAGTGATTCTAGTTTCTCGCACGACTGTTGTCAACCACCACCTGGCTCCTCTTCAACTCGTGGAGCCAGGCGACTGATTTGACTTCCCGTTGCAAGAGGTAATTGATATACTCGCGTGTCACTTGTTCCAGTTCCAAAGCCAATCCCCGTCTCAAGACTACCCGCCTTGCAGTGGCGTAGTCACAGCTTTGCCACAGACGAAGGATCTTCAGAGCATCCACTGAAATAGCACTGGACAGAGTATCTTTCTGGCCGCAACGCGGACACAATACTCCACCTCGGTCAGAACCGAAGAAGTTGACCACGGGCTTGATGGGGGAACCGCACACGGCACAGCTGTATAGCTCAGGACGATAGCCCACATAGTTGAGAACTTGAAGCTCGAAGTAGCGCAACACAATCTCGCTATGGTCAGATTGGGACAACCATCTCAGGGCGTCGAGCAGCAAATCAAATAAGGGGCGGTTCTCATCGTTCTCCACAGTAAAGGAATCAACAAGTTCCAGAACATACAGGCCACAGGCCATCCGCCATAGATCACCCTTCAAGTCCGTGAAGGCATCAATAGTCTGACTCTGAGTCACAATATCCAGATTACGTCCCCTGGCTAGCATCATCAGGCTGTGAGTCAGGAGCTCAACGTTGCCACCCAACTTGCTCCCGGGACGGTAGGCTCCCTTGGCTACCGCCTTCAGCTTGCCAAATTCGGGGGTATAGATAGTGACGATCTTGTCAACTTCGCCGAGTTTGAATTGCCCTATTATGAGGGCTTGAGTCTGATAGCTCCGAGGTGCTCCCATCCACCAACCTTCTAGAACTCCTGTCTGCCTTCAATAGCCTGACTTAAAGTCATATCGTCAGCATATTCCAGCTCGGCTCCGAATGGCAAGCCGCGAGCCAGGCGACTGACCCGAATGCCTGGGGAAGAGACCGCCCGCCGCAGGTACATGGCCGTGGCTTCACCTTCCAGGTTGGGGTTGGTCGCCAGAATCACTTCCTTCACCGCGCCATTCTCAAGGCGAGTCAAGAGTTCTCTGACCTTGAGTTGCTCAGGACCTATGCCCTGCGCCGGCCTGATGCTGCCATGGAGCACGTGATAGAGCCCCTTGTACTTACCGGTTCGTTCTAGAGGGACAATGTCTGAAGGTCTCTCTACAACACAGATCCTGGAGCTATCTCGCTCACTGTCCCGGCAGATGACGCAGGGGTCGCAATCAGTGACGTTGAAACACGTCGAGCACAGTCTGATCTTTTCCTTCAGAGCGACGATGGCCTCAGCTAGAGTCCTGGCTTCCTCATCCGGACTGTGCAATATATGATACGTCAACCTGTGTGCACTTTTTGGCCCGATCCCGGGCAATTTGCTCAACGCCTCAACCAGCCTGGCTACGGGCTCAGCAACAAATACCATTCTGACGAATCATCTCCAGAGCGCTAGACTACCCACTCAGCCCGCTGCGACACAGCAACAGCCTCACTCCCTTATCTCCGCTCCCATCTCCAGAGCAGCCTTCACTAGAGGGTCCCCTCCTTCCGACGGGGGCGCGCCCATCCTCTTATGGTCAACCAGAACGCACTTTATCTTGTAAGGTCGGCCAAAAACCTCCTCCAGTTTCCTCTCAACCAGGTATCGGTACTTCGGATCTTCGATTTTCTCTTTGTGAAAACTGTAGTAGAAACCCAGCACCAGAGTCTCATCCTCAAGAGCTATCGGCTCACAGGCGCTACGCAAGAAGGCATCCAAGGTGCCTGTGGAACCCTCGCCCTTCAAGGAGTGAACGAACTCCCTCCATCGACCTCTCAGATACTCAAAACCTGGGCCAGCCTCCCCACTTGAATCCTCAGCATTGTCTGCCATCTCAGGAATCTCCGCTCCGCGTAAGCATTGGGGTGGCTCCTGAGATATATCGCTGACTTCTGCTGTTGCAGAAGGCTCAGCCGTGCCCGGGTCACACTGATCAATAGCAAGAGGCAAAGCACTATCAACCAGGGCTAGCTCCAAAGGCAAGGGGGAATAGCTATCGCTACGGAAGTCTATGCTGGAGAAGAGCTTGACTGCCGTGAGCAAGTACCCGAGGCTGGCGTCAGCCACAAGGCTTCCCATCTCCACCCTTTCCTCCTGGGTAGCATCCAGCGCCTCTTCACACCCAGACTTGGTCAGCAACAAACCTCGAAGATAATCCACCAATTCGCGGTTGAACTGTCGGAGGTCGACGCCATCGCCGCTGACATCATTTATGAGCCGGAGGCCGGCAGAGATATCTCTGCCAACAATGTGTTTCGCCAGTTCCCTGCTTCGCCAATCCCCGGTCAGTCCCAATGCCGACTGAATTTGGTCAAAGTCAATCTGATTGCCATAGTACGCTACCGATTGCTCCAACGTATTCTCGGCATCGCGGAGGCTCCCCGTAGCCGCCTGGGCAATAAGCCTCAAGGCTTCAGGGGTAACCCGAAAACCCTCCTGCTGGCAGATCAGTTTCAGCTTGTCGGTCATCGCCGTTCGCGAGAGACGGCGGAAGTTGAAGCGCTGGCATCTGGACACGATAGTGGATGCCACCCTGTGCGGCTCTGTGGTAGCCAGGACAAACATGACGTGAGGAGGAGGTTCCTCCAGGGTCTTCAGCAAGGCATTACAGGCCGGATCGGTAAGCATGTGAACCTCATCCACGATATATACCTTATACCGGGCAAGGCTAGGGGCATAGTTGACCTTTTCCCTGAGATTGCGGATGTCATCAATCCCGCGATTGCTGGCGGCGTCCATCTCCACCACATCCAGAGACATCCCTGCGGTAATCGAGCGACACATGTCGCAGCTATTGCATGGCTCGCCACCGACTTGATGGGGGCAATTGACTGCCTTGGCCAGAACGCGTCCGGTGCTAGTCTTCCCCGTCCCTCGAGGACCGCAGAAAAGATAGGCGTGAGCTATCTTCCCGCTCTCAACGGCATGGCGCAGGGTCTGAGTCACAGGTTCCTGACCCACGACCTCGGCTAGGGTCTGCGGACGCCACTTGCGGTAGATAACCTCCGAGCCCATCTACAACCGCTATTATACTCTCAGCCTCCAAATCTCCCAAGGATTTCCCGTACCTGGACTACTGGTTCGAGCCGCTTTCTATGATAGAAATGGTCCTGTCATAGTCCTTGGCCACACTCTCAATAGTCCGCCTCAGGATCGGTTTGAGCGCTTCAGGTGCTCTGGCCAAAGCGTCCTCCAGGGCTTCCAGGCTTTCCTCACGACTCCGACTCAGCAATGCCCCCAACTCCTCAACGTCCGTTCCCTCATCTGAACGTTCTGTTCCCGCCGACAGGGATGGAGCCGGAGCCAGGGCTGCTGACGCTTCCTCCGCCACCTCCTTCATCTCCTCCGTCACACACACTTCGCCCAGGTGCTCGGCAACTTGCCCGGCCAATACAAGAAGTCTGTCCGCTTTCCCCTGCTGCGCCACCTCACCCATCTCATACGCCCTGCGCTCGGCAAACTCAAGGTGAAGCTTCGCTTCGCCCAGATCAGACAAGGCCAGAGTCATCCTTACCTGCTCTGCAGCCAATTTGGCCGGATAGAGAAACTCGTCGGGCAAAGCATTTGTCGAGGCAGCAACCACCGCCACGCAAGAGAACAGGACAAGCAAGACGCCTGCCATGGCCATAGTCCACGCTCTGCGCCAAATGGGAACCACCCCTGCGCTCCTGACTCCCTCGAACCGGTCATGGAAAATCGCCTGAAGGTGATGCCATGCCCTCGCCTTGAATGTCGGGACAGGTTGAATAGAAGCGCAGCCCCGCATAACAACGCAGCTAGCCTCGAGCAGCAGCGCCAGCTCGGACGCCTCTCCAGGATAGGCATCAAGGCAATCCTCAATGGTTTCGCCGGCAAATGTGCGATCCAGACACTCATCCAGAATGTCTTCTATCTTTCGGTCCATCTCTGACTATCACCCATCATTAGCTTCCTTAGCGCCACTATGCCATTGTATTGCAGCGCCTTGACCGTCCCGGTGTTCTTTCTCAGGGCCTCTGCCACTTCAGCGATGGAAAGTTCGGCGCCAAAACGCAGTGTGATTACCTCGCGCTGGGCCGGAGACAGCTTGCTTATATTGGCCCTTAGCTCTTCCAGTTCGAACCGCCGCTCAGCAACAAGCGCCGGACTTGGCTCGTCAGCGGCAACCACATTATCCTCCAACTCTACCCTCTCCACCTTCCCCTGCTTTCTGAAATGGTCAACCACCTGATTATGAGCAATGCGAAACAGCCAGGAAGCAAAGGGGATGTCTC
>DAOUEN010000044.1:0-3684 GCA_034430415.1 Dehalococcoidia bacterium
GCCAGCTCTAGAAGCTCGGTCTTACATGGACCATCACCCACAATACAGACTCTGACACCGCTGCGGCTTCGCTTCAGCACCGACGTTGCCTGTAGCAATACCTCAACATGCTTGACAGGCACAAGCCTTCCCACTGAGACCACATCGTAAACCTTACGCACTCGTATCGGGCATAACCGCGAGGGAGCCGGCGGATCAATGATAGGGTATACCCTGGCCTCTTCTATTCCCTGCCTGACCAGGAAAGCCCTGGTGAATGAGCCGGTGGTAATCACAGCGGTGGAGTGCTGCAACATCTTCAACAAAGCCACACCACGGAGAGGCAGGCGTCCGGTGAATTGAATTCCGCGCACAGTTCCTTCCCGATACAGCTCGACCGGCCCGGCTATTAGCGAGGGGATAGCCCGTCGTCCGGTGAGTCCGGCCACAACGAACGCCATCAGACCGTGGGGAAACAGCAGATATCCCAGTATGCAACGAGGCTTCGCCAGCAGCGACAAGCGAAGCAGGGTGAAGAACTCCCACACGATGGCAATCGGTGCAAATCTGGCGATGATGCGCGGAGGACAGTGATACCGTACTTTGGAAATCCCGGGGCCGGGGTTGCGGCAGACCACCGATATGTCGGTGACAATCGGCAGCTGACTAAGCGGCCGGATGTGGTGGTCGATGTTGACACCCGGCAAATTGCCCACTTGAACTAGAATCTTCAGGTCAGGCGCCTCCGCAGGAAGTCCGTGGCAGTGAGACAACCCCACCTTAGCAGGAGCGAGAAAGGAAGGCAATAGTGCTTTCTAAGCTGTCGCGCTATGAAGAGAAAGGACTTGAATCGGCTGGAGGATATTGACGGAGCGCGAGCCAGGATAGGACAGAATCGGACTACTCAGGCGTAGACGAATCCCCCGAAGCCCTTCCACGGGGCACCCGCATAGGCGTATAATCAGGATTCCATGTCGAGGAAGACGAGGAAGGCGCCGGCACTCACCGTAGACTGCATAGTCGCTCTCGCTGTAGTAATGGCCGTTGTGGCCACGACGGGGCAGCCGACTTCTACGCCCGCCGCAGGGCCCGCGGCCGAATCGTCTCAAGAGGAGAGCGGAATCGTGCTTCCCGGCGGTGATAGCGGCGAAGGGCCGCTGACGCCGGAGCAGGAGCGGGTAAGCGAGGTGGGCTGTGCTTCCTCTGAGGCGGCGACATCTTACTCGCCTGACAGTAGCGATGCCGGCACGCTGGAATCACTGGTCGAATCGGAGTCACCCGGCGAGGGTCAGGCTTCAAGCATGGCGTATACCGGTGATCCTGACGCGGCTTCTCTAGCTCAAAGTTGGGGAGGCGGCAGGGTCCAGGCACCGCAGGCATGGCAAATAGCGGGAGGGGGAGAGCCGACGATAGTCGCTATTCTCGACACCGGTATTGACGCCGACAACGAGGAGCTGGGCGACAGAGTGGTGAGCGAGGCCAATTTCACGGAAAGCCGGACCAGCGATGATCTCAACGGGCACGGGACTCACATGGCCGGCACCGTGGCCGCCATCGCTCCCAACTGCCGGCTCCTCAACGTCAAGGTGGCTGATGACCAGGGCAGGTGTCAAGCGTCAGCCGTCGCCAGAGGCATCGACTGGGCAGTGAACCATGGGGCCCAGGTCATCAACATGAGCCTCTGTACAGAAGCGTCGCCAGAACTGGAGAGGGCGGTTGACTATGCCTGGAGCCGGGGAGCAGTGGTGGTGGCAGCGGCGGGCAACGAGGGCGGGTCTTCGGCAGCCTACCCGGCCTACTACGCCGGATGTCTTGCCGTGGCTGCCACCAATGAAAGCGATTCCCTGGCTGTGCTCTCCAACCACGGGGACGGTGTGGATGTGGCTGCTCCCGGCTTCAAGGTCTACTCTGCGCTACCCGACGGTCAGTATGGCTATGAGTTCGGCACTTCACCGGCGGCAGCCCGTGTGTCGGGTGTGGCTGCGCTGGTATTCAGCGTGGCCGTGGACGGCAACGGCAACGGCATGGTCAACGACGAAGTGCGGCAGGCAATCGAGAGCACCTGCTCGTGGATCGGCCTCGGTGGTGTGGGGAACGGACTGGTGAACGCCCTTGAGGCAGCCCGGGCTGCAGTCTCTCCGGACTGGCTCCTTCTTGGTCCAGCTCCTTGGTAGCCCTTCTCTATCTCCTCTGTGACGGGGTGCGTGCGTGGAACACAGTACATGACTTCCCCGCGAGATTGAATTGACGAGATTCCGTGCGGATGATGAGGAGCTAGTTGCCACTGGCTGCCGCCGACCCCGACGTGAACAACAGACCTGAGCCCGGCTTCTCCTGAGACTATTGACAGCGGGGGCTCGCTCGCCTAGACTGAGAGGTGAGACGGGCAGGGGTAGAATGGAAAGGGGCAGGAAGGTGACGGAGAAAGAGGAGTACAGGGAAAAGTCCTATTTCTATCGCCAGTTGGCTTTGCTGTCCAGCAGGTTTCACTTCTTCCTTGTCGCCACCTCTTTGCTCATCCTGGCCTTCGTAACCCTGGTCACCTCAGACCTGTCTCCCGCGGTGCGAGAGCCTCTAGGACACGCCATCGCCGCACTCGCAAGCTGTCTTTCCATGGCGTTCTTCCTGATCAACTACTTGACAGCAACGATGCTGAAGCCGCCCGATGACAAAGAAAGCGAACCCGACAAAGAAGACGAGCCCGTTGAGCGTCTACGCCGCTTCCCCATAGACATGCTTGGCTTCATCTTGAATCCCCTCAACTACTCGGTAGAAAACAAGGCCTGCCATACCTGGGCCATACCGTTGACCTTCTATGTCTTCTGGGGAGTTGCCTGGGGATTCTCTCTCGCGTGGATAGGACCTCTATGGTGTTTCATCAGCCTTCTGCTTGCATTCCTATTCTGGACATTCCTCTCCTGGACGTGTACATCCAAACCCGGGTCGAGGCCAAGATATTGGGTGATATGCCTCTGCCAGGGTGGCGGCTACGCCCTGGCAATCTTCAGCACGGCGGTCCTGATTGCCAGTTGTACCGGAATGACAACACTGCCCTTGCTTTTCGTACTCATCCCCATTCTAGGACTGGCGGGCAGCATCGTAGGGCTCTTCGAGTCCAGGTCTGTCAGGATATATGGTATTGCGAGCTCCGCGCTGTGCCTCATAGCAACGATAGCGCTGGCTATTATCCATACCACAACCTAGCTGCGGCACATACTTCTCCGCCTCAATCCATCCCGGGTCGTCTCCAACGAACGGTTTGCGCCCTGGCGGTCCTGCTGCCGACGGGGAACGTCTGCGGGCGCATGACGTGACACGGCGGCCTCAACCCGCCTTCGGGTCCGGAACTGGAGACGAGAAGCCACCTGGAATATGACCGGAGGGTGCCCACGTTTCTGATTGGGTCACGGCCTTGGTGCATTCTGTGTCCAACAATATGCTCCCTCTGGCTGGATTGTAGTCTCCCGCCGCAGTGGATGCCCGCTACTTCTTCTTCCATTTCATCCGTAATATTACTTTGTCTACTCCACTACCAACCCACCTTCGCCCTCTTGACACCATTTCACGGTATTCTTTTGCTTCTAGCTCATTTTCAACTGTCACCTTGAGATCATATTTCATACTGAATACCAAAGCAGCAATCAGAGTGCTACCTGCCACAACAATAAAAGGCCAAAGAACACTAATCCAAGGAGCATCATCCCC
>DAOUEN010000045.1:0-13279 GCA_034430415.1 Dehalococcoidia bacterium
TTGCCCGGAAAGACAGAGAGCAGCGGGCCGAGTGGAATAAGAAGGGGTTGCGCTTCTTCGACGCCCCGGCAGCGTTCATCCTCTATGCCGAGGATTTCCTGGATGCCCTGCGCACCGAGTTCGACATCGCCCTCATCACGCAGTCCATCTGCCTGGCCGCCCTCAACTACGGACTGGGTACCTGCATTGTCAAGCAGGCCATACTGTACCCCGACGCCGTCAAGGAGCTGGCCCGCATACCCGAGTCGAAGCGCATCATAGCCGCCGTCGCCATCGGCTACCCCGACCCCGGCCACCCCGCCAACAGGGTGCAGAGCGACCGGGAGCCGGTGGACAACATCACCCTGTGGCGCGGCTTCGACCCGGAGCCCTAGTATATGAGCACCAGCCCCATGGTTGACACCCGGGGGACATCCTCTAGCTTGCTGGACTGTCCCACGGGATACATCTCCCAACCCTGCCGGATTGCCATTCTGTAGGCATCCATCCCCAGGGCATGCATGGCGGGCCTGGCCCTGTAAGGATAGCGGCAGCCCTGCCCCGGCGCCATGGCGCTGCACTCCTGGTCGCTACAGAAGATGTCCTTGCATCCCGAGCCGCCGAACCCCATGGCCAGATAGTAGCCATCGTAGAACGCCTCAGCCTCGATCTTCGACACGATCTCCGGTGTCTTCACCTTGATGGTGTGGTCTATGTCCGCCTGCTGTCCCGAGCTGACGGCCAGCCTGAAGAATACAGAATAGCTGAAACCGCCGACCAGCTTTCGCACTCGGTCCAGGTCCATGACGTGGGGAGGGCAGTTCACATTGGTGCCGTACTGGGGGCACATGGGGAACTTGCACTTGGCCTGCGCCCTCTCGTCGATAAGGACTTCGTCGGCGGTGATGACGCTGGCATCCGTAGCGCCGAGCTCGAGGGCCATCTGCCGGTACCTCTCCAGGTCCCGGCGCAGCTCCTCCTCGGGGACCCCGTCTTTGACTTTGCGTACCATGCTGCGTCCCTCCTTTGGAGCCTCCAGCGCCCCAGCCCCAGCCGATGATGCCGAACGCGGCATTCTATCCAAGGGAGTAAGCCGGGTCAAGGCGGGCGCTCTCTGTCGGCCGCGCCGGCGCCCGTCGGTGTCGCCAGGCTAGCTGCTGGGCGACGGCTGCTCCTGTGATGCTGGCCGGCTTCTCGCGCAGCGCCTAGCATCGAATATCTGCCATACCCACAGCGAGACCAGCCCCAGAAAGGACATGACTCCCATGATGAGGAAGGCCTCAGCGGCCGCCGGTGGCTCGCCTATCGGCTGGCCCAACGGCGGGATGATCAGATGGCACATCGACCACGCGGTGAGGCAGAACAGGCCGCCTGCCGCCAGCCCCCATCCCCCCAACATCAGCAGCAGTCCGCGGCGCACCCTCCCGGCGTACAGGTGTCCTATGCCGAGGCAGCATACCAGCCCCGGCAGGGCAGCCAGCAGCGCTGCCGTCCTCGCATTCCTGGACTTCTGCCCCTCAGCATCCTCCATCTTTCGCCGTGGCTGCCTCCTCGGAGGTCTCCCCCTCTGTGACGCGGCGCCCGCACTCTCCAGCCGCCGCAGGCGCCACGTAAGTCCGTTCGGCGCCCTCAGTCCAGGGGATGACCCGGACTCATTGCCATTCCACCGCTGCTTATATGGCTACTTGCTTGCCCTCTCTGATGAGATCCTTGTTGGCCTGCCTAAACATCTGCGCGTACCGCGGATTTCGGAACTTGAACGTCAGCCTCACGTTGTCCAGCATGCCCACTGTAGTCACCTCGGCCGATACTGCTTCCTGCTCGCTACGCCCGAGCACCTTCTTCACCTTGCGGCGGCATCCCTTGCAGTACGGCACCTCCGTCGCATACTCCAGGAGCTTCTGTTCCATACGTCCCGCCACGGCAGTAAACGACAGGACATGGCTGGCAGAGATCTTATAGTAGTCGGATGCGGTCACCGCTGCCAGACAGAGGCAGCAGCAATTGGGCCATACGACGCCCGTGCTGGCGCCGCGGTGCAGGTAGATCACCGCCTTCTCCTCCGGAGAGTCGACCACTGCGGCAGGCGTCTGCTCCACCAGTTTGCCGTGCTCCACGTTGAGATTCACCCCGCAGAAATGGCACTTCACCGGGCTGGCGTCCCAGAAACCCAGGCTGGTCCCGCAGACAGGGCACGCTCCCTTTATCTCCTTGGCTGCGCTGCCCTTGATCCTGTTGATAGCCCGGCGGATCTCGGCGACGTTGTCCGCGCTCTCTCCATACTGGAGGCTCTGTACCAGAATGCCGGCGGCCCTTCCTCCGCCTATATTGCCCAGTGCCTTCACCGCCTCCTGCCGGACTAAGAAATTCTCGTCCCGCAGGGCCGGGGCGACCGCGTCGGCAGCCTCTTCGCCCAGCTTTCCCAGGGCGCTGACCGCCTCTCTCCGGACGTAGTGGTATTCCCGGTGCTCCCTCACGAGACGTCCCAGAGGCTCGACGGCTCTCCGGTCTCCTATCCGTCCCAGCGCCTCTATGACTCCGAACAGGACGGTCTCGCTCTTGTTCCCCAGTGTCTGGACAAGCGGCATGACGGCGGGCTCGCCTATTCCCGTCAGGCTCCTTACCGCCGCCGACCTGGAGCTGTCGTTGCGCATCGAGCCTATGGCATTGACCAGGAGCGGCACCGCGCTCGCGCCCCCCACCTCGCTCAGCGCCTTCACCGCCTCGCTGCGAACGCGCGAGTCGTCGTGCTCCAGAGCCCTAACAAGGCCCTTGAAGTCCTTCCTTTCCTTCAACTCCCTGATATTCGGCTTCGAACCCATCTGGATACCTCCTCAGTATCTCGACGGCGCCGAGGCCCCGATTGACGCCGCCGGCACTCACCTCTCAGTTTGGCCAGCTCAAAGGGCCTCGAGCGAGCTGCCGCACTTGAAGCACGCCTTGCCGCCGTTGGGATGGGCCGGCGCGTGGTTGAACAGACAGTCCATGCAGTAGACGCGCTTGCAGCCCTTACACCGAAACCCGCGTCGGTTCTCCAGTTTCACCAGCTTGGAGACACCGCCCGCAAACCCTGGTGGAGGTTGAGGTTTCTGCGTCAAGGGGTGGACGGTCCAGCCCTCTTGTTTCACCTTCTTCACATAATCCTTGGTCGATAGCGTCTCCTTGTTGCAGCGCTCACACTTGTTCGCACCGGCTTCTTCCGCCTTCCTCTTGCTGCTCCGTCTGAGCGGCGTCACGCGCAGGGGGACCTTGCCCGTTTCCCACCAGTACTTCGCATCCGCTGCGGCTACTTCCAGGTCCAGCTTCCGCAGCCTGGCCCCCTGCTCGCAGACCAGGATCGGCCCGGCACGGTAGAACCCAGTAAGCCCGACCCCGCTGGCGCGCATCTGCTCCTGTAGCCTCTCCATGGCTTCCGCGACAGACTTCATGGTCGGACACCTGCGTCGAAAGTCGACGAGCTCCTGGTCGATATACAGGTATCCGGTGCCGCGGGGAATTACGACCTCCGGACACGGACAGTTGTCGTCGGAGCAGCGCCCATCCCCGGCAGGGACGTCGCATTCGAAGTACTCCATTGCCTCGCCCCTTTTTCCGGCCGCCACCGCTTCCCGGGGCCTCTTCCTGGCTCCGCTCTTCTTCTCGATTTCCTCCAGGGCGTCCTGCCCCGCTCCCCGAACATCCTTGTCCTTGTCCTTCAGAGCGTGAGTCGTTATGGGGTCCACCGCCCTTACATCCCCTATGCCTCCCAGGGCCCATGCCGCCTGCGCCCGGACGGTGCTGTTTCCGTCCTGTAGAGCTTCAATGAGGGGTTCCACCGCTCTCGCGTCCCCTGTAGTCCCGAGAATCCACGCCGCTTCACTTCTGGCGCGCCAGTCTTCGTCCTTCAGGGCCCCGACGAGGGGCATTATCACCGGGTCTCCCATGCCCGCCAGAAAGGCGAAACCCTCTGCTATTTCGTGGCGAACGAGGTCGTCCTTGTCCTTCAGGGCCTGAATGAGCGGGCCCACCACCCTCATGTCGCCCATCCTTCCCAGACAGTACCCCGCCTTGAGCCGGGTATCTTTGTTCTTGTCGTTCAAGGCCTGGAGAAGGAGTTCCACCGCCCTTTCGTCTTTCATCTCTGCCAGGGCCTCTGTCGCCGCCTCTCCGACGTCCCCGTCCTTGTCGTACAGGGCCCGGACGAGGGGTTCCACCGCTCTTCCGTCCTTTGTCTTTCCAATGGCCTTTGCTGCCTTCTTCCTGACGGCGCCGTCTTCGTGCTTCAGGGCCTCTATCAGCCCTTCGACGTCGCCTTCGGCCGCCAGCTTCGCTACGTTTGGCTTGTGCTTTGCTGGCTCCGGGGCAATCCCTTTGCCTTCTTGAGCCAGGCTCTGCCAGTATTCGAAGGGATGTGTTTTGCTCTCCAGCTCCTTGCGTTGAGCGGGAGCTTTCTCCAGCCTCATGTGCGTGACTATGCCCTTATCGAGTTTGCTCCCGAACCAGTCTCCCTTCGGCCTTAGATACCATTTCGACCGGCACTTGACACAATGGAGATAGTCTTTGCCGATTCCGCTTATCTCATAGCCTGAGGATGAGTGACAGATAGGGCATCTTGGGAGGGCCTTCTTCATGCACTCTTGAAGCTCCTCTTTGTTCATTCTTCCACCTCCAGGTGCTGCATACCCCACCCTGACCCCATGTGAACTGCCGCCGGACTATCCGGAGGGCAGCCTTACTCGATGGCCGTCGCCGACACTCGTCTCTCAGTTTAACCAACTCGAATCGCCGATTTCAAGGCCCCCGCCCCCTGTCTCACGGTCGCTGTTACCGGAGGCGGTATCGGTGTCTTCCAGAGAGTGCCGCCCGACCTGTTTCAACCCCCCGCCGCCGGTCCGGCGGCGCCGCGCAAATCCCCTCAGACCCCTCTAACAGCCAAATCCTGGCCCTCTTTTCATCACAGAAGGAAAACCACACCCCCCTCTCTTTCCCCTCCCCCATCCGTCCTTCACCAGCACTATGAGAGTCCCGTCCAGGTCTCTCTGAGCCGACAATGGTTCAATACCTCACAGTTAGCCTGGCCCCCCAGAATAGTTCCGATAACTATCGTTATCGGAACTATTCTCCCATCCCCACATGCGTGGGGAATACGACACCCTGATTAAAAGTCAGGTGCTCTGCTTCGGTTCACCCCCACATGCATGGGGAACACGAGTTTTCGCCAGAAGAACCCGGCTCGTATCAGGTAATCGGCCGAGCTGTGCGGCCAATAGTCATTGTACTCCTGCCTCCCTGCTTCCACAATATGCATTAGCTGCTGGTCCGGCACAATGACGCCAGATGACCCCAAGCTCTTTGACACGAACCGTCGAGAGGGCTACACTTAGCGCTTCAGCCGGCAGGTTGGGACACACTGAACGCGGCCCCGAGGGGCAGGAGCACAATGACACAGAAAGTAGCCATCAGCAGGGTAGAGAAGGACGACGTCGAAGCAGCCGTCCGCCGGGCAATCGAGCTCGCCGGAGGGCTGCGGGAGCTAATTACACCCCGCTCCCGGGTGCTGGTCAAACCCAACATCCACAAGCCGGCGCCGTCGGGCAGCGGTATCATCACCGACGCCCGGGTCACCGAGGCGGTTACCAGAGTCGTCCTGGAGATGGGGCCCCGCTCGGTAGTCATCGGCGAGGGCGCGGGGGCGGGCTACGATTTCCCCGGCGCCAGCACCGAGGACTCCTTCGCCGAGTCGGGGACGCTGGACGCCGCCCGCAGGCTGGGAGTGGAGGTCCGCAACCTCAACACCGACGACCCTCGAGAGGTCAGCATTGACGCTCCCCTCGTAATGGAGAGAGTGAAGATAGCCAGGACGGTCATGGAGAGCGACCTCGTCATCAGCGTACCCGTCCTGAAGAGCCATATACGTACGCACGTCACCATCAGCTTGAAGAACCTCAAGGGAGTCATGCCCGGCGCCGAGAAGCGCAAGAGCCACCGGCTGGGGCTGGACATGGCCATCGCCGACCTCTATTCGCTGGTACGTCCCGGCTACGCGGTGGTGGACGCCACCGTCGGGATGCAGGGCCTGTGGCAGTCCCCGCAGGACTGCGTCGAGCTGGGCCTTATCTTGGCGGGAAGGGACCCCCTGTCCGTGGACGTCGTCGGCGCCTCCCTGATGGGCGTCGACCTCGGGCAGGTACTGCACCTGCAGCACGCTGCCCGGAAGGACGGCACCGTAGCAGACCTGGGCCAGATCGAGGTGGTCGGGGAGCCCCTGGAGAAGCACCGCCGGCAGTTCACGACGGGCTTCCAGGCCTTCGAGGCCCGATACCCTCAGGTCCGCGTCATTCAGGGCGAGTCCGCCTGCAGCGGCTGCTCCGGCGAGCTGGTGGGCGCCATGATGAACATGACCGCCGCCGGGTACGGCACAGACCTGGAGGGCCTCACCATCGTCCTCGGCAACCCCGGCGACGTCCAGGCCACCGGCAAGACCGCAGTGCTGGGCAAGTGCGCCAGGGAGTTCGCCGGCCTGGGCCCCTTCGCCCCCGGCTGCCCACCGAAAGAGGACGTCATCATGCGGGTGCTCTGCGAGGCCTGCGCCGTAGACCCCGAGCGGGCCATGGCGGCGCGGGACGAGACCCGCCGCAAGCTCTGGCAGTCCAGCGAAGACCTGCTGAAGCGATAAGCCCAGCCTGTGCCGCCGGGATGGGCCCGAGGCAGGAGATAGAGCGGCGCGACGGTCCTACTGCTGCTGTCCGAACCGCGGCTTCCTCTTCTCCAGGAAGGCGCTGGTGCCCTCCTCAGGCTCTCCCGACAGGTACAGGCGCTCCACCAGCTCCGGCTCGCTGAGGGACACGTCGCCAAAATACGACGCGGCGGCGGCGTTTGCTACCTTCTTCGCCAGCCTCACTGCCAGGGGCCCGTTGGCCGCTATCCTGTCAACCACCCCTTGCGCCGCCTCCATCAACTGCTCCGGTGGGACAACCCGGTTGACCAGCCCCATTGCCTGAGCTTCCTGAGAGCCGACACTATCGCCGGTCAGCACCAGCTCCTTGGCCCTGGCAGGGCCGACAAGGCCTACCAGCAGCGGCGTGGATGCCCAGGTGAAGAAGACTCCCACGCCGGTATTCGGCAGCCCCCAGACGGCTGCTTCAGAGGCTATCCTGAGGTCGCAGGCTATGGCCAGGGCGAACCCGGCCCCCAGGCAGGCTCCATTAACCGCCGCCACCGTGATCTGCTCCAGCGCGGAGAGCCGCTTCATCAGCTCCTGCCCCTGCCGCTGCCTCAACCGCGCCGCATCAGGGTCCCCCTTCCGCCACATAGCTTCACTTCTCATGTCGACTCCCGCCATGAATGCCTTCCCCGCTCCGGTAAGGATAACGAAGCGCGTGCCGGTATCCCACTCCAGCCTGCCGCACACGTCAACAAGCTCAGCCAGCATCTCCTCGTCCAGGGCGTTATGAAGCCCGGGGGAGTTGAAGGTGACCGTGGCCGTCTCTCCCGCCTTCTCGAAGAGTATCTTCCTGTAATCGCTCATGCTGCCCTCCGCGGGACCTCCGCTTCGTCAATTGCCAAATCTTACATCAGCCTCCGGCCCGCTGCCAATTGGCCGTCTCCGGCGTTTGTACTATACTGGGCCGGGATGGCAAGAATACGGACGGGGACCTGCTCCTGGACCGACCCGACCCTGTTGAGCAGCGGCCGCTTCTACCCCGAGTCGGCGAACTCCCCCGAGGCCCGCCTGCGCTACTACTCCGCTCAGTTCGACCTGGTCGAGGTAGACAGCAGCTACTACGCCATGCCCGCCGAGAGGACCAGCCGCCTGTGGGTGGAGCGGGTGCCCGACGACTTCGCCTTCGACATCAAGGCCTTCCGGCTCTTCACCCAGCACCCCACAACGATCGACTCCCTGCCCGGGGACATCAGGCTGGAGCTTTCCCCCCGACTCCACGACAAAGGCAGGCTGTACTACCGCGACCTCCCCGGCGACCTGGCGGGCGAGCTCTGGGACAGGTTTGCCAGCGCGCTGCTTCCCCTGGACTCGGCTGGCAAGCTGGGCCTCGTCCTGTTCCAGTTCCCACCGTGGTTCACCCCCGGGACCCCCCAGCTCGACTACATCCTCACCTCCCGGGAAAGGCTGCCCCAGTACCGCCTGGCCGTGGAGTTCAGGAACAACCTCTGGCTCTCCGAGAAGAACAGGGACGGCGTTTTCGGCTTCCTCCGGCAGCACGACCTGCCGTTCGTCTGCGTCGACGAGCCTCAGGGGTTCAGGTCCAGCGTTCCTCCCGTCGCCGAGGCCACCGCCGATATCGGCGTGGTGCGCTTTCACGGCAGAAACAGCGACACCTGGGAGAAGAAAGGCATCACCGTCGTCGAGCGCTTCAACTACCTCTACAGTGAGGAAGAGCTGAAGCCCTGGGCCGAGAAGATACGGCAGATGGCCGGGGCCACTAAAGAGATGCACGTCCTGTTCAACAACTGCCACCAGGACAAGGCGGTGGTCAACGCCGGACAGATGAGACTTATGCTGCGGCCCCCGGGCGGCGCCTTCAGAGGAGAGGGCAAAAGGGCCATGGAGTAGGCTGCACCCTGGCCACCGTCCCCTCCGCGCGACCCGGCCGGTCGGCGCCATTGACGGCCGAGGCGAGCGAGGAATAGAATGTGACCCGACAGCACCAGTGGGGTATACAAGCTATGCCTGTAGCAGGGCACTGAATCAGACAGAGGCAAGGAGGGCAAAAGGACAGATGTACAACTTCAAAGACAAAGTAGCTCTGGTTACCGGGGCCAGCCGCAAGCGGGGCTTTGGCCACGCCACCGCCGTGCGCTTCGCCCGGGAAGGCGCCAACGTCGTGGTCAACAGCCGCTACCGGCCGCCCCAGGAGTTCCCCCGGGAGGAAAAAGCCGCAGGCTGGAAGGGACTCGACAGCGTGCTCCAGGAGATACAGGCCCAGGGAGTCCGCGGACTGGCCGTTACCGCCGACATCGGCGACAGAAAGCAGGTCCAGGACATGGTGGACAAAACCCTGGCCGAGTTCGGGCGCATCGACTACCTGGTAGCCAACGCCGGGATCTCCGTCAGGGTACCCGTCCTTGACACCAGTGAGGAGGACTGGCGCCGCACCATGGCGGCCAACCTGGATGGCGTCTTCCACTGCTGCCAGGCGGTGGCCAGGCACATGGTGGAGCGCGGCGGCGGTGGAGCCATCGTCAACATCTCCTCCAGGGCCGGCAAGATGGGCCTGGTCGACCACGGCGCCTACTGCGCCTCCAAGTTCGGAGTCATCGGGCTTACCCAGGTCATGGCCATAGAGCTCGCCCCCCACAATATCAGGGTCAACGCCGTTTGCCCCGGGCGCTTTCCCACCGGGATCGCTTCCGACGTGGAGGTGTGGCAGGTGGCGCAGGAGAAAGGCATCAGCTTCGAGGAGGCCGTGAGCGTCATCCACGCCGACACCATACCCCTCACCCCGCTGAAACGGGCCGGCAACATCGAGGAGCTGGCCAATGTCATCGTCTTCCTCTGCTCGGACGAGGCCAGCTTCATGACAGGGCAGTCCGTCAACGTGGACGGCGGCCGGCTGATGGCCCACTAGGACGCTCCCGGGCGGCCGCCCGTAACGCCCCTACCTCACTCCAGCGAACTCGCCGCCGCCTAGACCCTCTCCCGTACCAGCCCTTCAACCACGCTGGAGTCCGCCAGCGTGCTGGTGTCGCCCAGTTCATCCACCTTGCCGGCAGCGATCTTGGTCAGTATCCTCCTCATGATCTTGCCGCTTCTGGTCTTGGGCAGGGCGTCACTGAACTGTATCTTGTCCGGGCTGGCCAGGGGGCCTATCTCCTTCCGGACGTGAGTCACCAGCTCCTTCTTGAGCTCCTCGGTCTTGTCCACCCCCACGTTGAGGGTTACGTAGGCATATATCCCCTGTCCCTTGATCTCGTGGGGCATACCGACCACCGCGGCCTCGGCAACCTTGTCATGGGATACCAGGGCGCTCTCGACCTCCGCGGTACCTATGCGGTGTCCCGACACGTTGATGACGTCGTCTATCCGTCCCATCAGCCAGTAGTAGCCATCTTCATCCGTTCTGGCGCCGTCTCCGGTGGTGTACACGCCGGGGTACTTGATGAAGTATGTGTTCTTGAACCTCTCCGGGTCGCCATAGACCCGCCGCATCAGGCCCGGCCACGGCTTCTTGATCACCAGGTAGCCGCCCTCATTGACGCCCACCGGCGAACCATCCTCCTTGAGTATGGCCGGCTGTACTCCGGGGAAGGGCAGCGTCGCCGAGCCCGGCTTGATCGGAGTGGCTCCCGGCAGCGGACTGATCAGTATGCCGCCGGTCTCGGTCTGCCACCACGTGTCCAGAATGGGGCATTTGCCCTTGCCGATTACGTTGTAGTACCACATCCACGCCTCAGGGTTGATCGGCTCGCCCACCGTGCCCAGAATGCGCAGCGAGCTCAGGTCATGCTTGTTGGGCCACTCGTCGCCCTCCCTCATGATTGCCCGGAGGGCGGTGGGCGCGGTATAGAAGATGTTGACCTTGTACTTCTCCACGATTTCCCAGAATCTGTCAGGGTGGGGATAGGAGGGGACTCCTTCAAACATCAGGCTGGTAGCGCCGAAAGCCAGCGGTGCATATACGATGTAGCTATGCCCGGTAACCCAGCCGATGTCGGCGGTGCACCAGTAGGTATCCTCTTCTTTGACGTCGAATATCCACTTGAAGGTCTGGTAGGTGTACGCCAGGTAGCCGGCTGTGGTATGAAGCACTCCTTTGGGCTTCCCCGTGCTGCCGCTGGTGTACAGGGTGAACAGGGGGTCTTCGGCATCCATCACCTCCGGCTCACATTCGGGCTTGATATCTTCATCATCCATCTCGTCATTCCACCAGTAGTCACGGCCCGGCTCCATCTCTACCTCAATGTCGGCGCGCTTGACCACTATGACGTCCTTCACCTCGGGGCAGGCCTCGAGCGCTTCGTTGGCATTGTCCTTGCTCCTGATTATCCTGCCGCCGCGATAGTAGCCGTCGGCGCAGATGAGCACCCTGGCTCCGGAATCCTGTATCCTGTCTCTCAGCGCATCGGCGCTGAACCCGCCGAAGACCACGCTGTGAATGGCTCCGATGCGGGCGCAGGCGAGCATGGCGATGGGCAACTCGAGAACCATGGGGACGTAGATGGCCACGCGGTCGCCCTTCTTGACACCGTGCTTCTTCAGCACGTTGGCGAACTTGCACACGTGGTAGTATAGCTCGCCATACGTGAGCGTCTTGCTGTCGCCGATGTCCCCTTCCCAGACCAGAGCTGCCTTGTTCTTCCTCCACGTCTTGAGATGCCTGTCAACGCAGTTGTAGCAGACGTTCAGCTTGCCCCCCACAAACCACTCGTGCTTGGCCTCCTTGAAGTCCTCCACCAGCACCTTGTCCCACTTCTTGTACCAGTCCAGTTGCTCGGCTATCTCTGCCCAGAAGCCCTCCGGGTCGTCGACCGACCTCTGGTAGACCTCTCTATACTCGTCCAGGTCCTTGATGTATGCCTCTTCGCTGAGCTTCTCTGGAGGACTGAATACCCTCTTCTCAGCCATCATGGAAGTAATCGCTTTCTCTTCTGCCATGTGCCTCACCTCCTTCGTTCAGGCAAAAAAATTGGCCTTGCCAGGCCTCCCTTCGATTCCTATCTCACTTACTTCCTCTCCCGGCTGGCAGGGAGTCACCTTTCCCCACTTCAACCGGGAATGCCTGCGGCGCTTATCGTGGCGGCCAGCAGCGATGTGCCGCCGGACCGCAGGTCAGTCCTGAGAGGTGACGCCGAGCAACTGAACGTACGCCTGCCGTAGCCTGTTCCCTAACACCCGCGCCATGCCCCGGCATATTCTGCACCCTATCTCAGGGTGATCCAAACACAGAGAGCAGAGCTCCTGCCCGTTGAAGGCCAGCAGCTTGGTCTTCTTAGTCGCCTTCGCCGTGGCAGTACAGGTCCTTGGGTCCACCATACCAGACCAGCCCAGTACCTCGTACTGGGAGGCAGGCTGGACCTGGCGCTGCGCCAGCGGTCCCACTTCCAGGACAATCACTGCCGCGCCTTCCTCAATAATATAGATTTTGTCCTGTTGCTTGCCCTGCTTGCAGATAATCGCCCCCGGCTCACATTCCTGAGCAGTGCACATCTTCTCCACTACACCAAGCTGCTCGACGCTCAACTCGCGAAACAGCTCACACTTCGCCAGTACGTCTATCCTGCTCACTCTTACCTCCTTCCGTTGCTGTGTGACCCACAAATTTTACCGAGCTGCTTGCTTCGTGCCTCCTCGCTCCGCTTCCCGCGAGACTCTAGCACACAACTCTAGCTAGTCATAATGGCATACTTGCCTCCAGATGGCAACTCCGGGTCGGTCAATGATCGAGTCCATTGCCTAATCCGCGTGCTCGTGATAATATGCCCGCGTCAAGGAGGAGAAGCATGGACTTTGAGCTGAATGAAGAGCAACTGATGTTCCAGGCGATGGTGCGCGACTTCGTCTCCAAGGAGATCGAACCCCTCGCCGCCGAGTGGGACGAGACCGAGAAGTTTCCCCATGAGACCATCAAGAAGATGGCCGACCTGGGGCTGTTCAGCCTCAAGCTCCCCGAAGAGTACGGGGGGAGCGGGGACGAGCTGACCTTCACCATAGCCTCTGAAGAAATCGCCCGTGGATCAGCCGGTCTGGCCAGCTCGTACATCACCACGCTCAGCCTGGCGATGTACCCCCTAGTCATGCACGGCAGCGAACAGCAGAAGAGCCACTACCTTCCGCGGGTCGTCGGCGGGGCCACCGTATCCTTCGGGCTGACAGAGGCGGGCGCCGGAAGCGACGTCGCTGCCCTGGAGACAAGATACTCCCAGGAAGGCGATCACTACGTTCTCAACGGCAACAAGATATTCATCACCAACGGGGCTGAGGCTGACTTCGTCGTCACCTTTGCCACCAAGGACAAATCGCTGGGCTATCGAGGTATCAGCGCCTTCGTCGTAGATAAGGGCACCCCGGGCTTCTCCGTGGGCAAGATAGAAAAGAAGATGGGACTGCACCCTGCCTCGGCAACGGAGCTGATCTTCGACAACTGCAAGATTCCCCTGGCCAATATGGTCGGTGAGGAGGGAAGGGGTTTTAGAATAGCTCTGGAGGCCATAGATGCCTGTAGGGCCTGTGTGGCCGCCCAGGCGGTGGGCACAGCCCAGGCCGCCTATGAGGCCGCAGTAGCTTACGCCAAGGAAAGAAAGCAGTTCGGAACGGAGCTGGCCCGCCTACAGGCAATCCAGTGCATGATCGCCGACATGGCCA
>DAOUEN010000046.1:0-3259 GCA_034430415.1 Dehalococcoidia bacterium
ATAGGCAACGTTGACCTGGTGGCCACCGCCCTTCCGACAATGCCTAATCCCCGGCTCAGGTTCTCCTGAAGGCAAGATAGTTTCATAGGCCACCTCCCACTGTCCTAGGTAAGTAATGATACTATCGGCATCAGTCAGAGTCAATGAGTCTTTTCAACACCTGCCGCGCCATAACGCTGGCTCTGGCGCGGTGGCTGACCTGGTTCTTGACCTCCAACGGCAGCTCGGCCATGGTCTTGCCCAAATCCGGCAGATAGAAGACAGGGTCGTAGCCGAAGCCACTTGCCCCCCTTGGCTCGAGAGCGATGATGCCCTGACACTCGCCGTGGCACAGCTCCAACTCTCCCCCCGGGGTGGCCACGGCAATAACGCACTTAAAACGAGCGGTGCGCTCCTCCCAGGGAACTCCTTCGAGCCTGGCGAGAAGAGATTGTGTCCTGTCCGAAGCAGTGGCGTCCTTGCCGGCAAAGCGGGCTGAATAAATACCCGGTTCACCGTTCATGGCGTCCACCTCTAGCCCAGAATCATCAGCCACGGTCACCAGCCGGGACGATTCGGCGTGAGTGGCAGCCTTGAGGCTGGCATTCTGCTCATAGCTATCACCTGACTCGCTGACAACCCCTGACACTCCCTGGTCAGCCAGCGTGACTATCTGGTAGCCAAGGCCGTCGAGAAGAGAGCGGTACTCCCTGATCTTGCCCGGGTTGGCGCTAGCCAGCAGCAGTCCGGGCATTGCTAGTCCTCAAGAGGTTGGAACCTTGGGGCCAGCTTGGCGCTTACCTCGGGCATAGTGGTATATTCCATCTCGTCCAGCGGCAGACGATGCGGCTCGAAGGGGCCCATGCGGCGCATGAAGTCCGCCATGACCAGTGCGTCCTGCCGGGCGGTGTCGAAAGCTACGTCATCAAACATATCGCTGGGGCCCACCAGCTTGCCGTCGGCTATCTGGAAACCGGCCGCTATGACTCTCGGCGGGCCGTCGAAGCGGGTAGCCCTGGACCCGTGGACCGGCACAGGCATCAAGGGCCCGTGGTGAGACCCTCTCATCCAGCCCTTCACTATGTTGGGCGAGGCAAACGGCTCGAGTATCTCGCCCACTGCGGGAAAGCTGCCCTGCGACCTCACGATACACACCGGGTCATCCTTACCCACGTATTTGCCCGCTATGGCGAAGAGCTTCTGAGTGGAAGCAGAGGCAGCGATCTCGCCCGTTTCCCGGTGGTAGACCGACTTCACAGCGTAGCGCCCCGGCGCACCCAGGAAGACAAGCATGTCGTAGATCTCTTCCGGCGTGCTGAAGATGATCTTCTTGGCCTCCAGTACATCGTGAACCTCGAAGGTGAAGCCGGAGTGCAGGCTGGAGGCAATCACCAGGCCGATAGTGTTGAAGGGGTCGGCAAACATCTTGTACAGCGGAAGGTTCCACGCGCCGGAGGCTGTCTTGTCTGCCATGAACACGATCACAGTTTCAGCCTGCCGTTCAGCAAATTGCATCTCAGCCACGCCCGGACCAAGTCCTCT
The DNA here is from genome assembly GCA_034430415.1 of Dehalococcoidia bacterium. Taxonomy (GTDB): domain Bacteria; phylum Chloroflexota; class Dehalococcoidia; order GIF9; family AB-539-J10; genus JADFUZ01. The sequence goes on from DAOUEN010000046.1 coordinate 1,522, forward strand.
GACGTTGCCGGAGAAGGCATCGGACAGAAGGTCCTGTCCCGCGCCGTGAAGCTTCAGCTTCTTGGCCACCTCGGTGCACTGTACAAAGACATCCCAGGCCAGCTTGTGCACCGCCTCGCTGTCCTCGCCGTTCCCGTGTGTCATTATCAGCTGGATGTCATCGCCGCAGTGGGTAACGTGGTAGTCGATAAGAAGCCCCTTGTCCCTGGCCCGCCCCAGGTCTTCCTGGGCCTGCCGTATCGTGTCCGGATGAGTGCAGGAATGCCCCACGTAGCCGCCAATGTCTGCCTTGATAACGCTCAGAGTTATGTCCACTTAGACCTCCTTGACCCGGCGTCCAGTACCCTTACGCGAATTGTTTTCTCGTGGGGTGCGGTGGCTGCTTGCCCCTGGCCACCAATTTCGAAAGGCTTGACGAACCCTGCGCTGTAAGACCGCTGAAAAACGTCTAGCACATCGCCGGATAACACCTTCCATTCTAGCAAGGCAATCAGTTAACGGTCAAGACCTGCGCGGGAGGCATCGCTGCTCTACGGTTCTAGCGTCGCCCCGCTGGGCTGTGGATTACCTCCCCTCAGCTAACGTGCTAATATGCTTGTCGCCACCATGGATACGAAAGACGAAGCGCCGCCTCCGGTCAAAACCTTGCTGCGCCGGTATAACCTGAGGCCACAGAAGCGGTTGGGGCAGCATTTCCTGGTCGACGAAGGCGTCCTGGAGTCCATCATGTCCGCTGCTGAGCCATCCTCCGATGACATTGTGATTGAAGTGGGTCCAGGCTTAGGCATACTAACCAAGAAGCTGGCTGCCGCAGTCGCCAGAGTTGTCGCCGTAGAACTGGATTCGAGACTGGTCAAGGCGTTGAGAAAAGAACTGGCGGACTCGAGCAACGTCGAAATCGTTCACGGCGACATACTCAAGGTCGCTCCTCAACGACTCGCGGGAGAATACCTGGCATCAGCCGGCTCCGGCCCGAGCTACAAGGTGGTGGCCAATCTCCCGTACTACATTACCTCACCGGTCCTGCGTCATTTCCTCCAGGCATCACTCAAGCCTTCACTGATGGTGGTGATGGTGCAGAAGGAAGTCGGCGAAGCTATAGCCGCCGTGGCTGGCAAGATGAGCCTGCTTGCCGTGGGCATACAGTTCTATAGCAAGCCTACCGTCATAGGCTATGTGCCGGCAAAATGCTTTCACCCTCCACCGAAGGTAGATTCACTCGTTTTGCGCCTTGACGTCTATGCCAGGCCCGCCGTTGAGGTCCCGGACGTCGACAGCTTTTTCGACATGGTTAGCTGTGGCTTCAGGGCGCCCCGCAAACAGCTTCGAAATTCCCTGGCTCAGGCATTGGGAATACCACCCCGTCAGGTCGCCCCGGTGCTCGAAGAGGCGGGCATAGAAGCGAGACGGCGGGCCGAGACGCTCAGTCTGGAGGAATGGAAAGGACTGTGGGAGGCCTTTGCCCCTTTGAGGGAATAGTCACATGCTGACTGTCTATGCTCCGGCTAAGGTGAATCTTGTTCTCGAGGTACTGGGGAAATGCGGCGACTATCACCGCATCTCCAGCATCCTTCAGACAATAGACCTGTGCGACGCCCTCAATTTCGAGCTGGCGGAAGAAGTCTCCTTCAGATGCAGTGAGCCAGGTCTGGAAAGCGACAATCTGGCAATGAAAGCTGCCACGCTGGTCAAGGAAGCAACGAAATGCGGGAAAGGGGCCAGAATCGAACTGCGCAAG
>DAOUEN010000047.1:0-5482 GCA_034430415.1 Dehalococcoidia bacterium
GCAAACCATCTCTAGCTTCTGTACTAGGTCATCCACATTGCCTCTTTGAAAAACCAGCCCAGCGTCTCCGACGACCTCGGGTGGGGCTCCACCATTGGAGACCACTGCCGGTACTTGAAACTGCATTGCCTCCAGAATAGTCCTGCCGAACGGCTCAGCCATGATTGCCGGATGTACGAAAACGTCGGCGGCACTGTAGTACTGACCCACCATCTCATGCGGCACCCAGCCGGCAAAGGAGACCCGCTCACCTATTCCTAGCTGCAGGACAAGCTCTTTGAGTTGTTCTGCCTTAGGCCCATTGCCCGCGATTGTAAGGCGGACACGGGTGTCGTGTTCGGCCAATCTGGAGAACGCCCGTATCAAAACATCAACGCCTTTTATCTCGAAGAGTGCGCCTACATACAGAATATCTAGAGGGGAACGCTCATCAGCCACACGAGCGGTGAACGAAGCAGTCTGCCTCTCAACATAGGAGGGAATAACATCCATTCTATTTGCTGGATACCCGTGGGCAACATATAGTTCCTTCACAGCCTGGCTGAGAGCGATGTATCTGTCCACCCTCGTAGCCAACGAAACCAACATCGGACAGACGGCAGCATAAGGGACTGACAAAACCTTCAAGGCTATCCTGCGTCCTCTGGCTAGACATCTGACCCGCCGAGAGAAAGCGCAAACGGCATCAGGGCACAGTGCAGTCCCGATGGGACAGAACGCAGCATAGGAGTTCAGGGTAGCAACTACCGGTCTCCTCCCGCCAAATACCTTGTACATGCCGGCGCCTGGCAGCGCAGACGGATAGTAGACGTGAAACAAGTCAACCCTGTCTTGCCATCTCCGCATCGCCAGGGCTACCTGCGGCAGGAGCGTCAGTAGCTGCGCTGTGGCAGTGAGTCCATCTATGCGGCGGTGACGAACCACCTTGATTCCCGCGATAGTCTCTTCCCGGTTCGCTTCCTCGTCAAAGGCAAGGACCGTAATCTCATGCCCTCGCTGCAGCAGACAGTCAGCCAGGAGCTTTGTGTCCACATCTCCGCCTCCAGATATGGTAGGGCCGTATGATTTACTAACCAGCGCGATTCTCATATCCACATATCCAAGCGCCTCTGCAGGATGGGCCCGCCAGCAATTTGTTGCCCTCTCCAGCGATTATCGTCGATCTGATAGATGCGACAGTCACTCAACTGGATCCATTCACATCCCTGTACCATCGAATGGTTCTGTCGATGCCATCTCCTAGGGAGACTCTGGGTTCATAGCCCAACAGTTCCTTCGCTCTGGATATGTCAGCCACAAACTTCGTGGCCTCACCTGCTCTGCTTTCCTTCACAATGATCTCCCCCCTGGCGCCGACTGCGTTCTGTATGTTGCTGGCCAGTTGCAGCAGTGTTGTACCCTTGCCGGAGGCTATGTTGAATACACTGCCTTTGACCTTATCGAATTTTTCGATGCACCTCGTTATGCCGTCAATGCAGTCCGAGATGTAGGTGAAGTCCAGCAGTTTCTCCCTTCCGAACACAGTCAAATCTTCACCTTTCCATGCTTGCCTGATGAAAAGCGGAATCACTCTGTCGCTATCATCGTACTTGCCATACACATTTGAGAACCTTAGCACTATGGGAGCCATACCATAGCAGTGGTGATAGGCGGCTACCAGGACCTCTGCCGCAATCTTCGTTGCACCGTACGGGCTTCTGCAGTCTCTCAGGGTGACTTCATCCTCCTTGAGAGACACCTTGTCTGGATCACCATAGATTTCTCTGCTGCTGGCAAGTACTAATCTTCTGATATTGCTTAGCCTGCAGAACTCGAGCACATTGAATAGCATTTCGAGATTGTCTCTCGCCAGTGCTGGCTCTACCACCGTGTAGAATACTCTGGCATTGGCCGCCAAGTGTATGACCACATCGATATCCTTTGGCAGCATGTCGAAGGAGCTTCCCGCTCGTAGGTCACAAATCAGCGTGGCTCTATTCACGCTCTCGCTCCACCTGTTGTGTCTCAAGTCTACGCCTGTCGTCCTGTACTCTCTCCGCATGAGTTCCTCGCAAAGAGCCGTCCCAATCATCCCACTGCTTCCCGTGATGAGTACTTTACTTCCCTTGTTCATATGTCTCGTCCTTTCTCGTGATTCCTGGTTGGCTCTGAGCGGAGAGAGTGTCCCTCGCCCGGTCAGTACCTCTCGGTTCCTTGCGGAATGGAGGCTAGGCCCTTGATCAGTTGGTCATACCTAGCACCGATTACCATCCAGTCGAAGGTCTCAACGATTCTCTTTCTGGCATTGGTGCCCATTGAGTGTCTTACTTTTGGATCGCCCAGTTCGACTATCGCGTGGGCCAACTGCCTCGGATCACGTGGAGCCACCAGAAACCCAGTCATACCGTCCACTATGGTATCCAGCATCCCGCCGACTCTTGTGCCTATCACTGGCTTTGCACATGCCATAGCTTCTAGGACGGCAGTGCCGAATGGCTCTATTATGCTCGGCTGCACATATATGTCGCACTCTGAATATAAGCACGGCATCTCCTCATTGGGCACTGAGACTTTCAGGAACACAATGCGTTCCTCCAGACCCAGGTCACTTACCTGACGTCTCAGCCTGCTTTCTTCGGGCCCCCTGCCCAAGACATACAACCTGGCTCGCGGCAACTTCGCTGATAGCGTCTTCATTGCCTGCACTAGGTAGTCAAGCCCTTTGTACTTGTGGAGCCTGGCGGTCGTGAGGATCCTGGGATTTCCTGACTCAAGATACCTGCTACCCTCTGTCGGCTTGAAGACACCGGTGTCAACACCAATATGTACAACCTCGATATCTCGGCTGACTCCCAGCTCCTGCTGTAGGAACTCCTTGGCCGCCGAGCAATGCACGGTAAGAAAATCAACACCCTCCCTCAACCGCCTGTTGCTTGTCTTATCAAGGAGCTTCAGCATAGTCCTCTTGGCGATGCTTTGTGGATAGTATGTCCTCTCAGATGAGAGCATCGTGGGTAGCCCACATCTCTTTGCCACGGAGTAGGCCTTGTGACACAGTAGAGGGTAATCCTCTTGGAGCAATACGATGTCACAGTCCTTGACAGGCACTCCTAGGACGAGTGGATTATCTGGTAAGTCAAGGATTGTGGGAAGATATCTAACGACGAACTTGTAGCGGGTTGGAACGTTCTCGCTAGCGAGCAGCTTCTCTCTAGGAGCCTTGCCTCTGGAAGTTATGATAGTCACCTCGTGCCCGCTGTCGCACAGGGCTTGAGCAAGCCCGTACTCGTTTCCTCTTACATAGGGCGTGAAGTAGGGAACAACTATGCACAACTTCATCTCTTATCTGTCGCTTAAGCTTCCAGGATGTACATGCATTTCTCTGGCCCCGGCAAACAGCTCCTCATAGACTCTGTAGATCTCTTCTACTTCTGACGATGAAGTTTACTTCCTTGCCTAGTTCAAGACCAAGCGGCAAAGGAGGTGCTGCCTTGCACGGCTGCTGAGAATCCTACGAAGGTGCTCAATCGGGGAAAGCCATACCTACCCAGCCCAGAATGGGAAAGGCCCGCGTTTACTATAGCCACCTTCATCTGTTATCTGATCTCAACCTGGGCAATGAGATAGCCAAGCTGTGTTCAATCCGCCCGATATGCATGAATCAGCTCTGCCACTACCATGTCCCAGTCCCACAATCTCACATCCCCTGCCGTGACACCAGCGACCCTGTCAATTAGCCCGGCTAACTCTTTCCTGTCTATGGGATACGTGATCCCAAAGCAGTTCTTGTCATCCACCCATTCGGATAATGCTGATGTGTTGGCTACAATGCAGGGTGTTTTTGAAGCCAGGGCCTCGGCCACCGTGAGGGCAAAGGCTTCATATCTAGATAACAAGACAAATACTCCAGCGCTGGCATACCTTTCCAGAAGTTCAGGGCGAGGCAGGTCGTGATAGAATCTGACTCTGTTATTCAATCCAAGTTCCCTTGTCTGTGCCACAAGATGTGCTTCATATGACCCATTGCCTACTACTTCCAGGTGGTAATCTCTGTCCAATAGAGGCAATGTCTCAATAATATACTGAATACCCTTATATTCCTCTAGCCTGCCAACATATAAGATGCTTCTGGGTTCCTTTGATATTACCTCCTGGTTGCTATACTCTGATGAATCAATGCCATTAGGAATGACACTTAGCTTGTCTGTATCTATGGTGAAGTCATCGATCAGAAGCCGCTTTTCGTATTCCGACACGGCTATGACTCTGCTGGCCTGGTCGAAAATCCTCTTACCAAACCGCCCATACAGCTTGATGATGAAGTCCCGGAAGGCGGTATGCCCATGCCTGTGATAATGGGGCGTCACTATGAACCTCTTTGCCTTGGCATATCTGGCGAAATACAAAGGTAGGGCATGATAGCTATGGCCATGAACTACGTCAAACTCCGACTTCTTCAGCCGTCTTGCCATTCCGAGAGAGACGTAGTAAGCATCGCATGGACAGAAGCTCCCAAACCTCTTGACTAGGACGCCATCTATACTTTCCTCTTTCGGCAGTTTTCCTGAAGGGTCACAGGCAAAAACCGTGACCTCATGTTCCCTGGCGAGCCGCTCGCTTATATTCGTGACATGCTCTTCAATACCGCCGATGGTAGGATAGTATCTCGGGGATACTTGAAGAATCCTCATTTGACTGGTCCCACCTGCTCCACTAGTAGTCCCAGGTCGCGGGAGTAGTATATGCGATTATACCGTGAGCGGCATGCAAAACACCCTCGCTCAATGAGGATTCGTCCGAGCTGCTTCGTAGATGCGCTCCACTTGGCTACCTATTCTGTCCCAAGTGAAATTCTCAAGGACTCTTCCTCGGGCATTTTCACCAAGTTGTCCTCGCAAAGGATCGTCGGATAGAACCTTTACTATGGTCGCAGCGAACAGACTTGTATCTTCAACATCTACAAGAAACCCAGTCTTCCCATCAACAACAGCTTCGTTCAGTCCTCCTATATTTGACGCTATCACCGGTCTACCACATGCACTGGCTTCTAGGACTACCATCGGGAACCCCTCGAAAGTCGAGGGCATAACCACGAGATGCGAAGATAAGTACAGGGAAACAAGGTTGTCAAAGGACACTTCACCGGTAAGAACCACCTTGGCTGAGATACGATACTTGTCCAGCAGGTTCTGAATGTACTTTCCATAATCCCCGGAGGGTTCTGGACCAGCCGCAATCAGTTCTGCTTCGGGGACTCTCTCTAGGACGAGCGGCAGTGCTGCTAATAGGTGATGAAGACCCTTTCGTGGTTCATTCGGTTTGATAAAAAGGATCCTACGGACATCATGTTCGTCTTGGCTGCAAGTGATTTCGCCACGGGGGAACTGCTTCGCCTCTATGCCATTGAATACCACCTCAATCTTAGAGGTAGGAACGCCATATATCCGGTTAACTGCGTCTTTAGTAGAAACGGAAACGGCTATCACCCTATCTACGCTCTTGA
>DAOUEN010000048.1:0-10376 GCA_034430415.1 Dehalococcoidia bacterium
CTCATGCCATCCTCCATCACTCTCACTGTTGACTCGTGATTGACTACGCAGTCCCTCGCTCTTAATCTAGTACGGCCGATTGAACACCGCCTCGGGATAAGCTTCCCAGTGGACCGTTCTTCACGGGAACCTCTTGCCCCGCCTGCGATGGTAGTCCCCTTGTCTTGGGAGTCTTCAACTCCTATGGCAAGTCATCCCAATCTGTCGACTTCATCTCTTGCTCTGGGAATCCTGCGCACCCAGCTCTGCAGCTGGCGAGCCAAGTTGCGTCTAACCAGTATACTGACCTGGATCAGCATGAATCTCAACAGCGGGTTGTTTGTCAATGTCCGAAACCAGCCGGTAGGATGTGGCTCTTACTGTGTAACAGCTTTGCCCACTCCAGTAGTGCTCGGCGAAGACGAACGCACCCTTATGCAGCTTGGCATGACATTTGAACAAACCCCAATCAACAGTCTCGCTCTCATCTATGCCGTCACCGTCGCTGAATTCATAGCATGTGAATGCAAAGTCGTTCAAGGCTTCGCTCCTCATTAGTAAGCAGCCATTGCCATACGCCATGGCACCGCAGGGGGGCACCCTGTAGCCACTGAATACGGCGTCAAACCCAGCAATCTGGCTCTTCATGATAGCGACAACCGAAGGATCGAACACCATGTCAGCATCCAAGGACAAGAAGAACCTGGCCTTCTTTGCGAAGACATGTCTGCGCAGCGCTTCCCTGCCACAGGTTATGCTCCAAGTACGGGTTCGGGCGCCTTCCGGCTTCACCGTAACGTAGATGATGACCTCTCCCCTCAGCAAATGCGACTTGATTTGCTCTCTCAGTTCTTCAACAAAGTCAGGCTCGTCAGTCGCCAGCGTCAGGGTGCATTTGGGATAGGTAGCCTGAATCTCACGTTGGTTTGCCAGGAATCTATCCAGAACAAACGAGGTGCGGTGACAGATGGGCGCGCCGACTACAACATCTGGCTCATTTGCCATGGTCCTCTTCCCGTATTCTCAGAATCTGCCTGAAACCAAGCCTCAAAAACGACCAATATCGCTACTTCTCTGTAGGGCCACGTGTTGGTGATGTTGCTTCACTCGGCCAGCATTTCTCTTATGGCCTTCCATATTGCCTCAGATGACTCAAGGCAAGGTCTCCAGCCCAGCCGCTCTATCTTAGAGACATCATATCTTACCTGAGGCACGTCACCCTTCCAGCCCCGGTCCTCACCCGAATACCTGAGGTTTACTCTACCCAACCCCATAGCCCGGGCCACCATGTCGGCTATGGCGGCAACGCTTGTAGAGGAACGGCAGCCAAGGTTAAGCACGTTGACCTGCTCCTTCGCCTGTTCCCAGCCAAACAGAATCCCATCCACGCAATCGCCAACATGGAGATATGGTTTCTCCTGGGTGCCATCACCCAGTATTTCCATCTGATTAGGCTCCTGTTTCAGCTTGGCGATGAAATCAAAGATGACCCCACGCTGGCTCCTGGCACCAATGATGTTAGCAAACCGGAATATCCAAGCCTGCATATCGAACATATGGCAAAAGGCTGAGACCAGCCCTTCGCAGGCCAGTTTGCTGGCGCCGTAGAGTGAAATCGGCAGCAGAGGCCCATAGTGCTCATCAAGCGGCCTTGTCCCTGCTTCGCCGTAGACAGTCGAGCTGGAAGCAAAGACTACCTTGGCGACCTGGTTCTTCCGCATAGCTTCCAGGACGTTATAGGTGGCCAATGTTCCTTGCTGTAGGTCGTGGTCGGTATCTGTGGCACCAGTCCTGACGTCAGAGTCTGCCGCTAGATGGAACACCACATCGTGGTCGGCAACCGCCTTACTCAGATGTCCCAGGTCAAGCAGATCGCCCTTGACGAAACGAAAATTCGACTTGTCCAAGTGCGCTTTGATAAATTCCCTTCTGCCCGAACTGAGATTGTCGTATACAGTCACCCCACCACGGTCAATCAGCCGGTCAACAAGGTGGCTACCGATGAACCCGGCACCGCCGGTCACCAGACATCTATACATTAGCAGAACCTTTCACTTATCAGCGTCTTGGCTATGTTCAGGCCGGCCTTGATGGAACCGAGCTTGCTGGGTGTGGAACGACGGCGGTAGTAAATGGGCACTTGGCCCATGGAGTGACCGTTCTTGGCAACTTGAGCAAATAGATCAGCTTCTAGGTTGAATCCCTCCGCGGACAAGTGCAGCTTCGAAATAACCTCGCCCTTGAAACCCCAGTAGCCCGTGCACAGATCACTTATCCTGGTTAGGTACAGTATGCTGGCCATCAAAGTGAGGAGGCGATTACCGATGATATTCAGATGGCTGATGGACCCCTTGGCCCTTTTCCCCATGAGTCTCGACCCAATCACTACATCATAGCCCTGCTGTAACACACTCAGCAGGTCAGGAATATGGGTGGCAGGATAAGTATAGTCAGCATCAAGCATCACAACGAAGTCGGCCCGCACATGCCGGAAGGCAGTCTTCATTGCCCTGCCCTTGCCCGGTCTCGCTTCGATGATGACTTCGGCGCCCACGTCATGGGCAACCTCTCTAGTCAAGTCCGTGCTGTTACCATCCACGACCAGGACATTGACCCGATAGCCCTTCTGCTCCAGTACGTCCCGCGGGATCTCCTCAATGACCTTGCCGATGGTCTCCTCCTCGTTTAGAGCGGGGAGGATCACACAAACGGTCTTTCCCTTCATGCCTGCTCTTCCATAACAACGACTCTACTGCTACTCACTTCTACTCAGTCCCCCACCCACATAACTCTATAGGAACCTTCATGCAGTTATGGGTCCAAACAGCAGAGGAGAAGTCATCGCAGAAACGTTCGCAGTTGCTTACCATAGTCGCCCTTTTCTTCCGGCCGGAATTTGAGAACTCGGAATGTGATCCTCGAATCTTATGTCAGCCACCCCCAGCAGATATCGCCGTCGGTGTAGGTACCTTGCTAGATGGCTCCCTATGAATCCTCCGCCGCCGGTCACGAGTATGTGCTTCATTGCTCATATCTCATCAAGTTTCTGTCTGCCTTGAACCAGCTATACTCCGGCTGACAAGGATACTCCTGCTAATTCCCTGTTTGCCAACTTCCTTAATTTGGCATTAGAGTTTAACATTATAGCCGTAATCAGACTATAAGGAGCTAAGCATGTCATTCGAAGCAAAGGGAGTCATACCTGCAATGGTAACGCCGCTTGATGCTAAAGACCAGGTCAACGAACCGGTATTGCAGAGCCTGGTTGGCTACCTTATAGACGCAGGCGTGCATGGCCTATTTGCTATAGGAAGCCAGGGGGAATTCTACGCTCTTACTATTGAGGAGAAGAAGAGGATAGCAGAACTTGTTGTCAGAGAGACGAACGGTAGGGTTCCTGTCTACATTGGAACGGGCGCAGTGACCATCAGGGAGTCTATTCTGCTGACCGCCATGGCTGATAATGTCGGAGCCGACGCAGTCTCTATAATGACGCCCTTCTTCATCTCTCCCTCAGAGGATGAGCTATATGAACACTATGCCGCCATTGCCAAGTCTACCAGGCTTCCTGTGCTGCTATATAGTAACCCGGGTAGAGCACATGTCAATATATCGGTGAAGCTTGTGGCAAGGCTATCAGAGGTAGATAATATTGTTGGAATCAAAGACAGTAGTGGAGACTTGTCCCTTACCGCTGAGTACATCCGCAACACTGACTCAGGTTTCTCAGTTCTGATGGGCCGTGATACTCTTATCTACGGAGCGCTTATGTATGGAGCACGGGGAGCGATCGCGGCTACGGCAAACGTAGCGCCTAGGCTCGTCGTCGAGATCTACGAAGCCTATATCCGGGGGGATTTCAAACAGGCCAGGAACGCTCAGGCTGACTTGGCTCCGTTGAGACAGGCCTTCAGCCTTGGCAGCTTCCCCGCAGTGATAAAGGATGCCCTCCAGTTGATGGGAATGGCCGTCGGTCCGCCTAGGGAGCCTATCAGGCCATTGGACAGTGCAGGAAGGGCTGAACTTCAGAACATACTGCGCAGGATGCGGCTCCTGGAGATGCGTGCCTGATGGCCGGGACGATTAGAGAGAATGTCAGGCAAATCCTTGCTGAGCTTCCCGATGGCGTCGAGTTGGTGGCTGCTGCCAAGGCGAGGACAGCTGAGGAGATCCTGGAGGCAATCGATGCTGGCGTGCAAATCATCGGCGAAAACTATGTTCAGGAGGCAGTGCAGGCATATGAGGTGCTGGGCAGGAAAGCAAGGTGGCATTTCATCGGAACCCTCCAGAAACACAACGTTAGGAGAAGGCTGGTGGAGATATTCGACATGATAGAGACAGTCGACTCCTGGGAAATAGCGAGAGAGATTGACAAGAGATGTATGCAGGTCAGCAAAGTCATGCCGGTACTTGTTGAGGTGAACAGTGGCAGAGAGAGGCAGAAATCGGGGGTGTTTCCAGAAGATGCTGAACGGCTGATCAGGGATCTATCGTCGCTGGGAAAGCTCAGGGTGGTGGGCTTGATGACTATGGGGCCCAGATTTGGCGACCCCGAAGCCTCAAGACCTTACTTCGTCGAGACCAGAAGGATATTCGAAAGGAGCAAAGAACTTGCTTTGCCTAATGTGGAGATGACCTATCTTTCTATGGGCATGACGAATTCCTACAGGATTGCCCTTCAGGAAGGAGCAACCATGGTCAGGATAGGAACACGACTGTTCGGTGAGAGGCACAGGCCATCATAGTTCAATCAAAAGCCCGGCTCCGCATTCGAATGCCTTCCCTTCAAAGAGCTCTAGTATCTCTCGCTTGTGTTGTGTGCAGTGGCACGGGTAGATGAGGGATAGGCCCTCAAAAGCCTTAAAATCCTGAAACCCATGAAACCCGCCAGCGATTCCGCACACCCTGCCGAGTTTCGACGCTCTATCCAGTATGCCTTTCATCTCGGGGTGAGCACAGCCGGTCACTACAAACATCCCTTTCTCCGTGTTCAGCACCAGGGATTGCTCTATGCCTTCGAGCATGCCTGTCGAGAACACATCCTCACGAATCTGCATGCTATCACTCCCGACCACTGTCACCTTCCTGCCTGCAAATGAGTTCAGCTGGGGCCCCGGAAGGTAGAGCTCGGCGCTTCTGTTCATCCTGAGTACAGCAGAAAGCCCCCCGGTATGATCCCAGTGAGCATGAGAAATCACAATTGTCCCCACGCCACTGAGGTCGATGCCCAAGCTGTGGCTGTTGTGTAGTAGCGTTGGGCCGTCGGCACCCGTGTCGAAGAGGATTGGCGTGCCTGTATTGCTCTCAATGAGAGCAGCAAAACCCCAATTTGGCTGCAGTCCTGCGTCCTTCACCTCGTTGTCACAAATGACCCGGATCTTCATTGTGTTGGCACAACCTGCCCTTCCTATGTTGGCCTATCGCGCCTATTGTATGACTTGCCCGTCTATGTTGTCAGGCACAATATGGCCTAGGTCCTCAAGTATCGTCGGGAAGACATCCACCGTTCTGCACCATGTGGACTTCAGCTTTAGATTGGTGCAGATAGGCACCTCCATGTTTGCTTTCAGTAAGGATCCATGCGAGCTCTTGTGCTCGGGCCATTCATACTTCGCTCTTAGGTCAAATCCCTCCTTCGGGAATACAACCAAGTCCCCCGTACGATTCGAGGCAAATAGCTGTCTTAGCTGAACTACGGAATCTGGGTAATTGGTATTCTTCGTCAAGTTGATTGTCTCATTTACAGGAACTCTGCATTCATCGAGTCCAAACTGTAGGGGGTTTTCGCCGCTTGCCGCCAGTCTCACGTATCCCGCCTCGTTGAAATCCATGACCAGTTCCCCGTGGAGGTTTCTCACACCCAGCACTGAGTCATCTACTCTGTAAGCCACGAAATCGATTCCTTCGTGATGCAATAACCGGGCTATGAATCTCCGGTTCTTGTCAACTCTGCCGAGCTCATCGTAGAAGGCTGGTCTGTCCCCCACAGGCTTCATGAAGTATACGGAAGCAAGCGCATTGCCGCTTTCGAGGATTGCCATGTCGCAGTTCAGCCTTCGTATCCGGGGATAGTATATTGGACTATACCCTGCATCTTCAGACAGACCAACCAATGGAATGTGGGTATGAGTACTGGTGAGGCCATGGTCACTGACTATAAAGAACAGTATTTGTCTCACCTCTTCGTTCGAAAGACCATGGAAGACTTCTCCTACAAGCCCATCGAGCCTGCAGTATTGGCTTAGAACCCTCTCATGAGTTGGATGGCAGAGGTGTGTTATTTCATCTATCCCGGGGAACAGGGAGAAAACGAAATCAACCCTCTTTTCGACAGATCTCCTTGCCGATTGTGCAGCGATGTAGTCTACTACCTCCCATTCATTTGTGTGATGTGCATGGAGGTAGTACCAGATCTTCTGGAATCTATTGGACTTCATCTTGACGTGGTGATTTCTATCCAGGTGGCCGAATATGTTCGTTGGCCTCGAGAAGTAATCATACAACGGAACATAGCTCTCTCCAATATCAGTCCCCATAGAGAAGCAGCCCGTGCCGACATATGATCTGATGCAGGAGTTCGTGGTGAACATCCTCTTCGCCTTCGTCTTGTCAAACCACCTTATACCAGGTATACCTGCCTTGCCGGGATAGACTCCGTAGAGAAATGGTATATGCGCAGGACCTGTTGTTGTCGGCAGGCTCGAATATGCCTTCAGGAAGGTCCCATCTGCCAACACGTGTCTCTTGATGTTAGGAAGCTTGTCTGCTCTCAACAGATCAGCAAAGACGTCGAATCTTGCACCGTCAAACAGGAAGATCACGCACCTACTGTGACCCATTTGCGGCAAACCTCCTGTGCACAAGCCTTATGATAGGTGGGAGCACCATGATCACGAAAAGCAGGATAACATATTCCACAGGGATAGAGTATTCGTTCCCCACCCAGGCAAGTATGTAGTAGCGTGGGGTCCTGCCGATAAAGGTTGACAGGACATATTTCCACCGGGTGTATCCCGAGGCAATCCCCATGATTCTGAAAGGATAGAAGGGGACTGGGCTGAAGCCCGCAAATACCATTGTCCAGAAAGGAGTCTGATTGAAGTAGCGCTCCGCGATTTTGTACAGCCTGCTCCCCTCTTTGAATTCCATGGCCTTTCTGTGCGTGAAAGCTGTTCCCAGGACCGAGTAGTCTATCAAAGCGCTGATGCATGTTGCCACGCCACATATGACCGCCACAGTCAGCGGAGCATACATGGCGCCATAATAGAGCACTGCCGGCTCATGTGGAAATGGTATGAAAGAGTTTGCAGAGATCGTGTACAAGAAAAGGGCAAACAAGGCATACTTGTTCTTCAATAAGAAGAACAAGCTGACAAGCACAGGAATACCAGTAGCTAGGATGCCAGCTCGTACGAATCTAGCTCGAGCACTCTTATCTCCCATTGTCCTGTATGGTGTCTTCCACCAAGCACGGCATGGCCGCCTAGTCCTCGAGTGTCTCGGCTGTGCGGCTCTCAGACTGTTCATCTGGGAGCTGTGGTATTGGAATCGAATATAACCGGGGCGGACTGCAATCCGAGCTCTGCCACAGAAACCTGCGCTGCCAGACACAATGCCAGCAACCCATTATAGCAAGTTTGGTTCACAAATAGGTGCTCCCGGACTCCTGACATTCTGGTAAGTGACACATGGTGCTAAAATAGTAGACGTGGCTAAGGATTACTACCGCATACTGGGAGTCCCGAGGGACGCCAGCGACGACAGGATTAAGAAAGCCTACAGAAAGCTGGCTATGAAATACCATCCTGACCGCAATCCTGATAAGCAGAAGTGGGCGAACGAGAAATTCAAAGAGATAAACGAGGCCTATGGGGTTCTTGGCGACCCGGAAAAAAAGAGGCAGTACGACCAGTTCGGCACGGTTGGGAACATAGGCGACATCTTCTCTAGCAATGCCACCAGAAGCACTTTCGAGGATGTGATGGGCGATTTTGGTGGGTCAGGCCTCGGCTTTGATTTCTTGGACAATATCTTCGGTGATGCCCTCAAGGGTAGAGGGTATTCTTTCTCCTTCAGGAATTTCGGCCGACCAGGAGAAATAAGGTTTGGAGGCCCGGCTGGAGAGAGGATCAGTCTAGATGACCTATTCGGCAGGGTGCAGAGGTCCAGCGATGTCCGTTATGAGCTGTTCATCACCGCAGACGAAGCTGCGAAGGGCACAAAGAAGCGGCTGACCAGAAACGGAAGGAGACTTGAAGTGAAGATCCCCGCTGGGGTAAATAGGGGTAGCTTGGTCAGATTAAAGAATGCCTGCCAGGTAACGGATGGTCGTCAGGGCGACATAGTCGTTCAAATCAACATCAAGTAGAGCATGCCAGCAAATCTGCCGCCACAATACTTCGAAGCTGAGAGACGCCTTCGCACAGCCAAAGACCCTGAGGAGAAGATCGAAGCTTTGCAGGCCATGCTGGCCATAATGCCCAAGCACAAGGGCACCGACAGACTCCACGGGGGACTGAGACGGAAGATTGCCAAGCTATCCGAGGAGGCAGAGAGAAAATACGCTACAGCTCGAAGGGCTGGCTTCAGCATAAGAAGGGAAGGTGCTGGACAAGTAATGCTCGTAGGTCCGGCCAATGCGGGCAAATCACAGCTATTAGCCGCGGTTACTGAGGCTTCTCCCGAGATAGCTCCATACCAGTTCACCACCAAGACTCCCATACCGGGGATGATGAAATTCGAGGATATCCATATCCAGCTAGTGGACACGCCACCTATAGGGCACAGAAATGTGCGGATGTTGCTGGGCAATTCGCTCAGAGGTGCTGACCTGATTGCCATTGTGGTGGACCTGGCTACTGGACCGATAATCCAGGTAGTGGCCACCCTTGAGGCACTCGCAGAGGCGAGGATAGAGCCGTCAGTGCGCGGGGCCCGCGAATCAGCCACAGAAAGCTATTGCAGGGAAATGCTAATTATTGGCAACAAGAGTGACTCGGGAAATGCCAATCACAACCTGCGGCAACTTACTGAGCAGTACGCCAACCTATTCCCCATTGTCTCCATTTCTGCCAAGGAGAAAAGCGGCCTCGAAGAGCTCAAGAGAGCCATTTTCGAAGCTCTCGACATATTACGGGTCTACACCAAGGCTCCAGGAACGAGGGCCGACCTGAGCCAACCCGTGATTCTGAAGAGGGGAAGTACCATAGGAGATGCCGCCGCAGCCATCCACAAGGACTTCAAGAAGGAGCTCAAATATGCGCTGCTATGGGGATCGGGCAAGTATAACGGGCAGAGTGTGAGCAAGTCACATGTATTGCAAGACAGAGATGTAGTTGAGTTCCATGTGTAGCTCCCTATCTCCTGCGTAGCATAAACCCCTTGACAATTCCCTAGAGGGTTTATTATGCTTGACGAGGTCGATGATAGGTATAGGTTATCGCACCCCTGTGGAAGCTCTTCTGGGTTTTTTTGCAGACGTTGGTTGGATGACCGAAAATCTAGATAGGTATTACTGAGATTCAAGAAAGGAGGTCATCCAATGGGTTTCACGGATAGGACGCTACAGTGTTCCGACTGTGGTGCCACATTCACCTTTACTGCTGAAGAGCAGGAGTTCTACGCTTCCAAGGGATATGCTAACGACCCCAAACGTTGTCCTTCTTGCCGTGAGGCAAGGAGATCCCAACGTGATAGTGTTGGTGGCTATAGAGCGAGGCGCCAGATGTATCCGGCTGTCTGTGCTCAGTGTGGCAAGGAATGTGAGGTACCTTTCGAACCTCGCGAGGGCAGGCCCGTCTATTGTAGCGAGTGCTACAGCAAGAACAAGATGGCGACTTAGCGGTAGCTGGGTTGTAGCAAGAGTCAATGGGGCTGGCTGGAAAGCCAGCCCCAAAATGGTTAACGAACACACAGCAAGCACGCAACCAGTGGATCACCAGCTTTGCTTCGGCAACAGTCGAACTCTCGCATAGGCTACGAAGTTGCTTGTGAGGTTGGGGTGATGGAGGAGTGCGCAGCCAGCGGAGATTCCTCAATTAAGAGGGCATCTGCCGCACTATGCTGCCGATCATAGCTCTTGTAATGCTGGTCATGAGTTCGGGGCTCATGTACTGAAACTGGCTCCTCTCCAGTATTTGTGAAGCAAGTTGCTCCGCTATCTTGTCTGGATCGCGAGTGACTTCATACTGCTGGACAATGTAGGTCTTGAGCTTGTGGACCTCCTCCAACCCTCGTTGAAGAACGCTCTCCGCCTCAGCACCCACTAGAACCCCATGATGATCAAAGGCACACAGCCCGACGTTGTGGGCAGCCAGCTTCTTCAGCGACTCCTCATATGAAGAGAAGTCATATTGGGCCGAAGGGGAAGAGAGCCCCCAGTCATCATCCATAGGAAA
>DAOUEN010000049.1:0-19450 GCA_034430415.1 Dehalococcoidia bacterium
TTCAGCCGCTGCACCGATAGGAGGATGGCGTGCGAGTTGCGTCTTCAGGTATAATTCCAGCCAACTGCGAGGCCGCTCCATACAGCTGCTGCCGACGGGGCATAAGCTCAGTAGCAGCCTTGAGCGCTCTCCCTGAGGGCAACGCTGGGTGACCATGATGGAAGGATCGCCGCCTTCAACTAGACGGAAGGTGTTCTACGGCTACTGGATAGTGGCCGTTACTTTCATCTGTCTCTTGATGATGTCAGGGGCGGGTAACTTCGTTTACAGTCTGTTCGTCAAGCCTCTGGGGGCAGACCTGGGGTGGAGCCGCGGCGAGGTAATGGTTGGCTTCACCATCTTCTTCGGGATGGTGGGCATAGCCTCGCCTCTTGTGGGGCGGATGGTTGACCGCCATGGGGCGAGGCTGGTTATTCCTGCGGGCGCTCTCGTGATGGGGCTCGGCTTCGTCCTGTTGAGTGTGATGGACGAGCTCTCTCTCTTCTATCTTGGCTATGTCCTTGTCGGTACAGGTGGATCAGCTATGGGGCCGGTTGCTACGAGCGCTGTGGTGTCAAACTGGTTCCAGAAGAAGAGGGGTACGGCGATAGGCTTGATGTCGACAGGGATAGGCGTCGGCGGACTGGTTCTGGCTCCGGCGGTTGGCTTCCTCATCTCTGAGCTGGGCTGGAGGCAGTCCTATTTGGCGCTGGCTTTCATTGTCTGGGTCTCAGTCATTCCTCTGTCTTTGCTGGTGATACGGACCAAGCCGGCGGAAAAGGGGCTCTATCCCGACGGAGCGGCAGCTCCCGAGGCTTCGACCACCACAGAGGTCTCGGCCTCAGGCTCGAAAGACTTCACCCTCAGAGTGGCGTTGGGCACCTCGGCCTTCTGGCTGATTGTCATAGCCTTCATATCGAGCAATTTCAGCAACATGGGTGCTATTCAGGCGCAAGTCCCTCATCTCGATGATATCGGTTTTCCTGCGGGGACGGCAGCGATGGCTCTCGGCAGTGTTGGCCTGGGCAGCGCCATCGGCAAGTTCATCTTTGGCTGGCTCTGTGACCAGATCAAGCCGAAACATGCCTGTGCGATCGGTCTCATTCTCCAGTTGGCCGCTGTTATTGTGCTTCTTAATATCCAGCCCACGTGGCCTTTGACGGCGATATGGCTTCACTCCTTTGTCCTGGGGTTGAGTGTGGGCAGCTGGTTGCCAACGATGTCGATGCTCGTCAGTACCACCTTTGGCCTGACGTGCTATGGCGCTATCTTCGGCGCGGTCAACTTTGTCCAGAATTTTGGCACGGGCAGCGGCCCTCTCATGGCGGGATATCTGTATGACAGCGTGGGGAGCTACTACTGGGCCTTCGTCATCTTCGCGGCGTTGTACGCGGTAGCCATACCTGCCATCCTGCTGGTGCGTCAGCCGGTCAAACGTTCCTGAGATGAACCAGCGCGGGTTCCCCTTCTTGAGTGCGTCGGTGTTGTTTGCCTTGCCTGACCGCCAGTTTGCTTCAGCTCCCTGATCTCTTGAAGCGTAAGCTGGCGTGTCTGACCTTCCTCAAGGCTGCCCAGGCGGAGGCCTCCTATTCGGACCCTCTTCAGGGCAAGCGGCGGATGGCCGATTCTTTCAAACATACGGCGCACCTGACGCTTCCTACCCTCGTGCACCGTTATGCTGTAGCTGAAAGGGTGGCGTGTCTTCAGCTTCCTTACGACAGCAGGCTGCGTCACGCCGTCTTCAAGCTGAACCCCTTGCTCGAGCATCTTCTTCTCTGCAGATTTCAATTCTTCTCTGATGGATATGAGGTACTCCTTCTCGTGCTCGAACCTGGGGTGAGTAAGCCTGTAGGTCAGATCCCCGTCGTTGGTCAGCAGCAGCAACCCCGTGCTGTCCCTGTCGAGCCGACCGGCCGGATACAGCCTCAAGCGGCGATAGTCCTGGGGCAGAATATCTATGGCCGTCTTGCGGCCACGCTCATCTCTGGTTGTTGACAGTACCCCCGGAGGCTTGTTGAGCATCAGGTAGACCGTCGGCTCGGCCTTCAAAGTGACCGCCTCCCCGTCTAAAGTGACGGTCTCCCTTTCCGGGTCCACTGGCTGCAGGAAGCTCTCTGCTACATGACCATCTATCTGCACTCTGCCCTGTCTTATGGCATCCGCCAGGCCTCGCCGGGAACCCAGGCCGGCCTCCGTCAGCAGCCTGAGCAGGGGTTTCGCTTCCATCAGTCGCCCTTCTCTTCCCTCAAGCTCAGGAACTCCCGGTCATACTTCTGAATCAGCCCTGCATCGGCAAAGCTGAAATAGCAATTGTTGCCTATGATTAGGTGGTCCAGGACCTTCATTTGCATGACGTTGCCCGCAAAGACCAGGTCTCTGGTTATGTGCTTGTCGTGATCGCTGGGCTCGGGATTCCCTGAGGGATGGTTGTGGGCAAAGATGAGCGAAGCGGCATTGTGCCTGATGGCCCCTTCTACGATCTCTCTGGGATAGACGGCGCTGGCTGTCAGGGTCCCTTCGAAGAGGTCCTCCACCTCTATGACCTCGTTCTGGGCGCTCAGAAACATAACCTTGAATTTCTCTTTCGGCAGGTCTCTCATTGAGAGATTCAGGTAATCGAAGACTTCCTTTGAGGATGTGCAGAAGGGCTTGCCGAGGATCTCTTCCTTGAGGAACTTCTGAGCCACCTCCTGGATGAACTTGACGGCAAATGTATTGGACGGGCCAAGTCCTTTGATCTTCTGTAGCTCTTCGGGAGGAGCGGCCAGGACTCCCCGGAGAGTCTTGAACCTTTTTATCGCCTCTTTGGCCTGATCTTTGCAGTCCGTGCGAGGTGTCCCTAGAGTCAGGAGCAGTTCGATGATCTCATAGTCGTGGAATCCCTTGAGTCCGGACTTGAGGAACTTCTGTCTCAGTCTTTTCCTGTGTCCTTCTTGGCTGCTAGCTTCCACAGTCTCGTTTGCCTCAGTCTATCGCATACTTTACTATAATGCTCAGCGCAAGCTCCAGGGTGAACTATGCCACGCTATTCTTTTGTTTGGACCATCGGCTGCCAGATGAATAAGGCGGAATCAGAGCGTATGGCCGGCTACCTTGATTCTGCTGGCTACCGAGCAGTCTCCTCCTTTGCAGAAGCTGACCTGGTAGTGCTCAACACCTGTGTGGTAAGGCAGAGCGCTGAGGATAGGGTTCTGGGCACTCTGGGTTTGTTGAAAGGACTGAAGGCGCAGCGTCCTAACCTGTCAATACTGGTTACTGGCTGTTTTGTAGATTCCAACACGGAGGGGTTGAGGAGAGCATTCCCGCACGTTGACTTCTTCTTCAAGCCCGGAGCGTACTCGGAACTGGCTGAGTGGGCCCAGAAGCAGGGTATCTCCATTGCTGAGCGGGGATCAGCTTGCTTCCCTTCGGACTCTTCCCTCCCGATGGGGCTTGGTGCCTCGGCGCAGCACCGGTGGATGGGAGGGATTCCCTCTCCCTGCGCTCTAGTTCCCGTTATCCAGGGCTGTAACAACTTCTGCTCTTACTGCATCGTGCCCTATCGCAGAGGGAGAGAGGTGAGCCGCCCCATAGAGGAGGTGGTCTGTGAAGTGGAGGAACTGGTGGAACAGGGAGTGAAGGAGGTTACCTTGCTGGGGCAGAATGTTGACTCTTACGGACATGATTTGCCCGGGTGCCCCGATTTGTCCGACTTGCTGGCGGAAATGAACAGCGTCCGCGGTCTGGCCAGAATTCGTTTCTTGACCAACCACCCCAAAGATATGAGCGAAAAGCTGATCAGAGCTATGGCCTTCCTGGACAAAGTGTGTGAGCACCTGGACCTGGCGGTTCAGTCAGGTGACAATGATGTGTTGAGGGCCATGAGGCGAGGGTACACCGTGG
Organism: Dehalococcoidia bacterium; assembly: GCA_034430415.1. GTDB lineage: Bacteria > Chloroflexota > Dehalococcoidia > GIF9 > AB-539-J10 > JADFUZ01. The sequence continues at coordinate 3,862 of DAOUEN010000049.1, forward strand.
AGCAGTTTCGTGAGCTGCTGGGTGCCATCAGACGAGGCGTCCCCGGGATATCAGTGAGCACCGATGTCATCGTTGGCTTCCCCGGGGAAGGCGAGGAGCAGTTTGAGCATACCTTCTCCTTGCTTGAGGAAGCGAAGTTTGACGTGGTTCACGTGGCGGCCTATTCTCCTCGCCGCGGCACCATCGCCTGGCGAAAGTATGAGGACGAAGTCCCATTCGAGGTCAAGAGGGAAAGGCTCCATAGGATCGAGCAGCTTCAGGCAGGCATTGCTGCCGAGATTAACTCGAAGCTCCAGGGGAAGCGTCTGGAGGTACTGGTGGAGGGCAAGAAGAAAGGGAAGTGGTACGGACGCAGCAGGAGCGACAAGCTGGTCTTCTTTGAGGACCAGGTTGACCGATCGGGGCAACTGGTGGAGGTCAGGATTGATAGAACAAGCCCCTGGTCACTACAGGGGAGATCGAGTATAATACGCAGAATAAGGCAGGAGGCATAGAATGGAACAGCTTGAAGGAATAGCCCCACTGATTCTCTTTTTCGTGTTGATGTTCGCCGCGATGTATTTCCTCATGATTAGACCGCAGCGCAAGAGGCAGAAAGAGCAGGAACAGTTGCTGAGTGAACTGAGAAAGGGAGCCAGGGTGATTACCACGGGTGGCATTCACGGGCAGGTGGAGAGTGTGGGAGAGGAGACCGTGGTTCTGAAGGTTGAATCGGGGGCAACGATCAGGGTGTCCAAGGCCAGCGTGATCAACAGAGAAGCGAAACCTGCAAAGTAGGTGGCCTTTTGGAGGATCTGGCGTTCGGCTAGAGCGCTCGACATCGGTCTGGAACTCAAATCGCCTTCCTGGCGATAGCTAGGTAGCGAGTCGGGCTGTCCTCCAGGTAGACTATCCGCAAGCTGCTACGCTCTGTTAGGTCTACTAGGTGAGCTTCGTCGGGGAGAAGGTCAGCGCCTACTGCGCCTCCGATGGATTGGTGGAAACGGTTAATCCTGTCCCGGCTTGCGGTATGGCAGATGACCAGGCGACCATCGTCTCGAAGCACCCTGGTCATTTCTTTGAGCGCCTCCGCTTTGTCGCCGAAATGGGGGAAAGCGCTGTTGCATATGACCATATGAGCAAAACCGTCAATCAGAGGAATATCTGTGACGTCTGCCTGAACGAGGCTCACGATGGGTTGAAAGCCTTTGGCCCTGGCCTCCAGGAGCATGTTTCTGGAGAAGTCCAGGGCTGCTATTCTACCTCTGGCACCCACTGCCTCGACAAGTAAGGGCAGCAGGACGCCTGTGCCGCATCCGACATCGAGCACGCGGCTCCCCTGCCCAAGATCCAGTTCCCGTACGATGTGGCTGAGGCACTCCAGGCCGGCCAGACTGACCTCTCTGTCCCAGTGGCAAGCTAGCTGGTCGAAGTACTCCTGGAGTTGCACCGCTGCCCTGACGCTCAGTTCCGTTGCCATGTCTTGACCTTCCTCTTGGGAGAGAACGCTGTGGCCACCCCGAAGATGGCGCACGAAGTTATCACGATGGATGCCCCTGATGGAATGTCCAGGAAATAGGAGGCTGCCAGCCCAGCGAAGCAGGAGACAACGCCGAAGAGGGAAGCTAGCAGGAGCATTCGTTTCAGGCTGTAGGTAAGCTGGTAAGCGGCGGCAGCCGGGTTGATGATCAGGGCGTATATGAGCAGGCCGCCTATGCTTCGCAGCGACGCGGTGATGGTGAGCCCGGTGGCAAACAGCAGCCCGTAGAAGATGAGCGTGGCGGGGATGCCTACGGCCAGGGCTACCTGTCGGTGACAGATTACCGCCTGGATTTCCTTGTAGAAGACAAGCACCAGCCCGATCTCCACGGCTGTTACTCCGCCCAGGAAGGCCAAGTCCTGGCGGCTGACAGTGAGGATGCTCCCCCAGAACAGGTTCAGGGCTTCGGTTCTCGAACCGGGCATCAATCCCAGAAAGAGGAACGCCAGCCCCAGCATTAGAGAGAAAATAATGCCGATTGAGGTGTCGGGACTCAGTTCTCCCCGGTCGGCCATGGGACCGATGATACCGGCTGAGACCAGACTGAAGACCAGGGCGCCAATCAGGGGGTTGAAGCCGAGCCATATTCCCATAAGGGCTCCGGCGAAGGCAGCGTGGGCGATGCATACTCCCATGAAGGAGAGGTGCATGGTGACCACAAAGACACCGATGATGGAGCAGGTTATGCCGCCGCAGAGGCCGGCAAGGATGGCGTTCTGCATGAATTGGTACTGCAAAATAGAAGAGTCCATGCTGCACTCCGCTAGCTGCGAGACAGCCCAATGGGCGCTGATATGGGAGCGCCGTAGAGCTGGCTCAATACATTTTTTTTCAAAATCAATTCGGGTTTGCCCTGTCTCCAGATCCGGCCCTCCTTCATCAGAACCAGCCGGTCACAAGTGGCCGGCAGTTGCCGGAGGTCGTGTGTTACGAACAGGGTAGTCATTCCATACTTCCGGTGAATCCTCTGTATCAGGTCGAGAATCTCCCATTGGGCTCGCTCATCTATGGAGGCCGTGGGCTCGTCCAGCAGGAATATGTCGGGCTCCTGGATTATGGCTCTGGCGATAGCCGCTCTCTGGTATTCACCTCCGGAGAGATGCCCGATGGGGCGCTGCGCCAGATGGGCAATGCCCACCATATCCGCCATTCTGTCCACGCTGGCCCAGTCCGCCGCCTTTGGCCGGTGGAACAGTCCCAGGCGGCCGTAAGCGCCCACCATTACGGTCTCTCTGACATTGATGGGCAACCTAGGGTCGATATTCTCGACCTGCGCCACGTAGCCTATGCGCCTCCTCAGCTTGATGCCGTTTCTCTCGTTCACCGGTAGTCCCAATACCCGGACTTCGCCTTGAACCAGTCTTCCCAGGCCGTTGATGACAGTAAGCAGGGTAGTCTTGCCGGCGCCGTTGGGGCCAATAATGCCGATGAACTCCCCTCTGTGTACTTCCAGGGACACGCCCTGCAGGGCTACGTCTTCCCTGTAGGAGACTACGGCATCCTTGATGCTGATGACTATGTCATCCACGTGTTGCTGCCTCTACTGAGCCAAAGCTCCGAGGAGTAGGTCGACGTTATTGTCCAGTGTCTTCTCCCAGGTTTCAGTTCCCTCAAATCCGCCCGGGAAATTGGATATGGTCACCTGAGCGGCTCCGATGTCCCGTGCTATTGTCTCGCTGTTAGCCGTCCCTCCGCTCTGCAGGTTGTCGATGACCAGGGTCACTCCGGCCTCCTTGGCTTGGACCACCAACTGCTCTATGTCCGCCACGCTCAACTCTTCAGGCCGGCCGTACGTCGCTACCAAGTCGAAGCCCGTCCAGTTCACAAAGCCTGCCTGCTCCTGAGCGCAGATCACCTTCACTCCCGCTACTTCAGCCTGCTGCAGTCTATCCTTGACTTCCTCGCCCCTGGCCTGGATTGCCCCCAGCCGGTCTTCGGCCTTCTGTTGGTAGAGCGCTGAGTTCTGCGGGTCTATTTCTCCCAGAGCCAATGCGGTTGCCTGGACGGCTTCAGCCTGCACCGGGGGCGCCATCCAGTTTCCCTCGGCGACGATGACCTTGACAATCAGGTCGGAGTTATCGGCGGCTTCGATAAGGCCGGTTATGTTCGCCTTCTCCTGCTGCCAGGAGTGGATGAGAAGAGCCTTGCTGTTCGCCAGCGCCTCAACGTCGCTGGGCTTCATGTCGTAGTGCCCGGGACACATGCCCGGCGGGATCAGGTTCTGTACTTCGAGCTTGCCACCAGCAAGATCCTGAGCGATTTCGGCTATCAGCGAAGTTCCGGCGATTACGCCGCCCGGTGAGGGAGAGCAGGATAAGGGCAAGAGCAGAGCTGTTGTCAAGAGCGTTGCCACAATGACCGAAAAGACCCTACCTCTCATGGTTCCTCCTTTCAATATAGCATGCACGTGCAACTAATTGCACTACTATGGCAAAAAAAATCAGTCCTGGCTCAGTTGGATCCTGGACTTCAGAAAATCTATGTAACGCACTCTCCCCTGGAAAGCTCGTCTTTCCCCGAACAGGGTCTCCACTTCTATCCGGTCGCCATCGACGGTCAGGTATGCGACCTCTTCCAGAGCTGGCTCGTCTTCTTTGGCATTCTCATATACTTTGGCTAAGCACATTCTATCCCTCCCCTTGTGCCCGGGCTATGGCCTGGCGTGATTTCTCCAGGCATTCGCTGGCCTCGGCCATCCTTGCGGCCGCCTCTCGGAGCTGCTGCGCTGTCTCGCGGGATGAGGAAGCGGTCTTTTCAGCCCAGTCGCGAAACTCCTGCTCGTGCTCCCGGTTGTGCTCGATCCAGTAGTCAATCAACGCTATCAGCTTCTCCTCGTTCATGTTGTCATTCCCCTTCTCGCCGTGTTGTGGGAGCTATTTCCCCTTCCTGCGGCAGTCACTGCATCTCCCCGGGATAGCTATGTGCCTCAGGTCTGCTTGGAAACCATAGTCCCGAAGCAGGGTATCCCTCAGAGGATATAGCACAGACTCGTCCAGGTCGATCACGTCGCCGCAGGTACGGCAGACGAGGTGATGATGGTGGCTCTTCTCAGCTACGTGGTAGCGGACACACCCCTCCCCGAAGTCGGTTTCGCTCACCAGATTGAGTTTCTTCAGCAACTCCAGGGTGCGGTACACGGTAGAGATATTGCTGTAGGGATAGCGCCTGTGGAATTGCTCGTAGATCTCCTCAGCGCTAATGTGGCCGTCAGCACTGTTAAGGGTTTCGATCACCAGCATGCGCTGCGGAGTCAACCGATAGCCTTGTGCCTGCAGGACTTCGTGGCAACTCATTTCCAGCTGGAATTGTAACAGAGTTCGAGGGACACTGCAATATGTTGCTGGTGCAATCATTTGCTTATACTTTCCAGCCACAGAGTCACCGGGCCGTCGTTATGGATCTCCACCAGCATGTGCTGCTGGAACACGCCCGTTTCTACCTTCAAGTCAGCGGAGCGGACTTGCTCAATGAAGAACTCGTAGAGCTCCTTTGCCCTATCGGGCGGGGCTGCCTGGGTGAAGCTCGGGCGTCTGCCCTTCCGTGAATCGGCCAGCAGGGTGAACTGGCTCACTACGAGGACTTCGCCTCCTATTTCCAGCGCTGAAAGGTCAAATTCTCCTTCCTCGCTGGGAAATATCCGCAAATTAGCTATCTTGTTTGCCAGATAACGGGCGTCTTCTTCGGAGTCCTCCCGACTGACTCCCAGGAAGATCAGCAGACCCCGATCGATGTGGCCGACCGTTCTGCCGTCTACGCCTACGGAGGCGCCGGCGACCCGCTGCACCAGTGCTTTCATGCCCTGTGCCCTATTCTAGGTGGCGGGGCCTGCCGTGGTCAATCCGTCGGTGGGGAGCGATTGGGGACAGGTTTCTACCGAATTGTGAATCACGATAGCAGAGGCTATAATGCGCAGGCCAAAAAGTGGAACAGTTCGACAGAATCCTACCCCAGGTCTCCAGGCCAGCTCGCTATGCTGGCGGCGAGTGGAATAGCTGCTCCAAGGGATGGGAGACTACGCCCATACGGATTGCCCTCTGCTATCCCGACGTTTACGAGATTGGCATGTCCAACTTGGCGCTGTCTATCCTCTACGAGATCCTGAATCTCCAGCCAGATGTGCTGGCAGAGAGAGTCTATGCCCCGTGGACTGATATGGAGATGGCTCTGCGAAAAGAGAGCATCCCCCTTTTTAGTCTGGAAACGAAACACCCCTTGAAGCAGTTCGACATTGTCGGTTTTTCCCTGGGATATGAACTCACCTACACCAACGTATTGAATATCCTGGACCTGGCCCGGATCCCTCTGTTCGCTTCGCAGAGAGACAGTTCTCACCCGCTGGTAATAGCCGGCGGTAGCTGTGCTCTCAATCCTGAGCCCATGGCTGAGTTCATCGACCTTTTTGTGGTCGGCGAAGGTGAAGAAGCGATACTGGAGTTACTGGACGTCTTTCGGAGACACAGTGGCAACAGGAAGGGAGTGCTGGAGGCAGTTGCCGGGCTTGATGGTTTCTACGTCCCTGGCTTCTATCAGGTGGCCTACAGGGAAGATGGCACTCTCGAGGGTATCGTGCCGAAGATACCTGAAGCCAAAGCAAAGATCAGACGCAGGATAGTAAGCGAGCTGCCAGTTCCGCCTATCAGGCCTGTGGTGCCTTATGTTGAAGTAGTTCACGACTACGGCAGCATAGAGGTCCAGAGAGGCTGCACTCAGGGTTGCCGGTTCTGCCAGGCGGGGATGATCTACCGGCCTGTGCGCCAGAGGTCACGAGAGGAGATAGTAGAAGCCATGGACCAGCTATCCAAGAACTGTGGCTTCAGAGAGACGTCTCTGCTCTCTCTCAGCACAGGGGACTATTCCGGCATCGAGGAGCTCGTGGTTCAGCTCTCCCAGCGCTGTCGCACGAGTAACACCGCCCTGTCGCTGCCTAGCTTGAGGTTAGATAGCAACGCCGTAAGGTTGATGGAGTCGCTGCCTTCGCAGCGCAAGGCAACCTGCACCTTTGCTCCTGAGGCAGGGAACGAGAGACTACGGCGGGTTATCAACAAGGATATCTCGGATGAGGCGATACTGGAGACCCTGGCTGCCTTTCTGAATAAGGGTTGGTCGAAGCTCAAGCTGTACTTCATGCTGGGATTGCCCGGTGAGACTGTCGACGATGTGTACAGCATCGTCCAACTGGTGGCGAAGATACGCGGCCTGAGAGGAATCCTCAGACTGCAAATCGGCACGTCAGTTCTTATTCCTAAACCTCATACTCCCTGCCAGTGGGTAGCCCAGGAAACTGAGGAGCAGCTATTGCCCAAGTTCGAGATATTGAAGAGAGGACTGCGAGGGCAGCAGGTGCGGCTCTCGTGGCCTGATCCCAGGAGCAGCCAGATTGAGGCGGCCCTGTCCCGGGGTGACCGCCGTTTGGGCCAGGTGCTCTATCACGCCTGGCAGTCCGGGGCCAAGTTCGATGCCTGGGGTGATTGCTTCGACTACGGGAAATGGCTTGATGCCTTCGGGCGATGCGGCCTTGAACCTTCCTTCTATGCCAACAGGGAACGGCCCCTGGATGAGGTACTCCCCTGGCAACATATCGATATCGGGGTAAGCACCAGGTTTCTTCAGGAGGAGTACCGTAGGCTATGGCGGGACGAGCAGACTCCGGATTGCCGCAGCGGGAACTGCAATGCCTGTGGACTGCAGCAGTGGCAAGGCCTCTGCCGGGAGAGGTATGAGGCAACTAGAGCCCGTGCAGGAACTGCTCGATAGCCTGGTTGACGATTTCGGGTTTTTCCGCGAAGAGGAAGTGGGTGCCGCCATCGACGACGACGAGTTTCGCCCCTTCTATCTGTGAGGCCAGGTAAGAGCCGTACTTGGGTGGAGTCATCAAGTCCTCACTGCCACAGAGAACCAGCGTGGGGACCTTGATCTGGTCGAGTCTGTTCATGACGTCGAACTTGTCGCAGCAGATGAAGTCGTTTAGCTGCACCTCGGCCCCAACCTGAATGGTCCTGGCCGTCAGGGTTTCCCTTAGTTCTGGATCAATGTGACTGTAATTGGGCGCCACAAAGTCCTGTGCCCATGCGGAAGGGTTCTCTATGCCCTCCTGCATTGCGGATAGGTACTGTGGAGCCACGCGCAGCTTGGCGCCGGTGCCGATGAGGATAAGCGCTCTGGTGTCCCGGGGGTGCTGCAGCGCATATGTCAGGGCGATGCCCCCGCCCAGGGAGTGCCCGGCCAGAACCGGAGCAGTGTATCCTTGCTCGACGATGTGGCGGTGTAGCCAGGCGGCGTAGTCTTCGATGCTGGTGCAGGGTTTTCCCGGGGAAAGATGCCCCGGGAGGTCGACGGCCTCGGCTTCTGGGAAGTGCTGCACCTGGTACTGCCAGACCGCACCCGTGTTTCCCGAACCATGTATAAAGATCAGCTTCATATCAGGCTGGCCTCCCTTGCCGGGTTACGCCAAGGCACCCTCAATGCTTTCGTCAGGGCCTTGAGCGAAGATGGACTCAATCACCTGTCTGAGTTGCTTTCACGGTTACTAGTGGTCATGGGTGGTGATGGAAACCACTTTATCTTCTTCAGCTAGCGCCATTACGTGTACGCCGCGGCCATTTCTGCTCTGAACCGATATCTGCGCGATAGGGATGCACACCACGTTGCCCGTAGCTGACAGTATGACCAGGGTCCCCTCGGGAGGGACAAGCTTGGACACCGCCACGCTGCCCGTTATCTCGCTGATTCTGTGAGCTCTGATTCCTTTGCCGCCTCTCCTGTGGATAGGGTAGCTCTGCACGCGGGTCAGCTTACCGAACCCTTTCTCTGTCACGGTGAGTACGTAGTTGTCAGGGGAGACCGGATCCATGCCCACTACGGAGTCGTTGACCAGGCGGAGACCTCGGACGCCACCGCTGCTGCGAGAGGCAGTCCTCAGTTCACTGACCTTGAACTTGGCAGCCTGCCCGTTCCGGCTCACCAGGATCAGTTCGTCCGTATCGGTGACTGCTCTGACCGACACCAGCGTGTCGTTTCTCTTGAGACCTATGGCGATGAGGCCGGTTCGTCTGATTGAAGCGAATTCGTTCAGAGCGGTCTTCTTTATGTCGCCGCCCTTAGTAGTCAGCACCAAGAACAAGTCTGGCTGGAACCGTGTCACTGCCACTACGGCAGTTACCTCGTCTTTCAGGTCGACGGGCAGCAGGTTGACCAGTGCCATGCCCTTGGTGGTCCGGGAAGAGTCCTCGGGGATCTCGTAGCACTTCAGACCGTAGGCCCTGCCTCGGCCGGTGAAGAGAAGTATGTTGTCGTGTGTGTCGGCTGCCAGGACATGTCGCACTGAGTCGTCCTCACGGGTCACCATTCCCATTACCCCTCTACCACCTCGGTGCTGTAGTCGATAAGTGCTGGCGGGGAGCCTCTTGATGAACCCCTGGTTGCTAAGGGTGACTATCACTTGCTGGTGAGGGATAAGGTCTTCCTGGCTGAACTGGGTGGCCTCTTCCCTGCTAATCACGGTGCGCCGCTTGCCGCCATACTTGGATTTCAACTGGGTGGCATCTTCTTTGATGAGGTACAGTATCTTTCTGGGGTTGGCCAGCAGGTCCTCCAGGTAGGAGATGTTCTTCAGTACCTCGGCATACTCCTCGGCGATCTTCTCTCGCTCCAGGTGAGCCAGCCGGCGGAGCGGCATGTCAAGAATGGCCTGGGCCTGGACTTGTGATAGGTCGAAGGTACTCATCAGGTTGCTGCGGGCGGCATCGACGGTTTCGGATCGGCGGATAACACTGATGACCTGCTCGATGTTGTCAAGGGCTATCCTGAAGCCTTCCAGGATGTGGGCCCTGTTTCTAGCTTTCTCCAGCTCGAAGCGGGAGCGCCTGGTAATGACCTCGCTGCGGAAGCCGATGTGGCAACTCAGAGCTTCTTTCAGGTCAATCAGCTTTGGCTGTCCGTCAACCAGGGCAACCATGTTGATGAAGAAGGCGGACTGCATCGGGGTATTCTTGTACAGGTTGTTGAGTATCCGCTGTGGCTGCGCATCCTTTCTGAGCTCAATGACAACGCGCATGCCCTCCCTGTCGGATTCATCTCGCACTTCGGCAATCCCGGAGAGCTTCTTCCCCTTGACCAGTTCCGCTATCCTCTCCACCAGGGCTGCCTTATTTACCTGGTAGGGGAGTTCGCTAATGACTATCTGTCTCTTGTCTGCCTTGGTGCTTACCTCGCTGGCCTTGGCTCGAAGGACAACCTTCCCTCGCCCTGTAGCATAGGCGCTTCTAATGCCCTCCTGGCCCAATATGATGGCCCCGGTGGGGAAGTCAGGGCCCTTGACACACCGCATCAGTTCATCTGTCGTGACCTCGGGATTGTCGATGAGGAGGGCAATGGCATCGCATATCTCTCCCAGGTTGTGCGGGGGCATATTGGTGGCCATGCCCACCGCAATCCCTGAGGAGCCGTTGATCAGCAGATTGGGCAACTTGGCTGGCAGGACGGATGGTTCTTTGAGGGAGTCGTCGAAGTTGGGGACGAAGTCTACAGTGTCTTTGTCGATGTCCACCAGCATTTCTTCGGCAATCCCGGCAAGCCTGGCCTCGGTATACCTCATCGCTGCGGGGGGGTCGTTGTCTACGCTGCCAAAGTTGCCCTGGCCGTCAACCAGAACATGCCTTAGTGAGAAATCCTGAGCCATGCGAACCATGGCCTCGTATACAGGGGCATCCCCGTGGGGGTGGTATTTGCCCAGGACCTCGCCGACGATTCGCGCACTCTTCTTGTGTGGGCTATTGTGACGCAGCCCCAGTTCCTCCATGGCATATAGAACTCGCCGCTGTACCGGTTTCAAGCCATCTCGCACGTCGGGTAGTGCGCGGGAGACGATTACACTCATGGCATAGTCAAGGTAGGAGCTCTTCATCTCCTTCTCAATGTCGATAGGCTTTACCACGCCGATGCCCGTCACTGGTCAAATCCTCCCTCGTTAGCTGGTTCCTCAAGCAGAGAGAAACCTTCCAGTACAGCCCTCTCCTCGTCATCGGGCTCTCCCCCTTCTTCCTCGAAGTACTCCGCCCTGTTGGAAGTCTCTCTTTCATTGGGAGAGATACCATATGTCAGAGGGAATTCCCTGGCATAGGTATGCGGGTGTTCTTTAGCTACGGTGGGAAAAGAGACAAGCCCGGCCTGGCTGGGATGTCGGTATTCCTCCCTGACGATTATCTGTGCTCCTCCGTCTCCCGCACTGAGTATGGCGGCGGCGTACCTGTTTCCACCTCGCATTAGCCTGGCAAGGCGCAGTGCGTATCTTGGCTCGATCTCCCCCAGATACTCCCCATACTCACTTGTCACAATCAGGCGTTGCCCTTTCCGTTCCAAGTGCACCTTGGCTCCGACACTTATCCTGACCAGCACCTCTGCCGGAGCCAGATTTTCGAGCTTCACCACCCCCGCCTTGCCCATTTCGGTGATGAAGAGTTCAGACGAGATCCTCTTGGCTTTACCATTTGAGCTCGCTCCGGTTTCGACCAGGCTGGCCAATCGGGCCAGGTTCTTGCTGGCGATGGCGTTGTGGGGCGAAAGCTCCAGTGCCTGGTTATATGCCTCTCTCGCTTTGGCGAACTCGCCGAGCTCAGTCAAAGCCCTGCCGAGACGATTGCAGGCCGCGACGTCACTGGCGAATCTCTCAAGGATGCTCTGGTTTACCGCCGCCGCCTCTTCCCAGCGCCCCTGGAGGGCCAGGCTTACGGCTTCCTGACTTAGCCGTTTGCCCAGACTAGTCTGCTCTTCCTCTTGCTGGTAGGTCATCTCTTGCCAATCCAGACAAATGTTGGCAAGCTCTATAAGTAATGTCAAGCGAACTCGAGTTCAAAGGCCCGGTGCAGTGCTTGCACGGCATCCTTGATCCTTTCCTCGGAGATGATGCAGGTTATCCTTATCTCCGAAGTAGTGATTAGCTGGATATTTATGCCATGTTCAGAGAGAGTGCGGAACATCCTGGCGGCATAGCCCGGCGTATTCTGCATCCCGCTTCCTATGATGCTGACCTTTCCTAGCGTGCAGTCAGCAACACATTTCTTCGCTCCTGCGGATTTGGCCACGGGTTCCGCTATGGACATTGCCTTGACAAGGTCGTTTCGGGACACCGTGAAGGTAAGGTTCGTCGTAGCCTCAGCGCTGGCGTTCTGAACAATGGTGTCCACGCTTATGTTTGCCCTGGCCAGAGGCTCGAAGAGCGCCGCAGCTGTGCCGGGGCTGTCAGGAATGTCAATCACGGTAATCTGAGCGACGTTCGTGTCGTGGGCAATACCGCTCACCCTGTTTCTTAGTTCCATAGAAGCCTCCTTGCAGATAGTAGTGCCCGGGCTATCACCAAAGCTAGAAGCCACCAGGAGAGGTATATTGTAGAACTGGCCCAGTTCCACTGCTCTGGGGTGCATTATCTTGGCTCCGTAGGTGGCAAGCTCTAGCATCTCCTCATAGCCGATCTGCGTCAGTTTCCTTGCCTGCGGCGCCAGGCGAGGGTCAGCGGTGTAGACACCCTCGACATCAGTGTAGATCTGGCAGCTCTCGGCCCCCAGACTGACGGCCAGGGCTACGGCGGTGGTGTCAGAGCCACCGCGGCCCAGCGTGGTGATGTCCATATCCTGATTGACGCCCTGAAATCCGGCCACGATGACGATCCTGTCTTTTTTCAGCTCGCTGACGACTCGCTTGGGGGCAACACGAAGAATCCGCGCTCGGCTGAAGTTGGAATCAGTGTGAATGCCTGCCTGGATGCCGGTCAGGCTGACTGCTTTGTATCCCAGAGTCTCCACTGCCATAGCCAGGAGAGTGCTGGAAACCAGCTCGCCTGTGGAGAGCAGGAGGTCGAGTTCTCTCTCTTTTGGGCGCTCGGTGATCTGCCGGGCCAGGTTGATCAGCTCATCAGTGGTGTCTCCCATTGCTGAGACAACGACGACCACCTGGTTCCCCTCGTCTTTGGCCCTGGCTATGCGACGGGCCACATTCTTGATCTTCTCAGCATCTGCGACAGAGCTGCCGCCGTATTTCTGCACTAGTAAAGCCATGTCGCTCCTTTACTTGGTCAGTCTGCTGATGATATCGTGCCCCCGTTCAAGGAAGACGGCTGTGCTTCTTGCCTCTGCCTCAGTGAACCTCCTGGCTCCATTGGCTTCGAACCCTGCCCCCCAGAGCAAAAAAGGGACGGGCTCTCCAATGTGGGTCTGAGTCTCTATGGGTGTCGGGTGATCCGGCATAACGAGTACCCGTAGAGCCTCTTTGTCCCAGTCGCGGATTCGGCCCACTATCTCTCTGTCCGTAAGCTCGATAGCCGTCACCTTTTCCCCCACAGAGCCGGCGTGGCTGGCCTCGTCCGGTGCCTCCACATGGATGATCACAACATCGTAGTTCTCCAGCGCTTGCAGCGCTCCTATTGCCTGGGCGGTGTAGTCGTTGTCCTGGTCGCCGGTGACTCCGGGGATGTCCAGTACCTTCATCTCGGCCATCTTCGCCAGGCCTCGGAGAAGATCAACTCCGGAGGTCATAGCAGCAGCAAGGCCCCGAACCTGCTTGAAAGCTGGCATGTCGGGTATTCTGCCGCTACCCCAGAAAAGCCATATCATAGTAGCTGGCATATCGCCACGAGATCGGCGTTCTACGTTTGTTGGATGATCCCGGAACAGCTCTTCCGAGCGCATCATCAGGTCTCGCAGGAAGTCGCTGCCGGGCCCTTTAGGCAGAAACCCGTCAATCGGTTGGTCGTGGATGTCGTGAGCAGGAGTGCAGTCGGCTAGAAGCGTGTCTTCCCTACCTTGTATCTTGCACAGCTGTCTATAGCTAACTCCGGGATAGAAGTGCACTCCGTCGTCGCTCAGGTTATCATTCAGAGCGGAGACAAAGGTTCGTGCCTCTTCGGTGCTGATGAAGCCCGAGCTGTAGCTTCGCATCTTTCCATCGCAGACGGAAACCAGATTGCAGCGGAAGGCGGCCTCTCCGGCGCCAATGGGAACGCCCATGCTCCTGGCTTCAATGGCGCTCCTCCCCCGGTAGTAGACCCGGGGATCGTAGCCCAGGATAGACATGCAGGCGCAGCCGCTGCTGGGCTCCATCCCCTCGGGGACTGTACGAGCCACCCCCAGGAGGCTCTGGCTTGCCATGGCGTCCAGGTTCGGCGTCTGTGCCAGCTCCAGGCAGGTCTTCCCGCCGTGTGCCGGCAGCGGCCAGCCGGCGGCCCCATCGATTATCAGGACGCAGTATCTCATTTGCCCTCGTCTCTCTGGTTAGTGAACTTGTTCCAGCAATTAAACCACTTTATAATAGCCGAGACAAACGGGGCGTAGCGCAGTCCGGTAGCGCGCAGCGTTCGGGACGCTGAAGTCGGAGGTTCAAATCCTCTCGCCCCGACGTCTCCCCTGGGCGAGGAGTTGGTGGACCACATTGCCGGCCCTGCCTGCGGAGCGGGCGAGGACTCAGCTGCCGTCTTCTGAACTGCTGCAGCGTCCCTCTGTTGGCTGCGTGCTGCGTCTCCTTTGAACGAATACCGATCGGGTATCCTGCCGGGTGGTCTGGTGCGGCGTTCCAGCCTGCACGGCGACTGCCGGGAAAACGGCGATGGTATAATGGTGCTACCCTGAGGCAGCCGTGATTGACTGAAGACCGAGCGAAGATGAACCTGGCTTTACAGCTTGAGCAGTACTTGCCTCCATGGATTCTGGAGCTGGTTAGGGGCGTCAGCGAAGAGGCTGATCGGCTGGGGCAAAGGGCGTACCTCGTGGGTGGAGTGGTGCGAGACCTGCTCCTCGGTCAAGCCAACTTCGACCTCGATCTGGTAATCGAGGGCGATGCAGTGAGGCTGGCTCAGCAACTGGCCGGGAGTCCGCAGATGAAGCTGGTCACGCATCCCCGCTTTGGCACCGCCAAGCTTGGCTATGGCGATTTCAGCCTCGACATGGCCAGTGCGAGGCGGGAGACCTATGCCAGTCCCGGCGCGCTGCCGAAGGTGTTCCCGGGAACTCTCAGCGATGATCTCTCCCGCAGGGACTTCACCGTGAATGCCATGAGCATATGTCTGGCATCGAAGGACTACGCGGTTCTAATCGATCCCTACGACGGTAAGAGTGATCTGGATCGCGGCCTTATCCGGGTTCTGCACAGCAGGAGTTTCACCGACGACGCTACCAGAATCCTCAGGGCTGTCCGCTACGAGCAACGGCTGGGTTTCAGCCTGGAGCCAGGGACTGCTGAGCTGCTCGTACGAGACGTTCCTATGCTGAGAACCATAAGCCCCGACCGCATGAGACACGAGCTGGAGCTGATTCTCCGGGAGAGATATCCGGAACATGCTATTGAGAGGCTTGGCGAACTGGGGGCGCTACAACAGATCAACCCTCAGCTCAAAGGCGACGGCTGGATAGCCGAGAGATTCGGTAGGACGCGCAGGCTCAGCAAAGCCAGACAGCTCCCTTCCCTCTACCTGTGCCTCCTTGTTTACCATCTCAGCAAGGAGGAGAGCGAGAACTTCATTCAGCGGCTTAATCTGCCAAAGAACACAGCCCAGATGTTGCGTGATACGCTGTGCTTGAAAGGGGAGCTTTGTCTTCTGGACCGGCCCTCCGTGAAGCGAAGCGCAGTCTACTCCTTGCTTCATGGATACAACCCGGTAGCCATTCAGGCCAATGCCTTGGCCTCTGAGTCTCTTCTGGTATGTTCCAATCTCGAACTGTTCCTGGCCAGGCTGAGGTACGTGAAGACAGCTCTCGATGGAGAGAAGCTAATAAGGCTGGGTATTTCTGCCGGCCCGGAACTGGGGAGAGTCCTTAAGGAGTTGCACCGGGCGAAACTGGACGGCGAAGTCAAGACCAGAGCGGACGAGGAAAGGCTGGCGCTGTCGCTATGTAGCATCTCAGCCCCTGATGCTCCAGGCGCGAACGCAACTCATCGGCCGGGTCTTTCCCGGGAGCAGGGGTGAAGAGGCAGGGGCCGGACCCTGCCAGGTGGACGCTGCTGGCTCCAGCTTCTTTGAAGACCCTCCAGGCTTCGCTGAGTCCGGGGAAGAAGTCGAAAGCTACTCTCTCAAAAGCATTGAACATC
>DAOUEN010000050.1:0-4678 GCA_034430415.1 Dehalococcoidia bacterium
GCGCCTTTCCCTTGCTCTGTCAGTTCTTCTGGTCCCGGCCATCCTGCTCTCAGGTTTCCCCCCGTCCAGCAACAGCCATACCGTATTTGCCGCCGACACTACCGTCTATGACTTCGTGGCCCAGGCGGGCAGCGCCTCCTGGTTCAGCGGGGCCGGCAGCCTCCCCTTCCCCGGCAGCGACAGCGACAGCCGGGGCTTTGCCCTGCACCGCAGCAGCGCCCAGCTCGAGGACAACAGCACCTGGGCCAATGCCCTGGAGACCCACCCCCAGTGGGTGAGCAACGGCTGGATAATGGGCCGTTACCCCCAGTCCACCGTCCCCACAGGGGCGGAACTGGAGGTGACGGTGGGTTTCTTCAAGGGAGCCACCGAGACTGACGGCGTCACCTTCCAGGTCCAGTTCGAGGAGGGGCAGAGCAGGCAGACTCTGCTGACCCGCTATGCCACCTACAATGGCCATCTTGATACCGTGAGCGCCGACCTCGGCTCCCTGGCCGGCAGGACCGGCCATTTCATACTCTACGTGAACGCCGGGCAGAGCTCGGGCAGGGACTGGGCGGCGTGGGCCGAGGCCAGGATAACGGCCGCAGCTCCCGAGCTCCCCGACCTGGTCATCGAGGAAATAGCCTGCGACTGGGAGAAGCACCGCGTAGGCTACACGGTGAGGAACGCCGGCCAGGCACCGGCTTCCTCCAGCCACGTCGCCGTCCTGATAGTGGAGAGCACCAAAGAATCCGAGGATACGGTGCCCATCGGGCTGGGCCCGGGAGACGAGTACCAGTCATGGTTCGACGGCTACGCCTGGGATGAGTGCCGGACGATAAAGGTCACGGTATGCGCCGACAACGATGCGGCTGTGGAGGAGGAAGACGAGCAGAACAACTGCCTGACCGCGGAATGCGTCTGTACTCCGGCTCCGGCGCCAACGCCACCACCGCTTGAATGCCCGGCCGACTGTGAATGCCTGAGCAAAGACGAGGGCTACGCCCGGGGCCTGGAGTTCTGCCTGGACGACAACGGCGCCCCCATTGTATGCCAGGTGCTTGACGCCCAGGAGGAGATATATCACTACTGCTTCAGGCGCGGCGAGGCAGCGCCGGTCAAACCCGGGCCTGAGCCCCGCCAGAGCGATGTGGACGGCGACGACGAGGTCAACCACGATGACGTCAGCATCATAGCCGCCCACTACCGCGGGGAGACGGGAAGCTCTCACGTTCCCTGGGACCCCAACGTAGACGGCACCGTGGACTTCAAGGACCTGGCCATAGTGGGCGCCCGCTACGGCAAGTCGATAACCGACGAGAAGCTGAAGGACACCGGCATCTCCACGCCGCAGGGGCTGCTGGACAGCGTGGGCAGCGCCGGTGCCTTCGAAGACCTGGGCCTGAGAGCCGGCGTGGCACCGGAAAGCCTCCTCCAGGCTGTCAGCGAGGCTGAGCTGGAAAAGGCCATCCCCGGCCTGGGCAAGCGCAACTTCGGTCTCCTCAGGGGGATCAACATGGGTACCCTGGCGGCGCTGCAATCGCTGGATGAGGAAGACGCCGCAGTGCTCGATATGCTCCACAACGAGCTCAGGCTGGACTGGATCGCCTCCGGCGGCAAAGAGCGCGGCGAACCGCTGCCTTCCCCGGATGACCTGGCCAACTGGCTCTCCAGCGCCAGGGGCGCGGACCCGGCCATCACCGTGTCGGAGGACGGCGAAATCAAGTTCCCGGACGGGAGCAGCTTGCCCCCTGACGAGAAGGAGGAAGCTGTCGGCGGCACCAGAATACCAGGCGAGGCCCCGGGCGTGCCTCCGCCAAGCGGCATGCAGCCATCCTCCCTCGTGTTTACCGAAGGCTACCCCGGAATGGGGGGCGGCGTCGTGGCGGAGGGGGCAAGACCGACCGTGCCTCCAGAGACGGTGCCGGAGCCCTGCCCCACCATCAGCGGCTACGTCTACGGCTTCCCCTACGATGTCGATACCCTCAAGATAAGGGCGGAGCGGCTCGAACCGCGGATGACATATGATTTCATGACCGGGCAGGCAGGGGGAATCGAGATGACCGCCGTTGAGGGCAAGCTGGTCGACGTACAGCAGACGTTCGCCGGACTGAGCGGCGGCAGGATAACCTTCTACAATACCGGCTGCCTCAGCCCGGGTGAATGGACCCTGACCCCCACCTTCTACGGCGAGGAGCCAGAGTCCCCGGAATGGCACGGCACCTGGGACCCCACCTACCTGGAGATCTCCGTGACCTCGGGGCTGGAGCCGGTCACGGATGCCAACTTCGACTTCACGCCCATAGATAGCAACCCTCCCATCATAGACATAGGCCACTCTCCAACGCAGCCGGGGGGCAACGACCGCATCACCTTCGATGTTTCTATCGCGGATGTCCACCTGCTTCAGAAGGTGGAGATATATCACTGGGGCAGGTACAGCGACGGCGGGCAGACGGAGCCCCAGCTTCTCGCCGGCGACTTCTGGGACAGCGGTTACCCCAGCGAGCGCAGCTACAGCTTCGAGCTGGGGCCTTACCCGCTGGGCACGCCGAACCAGATACATTTCGAGGTGGCTGCCTGGGACTACCCCGGCAATCCGGCCGTGAAGGTTGACCTGGTGCGAGTGCAGCAGCTCACTACCCCTCCAGCTAGCCTACTGGGAATGATAGTACCTGCTTTACCTGAAAGGTACTATGTTGCCAGCATCGGCGAGATCGTGTTCAGCAAGGACTCCGACGGCACGCCTCCAGAGGGAGAGATGCATTGCGCCGGGCACGCAACGCTGGCGAAGTCCGACGGCAGCAGCCAGGAGTTCGCCCAGGACTACCCTTACTTCAACTGGGTCGAGGCGCTCTGCGACGACGGCCATCCCGTGTGCTGGCCCTGGATGCCCGTGCTGGCGCTGCCCGAGTCCGAACTCGGCTCATGCGACGGGTACACCCTGGCTACCAGTGTCTATGAGGGGGACTCATCATTCGAGCGCTTCCTGCGCTGGCTGCTCAACATATTTGTCGACTCCATCATGCTGGTGATAGATGCCCTCTGCTGTGTCATCGATGTCGTGACCGCCTCCTCAGAGATGGAGAGCTGCGCCGACCTCACCTGCGACTTGCTCGAGATGTTCAACCTGGTCGGGTCGGACCTGGGAGACCCGGAGGACGACTACATGGGGACGGCGGCGTTTATGACCACCTCCAGCGCGGGCTTCGGGCTGGAAGGTGGAGCAGTAGCCGCTGACTACTATGCGGAAGGGGCCGCGGATGCAGATGAGATGGACTGGGGCGGCATGCTGGCGGACGGCTCCGATACCGAGGGATACTGCGGCGCCCTGCCCAGCATTGAGCTGTCCAATCCCATAGAGCAGGGCATAACCACGTTCAAGGATGACAACCCCGGTGGTGAGTGGATACGGGTGCTGAATCATGTGGAGCTTTTCGAGACCCGGCCCCTGGGAGAGATGAAGGTGAAGTTCGTCGGCGCCACGGTCCACAGCGACCGCGACGGCACGCTCAGGGGCGAAGGTGATGTCTATGCCCGCACGCTGGTGGGAACGGTAGGTGGCAGGCCCGCCGGTTCCAGCGACCACTCCCTTGAAGCAGACGACCTGAGCCAGTTGCCCTACTCGGCAGCGGACATTCACAGGTTTGGCTGCGGCGGTGTTTCCAGCGGTCACAGCTTCACCAGGGACAGGCTTATCTTCGACCGCAGCTTCTCCGACCCCGACCTGGCCCTGCTCTACGTCCAGATAGGCCTGTGGGATGATGACGGTGGCTGCTTCGTCGATAACGAGATAGGCGTGCTCTCCATGTGCTGGCCGGTGACCAGCATCGTCGACATGATGGAGCACCCCGACGAGGCCGATGCCCGCTACGGAGGACCCTACGAGAACGACCTGCTCACAGTCACCGTGGTCCACCCGGTAACGCTGTACGGGGGAGAGGTCGACTACGAGCTGGGACCGCCGGAGAACGAAGGCGATGACTATTACTACATCATCAGCGACACCAGGGAGGTCTGCACCAGGCAGGAGTACATAGATGACTACGCCAGGATACACTTCCACTGGGGCTCGCTGATAACCTACGAGATATGGGTAAACCCCAACGTCAGGGCGGGAGGCGGCGGCGAGGGCGTCGGTGAAGGGCCCACGGATGTGGCCGGGCCAGGGGAGTCCTCGCAGACCGGCCAGGACGCGCAGGGGGGCGGAGCTCCGGACACAGGCGGGAGCGGAGGCACTGGCAGTGGCCCGAGCGGGCCCCCTGCCGATACACAAACACAGCAGTAATCGCAGGGAACTGAAGGAGACACTGACACAAGCGAATGACCCTGCGTAGAAAGGGGATAGCCATGAACAAGGCGTTGACAAGACGAAGATTCCGGCTCGGCGGGGCAGTGCTGGCCGTGCTGTGCCTGTGCTCCCTGGCTGTTTCGTGCACCTGCGCTCCCGCCGAGGAGTCTCCACCCCCTGCTCCGGAGCTGCCGCCTGCTCGGCCGGAGCCTGAGGAGGGCGTTTACCTCTACCCCACCCTCATCGAGGCCCGTCCAGGAGAGGACCTGTCCGTCGAAATCAGGGTGAAGCCGACCGGCCAGGGAGTCAGCGGCTGCGAGGTGGTGATAGGCTATGACCCGGCCGTGATGGAGTCCCTTGGGGTCGAGGCGGGGGACTTCCTCGGCGCCGCGCCGCTCATCGGGC
>DAOUEN010000051.1:0-6079 GCA_034430415.1 Dehalococcoidia bacterium
AAGAGGGCACACAATGGTAGGAGAACTGCAATGGAGAGCAGCCCGATAATGGTGTAGGCAGCCTGCCAGCCCAGGTTGGAAATCAGGGATTGGACGAAGGGCGCTGTCAGCAGGCTGATGCTGAAGCCGGCATTCATAACCCCGAACACCAGGCCTCGCTTTCTCAGAAACCATTTGGTGACTATGGCGCTGAAAGGCGTGATACCTATCATGCTGAGGCCGATTGCTACCATTACGCCGTAGAGGAGGTAGAACTGCCATTGAGTCGTAGCCAGGCTGCACAGGGCTATACCTCCTCCCGCAATGCAAGCCCCCGCCGATAGCGTCACTCTGGGGTTAAATCTGTCCACCAGCCTACCTGCTATCGGTGCCGCCAATCCGTACACCAGTAGTGTAAGGGAAAACATGATTGCCGTGTTGCCCCGTGTCCAGCCGAACTCCTCCACTATTGCGGGATAGAAGACAGCGAAGGTGTTTCTGAGGGCGTAGCCCAGCGTCATGGTGACGAAGGCTATGCCCAAGATGATCCAACCGTAGAAGATTCTGGGCCTTTGTTTCAAGTTGAAGACCGCGCTCAAAATGAGAACTTGCTCGCCTGACCCGGCCGAGACCGACCATTCACAGCGTTGTCTCGGTCAGGCGTGGCTTACTTCCCCTATGGCCTCCTGCCATATGTCCATCCCCCTGTCGAGGTCTTCCTCTTCGATTACCAGGGGGAACATGAGGCGAAAGACGTTGTCGAACTGGCCACAGGCCCTTATCAGCAGGCCTCGCTCTGTGCATCTGTTGCTGATTTCCCGGGTTTCTGCGGTGGCCGGCTCCTTTGTCTTCCGGTCTCTGACCAGCTCGACGCCGATCATTGCTCCCAGGCCCCTGATATCGCCGATGATGTCATACCTTGACTTCATCACTTCGAGACCATCCATCACGATCCGGCCCAGCCTGGCGGCCCGGTCCAGGAGTCCCTCCTCCTCGATTGCCTCCAACACCTTCAGGGCGGCAACGCAGGATGTGGGATTCCCTCCAAAAGTCCCTCCCAGGCCTCCCGGGTCAGTCGCATCCATTATCTCCTGCCTGCCGACGACAGCCGACAGGACCAGCCCGCCACCCAGGCTCTTTGCCGAGAGCAGGATATCGGGAATCACCCCGGAGTGCTCGATGGCCCACATTTTCCCCGTTCGCCCCAGCCCGGTCTGGATGCTATCGTCTATGAAGACGATGCCGTGGTCATCGCATATCTCTCTCAGCCCCCTCATGAACTCCGGAGGAGCCGGAATGTAACCTCCTTCTCCCTGGATGGGCTCTATGATTGCCGCGGCGATACTGTCCAGCGGAGTGGAGGTTCTATCCATTTCCCTGATTCTGCTCAAGCACTCCGTGGCACAATCCGAGTCGTTCAGATGGTAGGGGCAGCGGTAGCTGTAGGGATACGGGGCCCGGACGATGCCGATATCGGTAATCCCGAATCCATACTTGTAGGGTCTGACCTTGCTGGTGAGCCCCATTGCCAGCTGAGTCCTGCCATGGAAGGCGCGCTCGAACGCCAGTATGTTGTACCTGCCGGTATATCTCCTCGCCGCCTTGACGGCGTTCTCGACCGCCTCAGCCCCGCTGTTAAACAGGAGGACTCTCTTCGGGGCATCACCCGGCGTGATATTGATGAGTCTCTCCGCCAGTTCAATGTAGGGCTCACACATGTGCCAGGGAGCAAAGATGTGGTTGAACTTCTCCAGCTGTTCCTTCACCGCCTCCACCACCTGGTGATTACAGTGTCCGGTATTCTGGCAGCATATTCCGCCGGTCCAGTCGATATACTCATTCCCATCCACGTCCCATATCCTGGCTCCCCTGGCCAGGGAGACAAAAATGACCGGAGTGCCCAACGCCCTGCTGATGCAGCTCTCCCTTCTTTTGAGCAGTTCCTCTCCCCTGGGGCCGGGAACATGCCTCCTCTGGCCTACTTTCGCTCCCGTGTGCATGATGCCTCACCTCCTCCTTTCAACTTGCCTCGCCTCTCGGGCAGGGACGTGGGGACAATGGCGGTGTCCGCCAATCGACTCGTTCACGGTTTCTGATAGTGCTTCTGCTGAAGTGGACGATACCTGTCCATGATGTCCCTGTTTATCAATATCGGAGGCTTGACCGTGTCGGGGACCAGGCAGCGGTAGGTCCTGCCGTTGAGACGTTCGTTCAGTTCCCTCCTGGCTTCGCTAAGGATTTCAGGGTGGGTGAGAAGATCGATGCCCGAGGCAGCCAGCACCATGGCGCCCACATCCATTGCCTTCTTGCCGATGGTGGAGCTGGCGCAGCCCGCAATTTGCCAGTTATGCCAGCCAATGCCGCCCGGGGCGCTGGTCACCCACAACGTGCCGTATGGGGCCAGCCAGCTATATTCGGAAGTGTCGCAGACTGCGGTAGCGGCCGGGCCGAAGGCTGTGATGCTCATGTCCAGGCCTGACTCAGGGACGCCGAGGTCTCGCTGCATTTTCTTGGCAAACTCGCTCTCATCTTGGGTGAACTCCGGTGCGCCGATGGCTTGGAAGTTGTCGTGTATTACCCGGGAGACTGTCTTGCTGGGTATTTTCTCGTGGGTCGCGGTAATCATCTGAATCTCGACGCTTGTCTCCGTAGCCATGGCGGCAGCCTCAGAGCATTTCTCCAGTCTGTGCATAACGTATTCCAGCTCGTCGGAGCTGACGATTCTGCCGACACACCACAGGGTTGACCTGTCTGGCACCACACTGGGGTAAGCCGGACCCACATCGGGAAACGAATAGTTGATGGTGTGGGCTGCTTCAGGAGGACTGCCCGGTGTGGTGTGTTCTCTCAGCATTTCTATCATGTGCCCCATAAGTATTGCGGCATCCAGAGCACTTCTGCCGTGCCAGGGAGCATTTCCGTGAGCAGTCCTTCCCTTGAAGTGATACCTGACATTGAAATAAGCGCTGCAGGTATCATAGGCAGCGAGGTTGTAGAACCCCGGGTGCCAATCGATAACCGCGTCGAGGCCATCAAAAAGCCCGGCCCGGGCCATGTATGGCTTGCCTATGCAGAGCTCCTCGGCGGGAGTGCCGAAGACCTTGACTGTCCCCGGGAGATTGAAATTAGCCACGGCGTTCTTTATGGCTATCGCAGCCATGACTTCGGCCACTCCCAGTAGGTTATGTCCGCAGCCGTGGCCGGGCGCCCCCTCGATGATCGGGCTTTGCCAGTTTGCCGCTCTTTCTTGTGACAGGCCGGGTAGTGCATCGTATTCGCAGCTCAGCGCTATCACGGGTTTCCCTGCCCCAGATGTGGCTACAAAGGCGGTGGGCATATCAGCCACGCCCATCTCTATTTCGAAGCCATTGTTCTTCAGGCATTGGGCAATGGCCTTCGAAGACTGGTATTCCTCCATGCCAAGTTCGGCGTAGCTCCATATCGCATCGGAAAGCAGGTAGAAAGTACTCTTGTGGGACTCAATCCAGTCTGTGGCGTGCTTCTTCTCCTCTGTCAGGTTCTTCTTCACGGTCGAACTCCCCCTTCGCTTGTTGAGACTGTGGGTAGCCGCCTGGTGTATCTCAAGCGCCCGTCAGGTTGGACATCGCCGGGCGATGCACTGAACAAAACGCCCTGGTGTCCGTCCGGACAAAGTGACAAACACCGTTAGCCATTCTACCACAGCAATGGCAGTTGAGTCCGCCACGTTGCTCCGCCCGTCGCGTGCATGTTGGCACAGGCACGCGATCCGGACAATGCTCTGGCACGTGCCGCTATTGTATAATAGCGTTGAGGGTGCCGGTATAGGGCTAACTTGAAGCCTTTCCACCGGAAGCCGGCATTGTCAGCGCGTAGCGACTCAAGGGTATAGGAGGGATATCAATGGGCATATCGGACCAGTTCAAGCTGGATGGTAAGGTGGCGCTGGTTACCGGCTGCAAGCGGGGTATTGGAAGGGCCATAACCTTGGCCATCGCTGAGGCCGGCGCAGATATCCTCGGCGCGAGCGCCACACTGGAGGAGTCTGGAAGCAGCATCGAGCAAGAGGTGAAGGCTCTAGGCAGGAGCTTCAAGGGCTACCAATGTGATTTCGGAGATCGCCAGGCCACCTACAGGTTTATCTCCCGCCTCAAGGCCGACAACCCGGTGATCGACATACTGTTCAGCAACGCCGGCACGATTATGCGCAAACCGGCCGCAGAGCATCCAGACGAGTACTGGGACAAGATAATCGAAGTGAACCTCAGCTCGCACTTCATCATGAGCCGCGAGATCGGGAAAGACATGATTGCTAGGGGCTCGGGCAAGATAATCTTCACTGCGTCGATGATGACCTTCCACGGCGGGATGCTGATTCCCAGCTACACTGCGAGCAAGGCCGGCATTGGCCAGCTAACCAAGGCGCTGGCCAACGAGTGGGCCAAGCACGGAGTAAACGTGAATGCCATTGCCCCGGGGTATATTGCCACCGAACTCAATCCAGCACTCAGGAGCGACCCTGTGACCAACAAATTCATCGTTGACCGCATTCCCACCGGCCGCTGGGGAACTCCTGACGACCTCAGTGGGGCTGCGGTTTTCCTGGCCTCAGCGGCGTCGGACTATGTGAACGGGGCCATTGTGCCTGTTGATGGTGGTTGGCTGGCGCGATAGGTTCATCGGACAATGCGTGATCCCCGTTCATCAACTGGGTCTTGGAGCTGGAGTACGGTATTAGCCAGCTATCTGTAGGGCGATGTGGGCTCGCGGTGGGTGTTTCGCCAATCAGCGAGGACTGGGGTGTGCCATTGAGGCTGCCGTTGCTGTATAATGAGGCCCAGGTCGCGCGTTGATGTGGGGTCCGGAGCTGTTTTGGCGAGACGAGATGCCAACGGTGTACAGCGACTAATGAATCTGCAGGAGGAAAACGAGTGAGCATATTGGATAAATTCAGGCTGGATGGCAAGGTAGCGCTGGTTACGGGCTGTAAGCGCGGGCTTGGCAGGGCGATGGCTGTGGGCCTGGCGGAGGCCGGTGCTGATATCGTCGGTGTCAGCCTCACGCTGGAGGAGGTGGGAAGCGAAGTAGGGCAGCAGGTGGAGGCCCTGGGGCGCAAGTTCAGGGGCTATCGCTATGATTTCTCCGACAGGAGTGCTACCTACGAGTTTCTGGCTCGCGTCAAGGCTGAGCACCCGGTAATCGACATCCTGGTAGGTAATGCCGGCACAATCATGCGCAGCCCGGCGGCGGAATACTCGGACGAGGATTGGGACAAGACGATCGAAGTCAATCTCAACTCTCACTTTGTCCTGAGCCGGGAGATCGGGAAGGACATGATCGAGCGGGGTTCGGGCAAGATAGTCTTCACTGCCTCGGTGTTGGCTTTCCAGGGTGGGATCCTGATTCCCAGCTATGCCGCAAGCAAGGGAGGAATTGCTCAGCTCACCAAGGCGCTGGCGAACGAGTGGGCGAAGTACGGAGTCAATGTGAACGCCATCGCTCCCGGCTATATCGAGACCGATTTGACAGAGGCGCTGAGGAACGACCCGGTGCGCAGCGAAGCGATTCTGGGACGCATCCCCGCCGGCCGATGGGGGAGAGGCGAGGACCTGAAAGGGCTTGTCGTCTTCCTGGCTTCGCCGGCATCCGACTACGTCAATGGGGCTGTCCTGAACATTGATGGTGGCTGGTTGGCAAGATAGCAAAAGACTTCATTAAAGGAGGAAGGAATGATAAAGGGAGTCCAGCATTTCAGTTTCACTGTGAGCAATCTTCAGGAGACGCTCCACTTCTTCTGCGACCTTCTGGGACTGGAGGCGACGCCAGTCAGGGAAGTGAAAGGCGAGCGCATCGAGCAGATACTGCAGATACCGGCTGTGTCGCTGCTCATATCCAACGTGACCACTCCGGACAACGGTAACATCGAGTTCATCGAGTATGTCGCTCCGAAGGGTGCCAAGATTGACCTGAAGACGTGTAACACGGGGGTGGCACACCTTGCCCTTGAAGTGGACGATATTCAGAAGATGTACGATGACCTTAGCGCCAAGGGAGTGAAGTTCAACCATGCGCCGTTGTGGGCAGGGGCTGGTGCTCTCAAGGGCTGGGGCATCTCCTACCT
>DAOUEN010000052.1:0-2478 GCA_034430415.1 Dehalococcoidia bacterium
CAAAGGCAAGTCATTTGTGCATACTACCCGCCTGGTGGACACGGGGATCTATGCCATCGTCAGGCACCCGCAGTACACCGGCGGGGTCTACGCCATCTTCCTGACCACCTTCCTGTGGTATCCACACTGGCTGTTCGGGGTGCTGGGGGCAGCAGGCGTGGCAGTCATCTACATCAGTTGCAGGGAGGAGGACCGGGAACTGATCCAGAAGTTCGGCCGGGACTACGAAGCCTACATGAAACGCGTGCCCCGGATGAATTTCGTCCTGGGACTGGTGAGACTAATCAGACGGAGGTATTGAATGAGCGACTGGGGAGCGGGTTTTGCCATCGGCATCGCTGTCGGCCTGGGCCTCGGCATGACTATGGGAAGAAAGCAGAGGCCGTGGTCCGAGCTGACGGACAAGGAGAAGAAGGTCAGGATAGTCATCCTGGCCGCGCTGGGGGTCGCGGTGGTTGCGGGCTTTGTGGTGTTTCTGGCAAGAATGTAGGCCCGAGTTCACCGGTGAATCGCCCGGACTGGCGCGAATTGACAAGAAGGAACCAGGTGTATTAAAATAACAACAGCTCATCTGCCACGAGTAGAAGGAGTACTTAAGCCGCCTGAAAAGGCGGTTTTTGTGTTCTGTAGTACTCGTCTCTTTCTTTCCTCAGTTTGCGGCGTTGGGACTTGGAGTCAATGCAATATGCTGTAACCAACACCGTTACGTTCCTCATTTCAGCCAATACCACCAGATAGTCCAGGTCTTCTAGCCATATCAGTATCCTCGTTTGCCTCGCGCCCTTCTTCCTTATCCTTCTGTTACTCCACACTGAAACTGCTTTGGCAGTAGAGTTCTCTATCATGGGCCTAGGCCATGGTATGCGTTCAGCTCTTCTTAGGTCGAGTTCTCTCTTCCCGGCACTACGATCCATGCTCGAAGTAATGTGCCAGAAAGCCGCCTCCTTCCCATCTTCGACGCGAGAATCATAGGTTACCGGCCGGTTGCGATAATGCGGCCTCGATCGTTTGAAGTCACGTTCAAATACCGCGTACACGGCAGCCAGGAAATTGTCATAATCACCGTCGAAGTCGGCATATTTCAGCGCTGGCGGCAGCCATTCCGGGGCGTCGCTCATGCCTGCCGTTCCGTCGCTTGCCACATGAAAAGATTGACCTTGTTCTCTCTCAGCAGAGTGCTTTTCGTCAGGCTGTAGCCGGAATGCTGTCTCATCCTTTCGACAATGGCGACCTTGGCTGTGTTTGTGTGGAGACCGCGGTTGACATACGACACAGCCCCAATCAGCAGGTCGGCAAGCTGCAATATCTCTACTTCGTGTGACCGTACCGTCTGCACGCGCTCGATGACCTGCCCACCGAAGTCATAGATGCTATTGCAGAGCACGTCATGCAGCATGGCGACCTTCGAGGCACTCCGGGTGTCCTTGATATCCAGGTAGATCCGGTAGCAGCTTTGGGGCTCAAGGATAGCCTTGAGCATGTCGAAGTACATCTTGTAGTACCAACTGTCGTGTGTCTGCCCGTATAGCTCGTGTTGCAGCTTCGACTTGTCCTGCACGACCAGAGCGCGGAAGTGCAGGTCCGCATTATCGAAGAAGTAGTCCAGCAAATCCAGGTAGAAATCCCGTTTGGCGGGCGATACTTTGCCCCATTTGAATTCGAATCCTGGAGGAAGGCCGTGCCGTGCCTTAATCCTGCGAACATGCACCGATATTTCGCGGGTCTTCTCCACTGGGCACCAAACGGCTCCCAGCACCATCACCGGCTGGCGGTCATGTTCCAGGTGGCAGCTTTCGTCGCAATAGACGTTGTATGTTGTAGTCATGTTGCGCGCTCCATGCTAATACAGCATGGGCCGAAAGGCAATACTTCTGTGACTTTCTTGGGGGGCATTTGGCGTCTACTGGCGCTGTGGTAGAATGCCTTGCCGGAGCGATCAGATGAGGCGGAGGCGTTGAACGAGGTGCCACCATGAAACACCAGCTAGCCGCCGAGGAAATCCGCCAGTATGCCGGGGCGCTGGACGATGCTATCGAGCAGCGGGACGTAGAGGGAATTGCGTCCTGTTTCTCCGACGACTAAGTCAATAAGGAGGTGACAAGTGCCTACAATCGTTCATTTCGATATTGCCGCCGATGATCCGGAGAGAGCCAGGGACTTCTACCAGGGGCTGTTCGGCTGGAAGATGGATGCGCCACCGGGCATGACGGGCTACTACCTGATTGAAACACAGGGCCTGAGTGGCGAAAGAGGTGTGGGTGGGGGCCTGGGGAAGAGGGGAGACCCCGGGCAGAGGATTACCAGCTACGTGGGTATTGATTCAATCGATGAATATGCTGCCAGGGTCGACAGGCTGGGAGGCAAAGTCATTCAACCGAAGATGACCGTGCCGGGGTGGGGATATATGGCAGTGTGCCTGGACACCGAAGGCAACATGTTCGGCCTGTGGCAGGACGACCCAAAGGCCGGGTGATCCCG
>DAOUEN010000053.1:0-2814 GCA_034430415.1 Dehalococcoidia bacterium
TGACTGCCGCCGCAAGTACGCAGGCGGCGTACTCACCCGGCCTTTGCGCGGTATAGCCTATCTCAGAACGAGCAATTTCGAAAATAAAAGCACCAACCCTATCCTTCAGGGCGGCTCTAAATACCGCCCTAGCCACTTGATAAGTGATGCCGCGGATGTTTATTGCTGGAATAGTGATACCAGTGTACAGCCCCTTGCCAGCAGCTCGGTACAGGCCATCAACGCTTGCCAAAACTACATCCTGTGCCGAAGCGAATTGCCGGATTTTCTCGCGGCTATGTTCTCTCACCTCATCAGCACCAAAGACGGCGTTTTCTACTAGGGTATCAACCTCGCCCGGGGGCGTAGACACGCCTTTTCTCAGGCTAGTATTTCCTGACTGTTCCGCAGAAGTCATTTCATCTTTTGATAGGCCATGGTCTCGGTACATCTTGTTCTTCCCCCCCCAGAATAGTCCGGCGTCCGTTATATCTTTCGACATCATACATAGTCTTGACGTCGACGTACTTCAGTCTGCCGACAACCTTCTCGAGGGAGCACGCCGTAATCTTGCCATTATTATAGCAGACCATCTTCCCAAAGTCCCTCATCATAACCAGGTCCATAGCGGCAATGCCAAAGTACCGCCCCATCCTTCGGTCGTAGGCACATGGCGCCCCCCCCCGCTGCAGATGGCTCAAAAGGACGCATCGTGTTTCTAGTTTGGTACCCTTCTGGATCTCATCAGCCAAAAACTCGCCAATTCCACCCAGAGCCTTGTGGCCGAAGCTATCCACGCGTTGCTTCCTCGTAAATTGACCGTATCCCGCTGGCTTAGCTCCTTCCGCCACGATGATAATATCGTATCTGGTCCCGGCTCTCCCGCCTTCGAGAACCAACTCGTTCACCCTCTCAATTGAGAAATCATACTCCGGGATCAGAATAATGTAGGCGCCACTTGATTCTCCGCCTTCAAGAGCGAGCCAGCCAGTTTCCCTCCCCATTGTCTCCACAACAAATATTCTCTTGTGTGAACCGGCGGTTGTCCTCAGCCGGTCAACCTCCTGAGTGATAACATCCAAAGCTGTCTCAAATCCCAGAGTATAATCAGTCTCACGCAGATCCTTGTCAATCGTCTTGGGGATACCAACCACATTCACACCTTCACGCGCCAACCTACGAGCCACGCCCAAGGTGTCATCCCCTCCGATGACTACCAGCGCGTCTAAGCCAAGCGTTTCTATATTGGTTAATACCACTTTCGATTGGACATTCTTAGGATCATAGGGATTGGTTCGTGAGGTGCCAAGCATAGTGACTCCGTACCTGTCCCAGGTTCGGACAGTTTCCTGGTTCAGTGGCATAAGGTGCTCCTCAGTAGCCTTAGGCTCAGTTTGCATGAGCCCTTGCCAGCCATCTCTGATCCCAAGGACCTCATACTGGGTTCCTCTCTCACGCTGTACTCGCTCGTCCAGCGCTGTTTTCACCAACCATTTCATTGCCGGATTAATGCCGGCGCAGTCTCCGCCACCGGTGAGAATGCCTATTCTGCTTTTCTTCATCGATAACCACCCCCTTTCTTGAGGCTCAGACATGAAAAACCAGCGGTGTATTTTGCGGGCAGCGCGCACTTATCTGGTTTCGGCACCACGAATTTCAGCCTGGGAGCTGCCTAACCTTGCTTGGATGGCAGTCTGCGCCGCTACCAACTTGGCTATTGGTATCCGATAAGGGCTGCAACTGATGTAGGCGACGCCTATGCCATGAAGGTAGCGGATTGACTGCGGCTCGCAAAGTGTCTCCAGCCAGTATCCCTAAACCACCATTGTAAGTAGGTATGGCTGGGTCAACAGCAACTTCCATGGAGAAGTAGGCAACGGTTAGTTTATCCATCGGCTAATTACACTAATGTTACTCCATGTATGTGAGGAATGCACTTATCACGTGAACAATTCATTTAAAGAAGTCAAAATACAGGTTCTCATATGATACTTCCCGTACGATGAACCTGAATTACACATTTTAGATGTGAAGTTGCTGGAGCACCTGCCGTGCCTTCTGACTTGCGCGGGCGCGGTGGCTGATTTTATTTTTCGTCGCCAATGGAAGTTCGGCCATGGTCTTACCTATCTCAGGGAGAAAAAAAATAGGGTCGTAGCCAAAACCATTTTCTCCCTTAGCCTCAAGGGCAATCATGCCACGACACTCGCCGTAGCATACCTTAAATTGACCTTCTGGAGTAGCTATAACAATGACGCACTTAAAACAGGCTGTTCGTCTCTCCCAGGGAACGCTGTTAAGCTTAGCTAAGATAAGGCTCACTTTCTCTGCATCAGTAGCAGCTTTACCCGCAAAGCGAGCTGACTTAACACCTGGCTCCCCGTTAAGGGCATCCACCTCCAGACCCGAGTCATCGGCAAGAACGGTGAGCTGGCTTAATTTGGCATAAGTAAGGGCTTTTAATCGAGCATTTTGTTCGTAGTTGCTCCCCGACTCAATGACGGCTTTTGCTATTCCTTCTTCGGCCAGTGTGGTTATTTGATAACCAAGACTATCCAGGAGAAAGCGATATTCCCTGATTTTCCCTGGATTGGAGGTAGCTAATAGAAGCTCAGGCATTTTGTCGTTAAAGGTCTTGAAATCTTTGTGCCAGCTTCTTTGCCACTTCGGGCATGGTGGTGTATTCCATTTCCTCAAGCGGCAGGCGATGTGGTTCAAATGGCCCCATTCGGCGCAGGAAATCCGCCACAATGTTTGCTTGATGACGAACCTCATCGAAAGCAGGGTCATCGAAGAGGTCACGAGGCCCGACAAGCTTGCCATTAGCAAGTTGGA
>DAOUEN010000054.1:0-36169 GCA_034430415.1 Dehalococcoidia bacterium
TCCCCAGGCACCCGCCATCCCGACTGGTGTCAACACCATCTCCGTATACACTCGCCACCCGGCGCTCTGCCCACTGGCAGTGTCACACCCGCTATGGTCGGGGTGAGAGGATTCGAACCTCCGACCTCATGGTCCCAAACCATGCGCGCTAGCCACTGCGCCACACCCCGACACGGCCTGCTGTCCTCAAGCCGCCTGCGCTGTGACTCTGGCCTTGAGGTCAGCGTACTTCTTGTTTACCCTCTGCTGGATCCTCTCTATCTGTTCTTCTGACAGGTGGCGAAACCGACCCTGCGGCTTCAGATACTCCACCACTGGCTTAAGCTGTGCCCGGTCGACGCTCAGTTTGTAGCGGCCGTTCTCTACTTCGTAAAGAGGGAAGACGCCTGTCTCCACGGCAAGACGCCCTATCTCGATAGTCAGTTCTGGAGGAAATCTCCAGCCTGTGGGACAAGGAGACAGAACATGCACGTAGCCAGGGCCTTTCACTTCTCCCGCCTTCTTGATCTTGTTCATCATATCGAAGGGATAGCTGGGACAAGCTGTGGCCACATATGGCACATCGTGAGCAACAACAATGGCAGGCATATCCTTCTTCCAGGTCGTCTGCCCAGGAATGACCTTCCCCGCCGGGCTTGTCGTAGTCGCAGCTCCGTAGGGTGTGGCACTCGACCTCTGGATCCCCGTGTTCATGTAGGCTTCGTTGTCCATACAGATATAGACGATGTCGTCACCCCTCTCCAGTACACCGGATAGAGCGGCGACACCTATGTCGTTGGTTGCTCCATCGCCGGCCAAAGCCAAACAGTTGATGTGCCTCTCGGGAACCCTCCCTTTCTCCATTAGAACCCTGAAGCCTGACGCTATACCGGCTGCAACGGCGGAAGAGTTCTCAAACAGCGTCTGCATCCACGGGACTTGCCACGCAGTATCAGGGTACATCGAGCCCACACCAGACCAGCACCCAGCCGGGGTACAGGCTATAGTATCCTTACCCAAGACTTTCAGAGCTAGCCTGATAATCAGAGCCGATCCGCAGCCCTGACACGCCCTGTGCCCGGAGCAAAGGAGCTCTTCCTTCGCCACTATGTTTTTGCCGAACCTTATTACTCCGTCTTCCATTCTTACCCCCTTATGCCTATGGTCTCAAGAACCTGACTCGATCCCCGCTCCGCGATCTCTCTGCCACTATCGAGGATCTCCTCGAACTGCTCCACAGTCAGGTTTCTGCCACACAATCCGCCGACGAAACCCGCGAACTTGATATCTCTCCTCTTATCGAACAGGGCCGACTTGACCTCGGAGATAATCGGCCCACCCGGACCGCCAAGGGAAATGGCGCGGTCGAACACAATCAGGGTATCCGCATCCTTCACTGCCTCGTAGAGTTCCTCAAACGGGAAAGGCCGCCACAGGTGTAGAGTCAGAAGTCCCACATCCTCCCCCTTGTCCCTCTTCCTGTCTATTGCCACCTTCGCTGTCTCGCTGAGACACCCGGTGCTCATCAGCAGTGTTCTGGCACCCTCCGTCCTGTAGCCATCGATAGGTGAGTAGTAGCGCCCGAACTTGTCCCCGAACTCCTTCCACACCCGGACTATCACTTCCTTGGACTCCCTGAGACTCACGTCTTGGGCTTTTTTCACCTCTGCATACGTGCCAGGGTTCATCACGATTCCATATGACATCGGTCTATCAGGGTCATAGGCATACGGGTGATGGTACTTGGGGAGAAAGCTATCCACTTCCTCCTGTTCCGGCAGGACCACCGGCTCTACCACATGCGACAGGGTAAATCCATCGAGATGCACCATGACCGGAAGCAGAACGTCGGGGTCCTCACCGAAGCGAAAGCTCGTCAACACGAAATCGAATATCTCCTGGTTGTTCGCCGCGAACAATTGAATCCAGCCCGTGTCTCTGGCAGTCATGGCATCGGAGTAGTCTCCCCAGATATTGGTTGGCGGTCCCACAGCTCTGTTGGCCACAGCCATGACCACAGGAAGCCTCATGCCTGAAACAAAATAGAGAACCTCATGCATGAGGAAGAACCCCTGGGATGCAGTCGCGGTGAAAGTCCTGGCGCCCGCTCCCGAAGCTCCCCAACAGGCGCTCATAGCCGAGTGCTCAGATTCAACAGGCATGTAGGCCGCATGCAATTCGCCGTTGGCCACATAGTCGGCCAGGCGCTCGATTATGTGTGACTGAGGCGTTATGGGATAGGCAGCGATGACATCGACATCGGCCATCTTCGCTGCTTCGACAGCAGCAAACGAACCTTCCAGAGCTACTCTCTTGCTCATTATGCTCCCTCCTCTATCATTGTTATGGCCTCCCTCGCGCATACCCTGGCGCAAATCCCACATCCTTTGCAGTAGAAAAGGTCAGGCTCATAGTATCCGTCCTCCAGCGTTTTCATGGCGCTGTCGGGACAGTACAGCCAGCACAGGCCACACTTGTTGCACTTCTCTTTGTCCACCACAGGCCTGTCGGACCTCCAATCCCCAGTCCGATACCGGCGTGAACTCCCGGCCTCAGTGAATATGTTGCCGAACCGGCAGTCCTGCCAATCAGGGTTGAGTATCGACTTAACCTTCTTCTCTACCATGTTCTACTCCTTCAGGACAGTCTCATTGTAAGCCCTCTTCATGGCTTCAATGTTGGCTTCAGCCCGTGCTCCAAATCGCTCTTTCAATCGTTCCACCAGAGAATCCATCTTCACAGCTTCCGTGACTCTCTCCAATGCACCCATCATTGCGGTGTTGGTGATAGGCAACTTGATCGTCTCCCTGGCGATCTTGGAAGCATCAACCGAGGCGACGGACCACTTGAAACCGTATTGAGATTTCAGTTGCTCAGGCGACTTGCTGGAATTGACTATGACTTTCCCATGTTCTTTGAGCCCTGTGGTCACATCAATCTGATCCAGTAGCTTTGGGTCGATGACCACCACTATATCGGGCTGGTCGATATTCGTCCTGATTCTGATGAACTCGTCGCTTATCCTGAGGAAAGCAATAACTGGTGCTCCCCTCCTCTCAGGCCCGAAGCTAGGGAACGACTGTGCATACTTCCCCTCATCTATGGCGGCGCTGGCAAATAGCTCCGCCGAAGTTACTGACCCCATACCCCCTCTGCCATGCCACCTCACCTCAAGAATCTCTGCCATAAACTAGTACCTCCTTCACTGTTTTTGTCGGCAAACGGAACTACATTCAGTAGTCACCGCTTGGTGTTGAGGACACTTGTGCTTCAGGTCAACCTAGCACTACGCCGACGCGCTGTTTCCCGATATCATATCATATTGCTGCCTATTTACCCTAGGTCACGGTCCCCGACTCAGGAACACGCCACCCTGGACTTGAGTTTGGAATATTCCTCGTTCACCCTTTCTTGAATCTCATGCATGTCGCTCGGTGACAAGTGACGAAATCGACCTTGCACACGCAGATACTCCTCCACAGGCTTCAGCTTCGGCCGATCCACATTCAATTTGTAGTGGCCATTCTCCACTTCGTAGAGGGGGAAGACTCCTGTTTCTACGGCGAGACGACCTATCTCAATGGTTAGATTTGATGGCGACCTCCAACCGGTCGGGCAGACGGAGAGAATATGAACATAGGCCGGACCTTTGACCTCCGCTCCTTTCCTGATCTTATTCATTAAGTCAAACGGATAGCTAGGACAGGCGGAAGCCGCATAGGGTATCCCGTGAGCGACACAAACCTCAACCATGTTCTTCTTCCGGGTCTTCTGTCCGATGCTCACTTTCCCTGCGGGCGCGGTGGTGGTAGAAGCTCCATACGGCGTAGCAGATGACCTCTGGATGCCGGTGTTCATATACGCTTCGTTATCCCAACAGACGTACAGGAAGTCGTGTCCTCTTTCGATAGCCCCGGACAATGCTTGAAGTCCAATATCACTCGTCCCTCCATCTCCAGCCATGGCAACAAACTTGATCTCCCTTTGAGGCACCTTGCCCTTCCTCATCAGAGTCGTCAAGCCTGCCTCCGCGCCAGAGATCTCAGCACCGGCATTCTCAAATAGCGTATGCAGCCAGGGAAGCCGCCAAGAGGTAACAGGAAGCGGCGTGGTGCAAACCTCATCGCACCCCGTGGCCATGGCAATTATCGTATTCTCTCCTAAGGCTTTGCAGGTAAGCCTAATCGCCAGAGCTTCCCCACAGCCGGTACAGAAATTATGCCCCGGAGCAAGATACTCCTTCGTGCTCACGAGGTTCTTGCCGAACTTTATGAATTCGCCTTGCATTCTTACCCCCTTATGCCTGACACCTCACCTCTCACTCCCACTAGCTCAAATACCTCATCTGAGCCTTTCTCCGCAATCTCTCTGCCTCTGTCAATAACATATTCAAAATCTCTCACAGACATATCCCTACCACCTAGCGCCCCAACAAGGCCGGCGACTCTCGGCCTTACCCCCTCATCATACAGAGCCGATTTTACTTCAGAGCAGACTGGCCCTCCCGGTCCTCCGAAGGAAATACACCTATCGAAAACAACAAGGGTACTTGCGCCTCGCACCGCTTGGCGCAACTCCTCAAACGGAAATGGCCGCCAGAGACGCAGGTTTATCAGTCCCACAGGCTCACCATTACTTCGCTTCATGTCTATTGCCATCTTTGCCGTCTCGCCAAGACTCCCCATGGTTAGCAGCAGCACCTCAGCGCCTTCAGCTTTGTATGACTCCACAGGGAGATAACACCTGCCGAAGCTATCCCCGAACTCCTGCCATCCCTGGACTATCTTCCCTTTGGACTGTCTAAACGCCACTTCCTGTGCCACCTTCGTCTCCGTGTATATACTAGGGAAACCCAAAGCTCCATGAGTAGTCGGTCTATCGGGATTCAGTGCCAAACGGTAATTGAACCCAGGCAGAAACTCATCCACCTCGCTCTGTTCCGGCAAAACAAGGGGTTCGGTCACATGTGAAAGAGTGAACCCATCAAGGTGTACCATCACGGGAAACAGCACCTCAGGGTCTTCGCCAACGCGGAAGGCCCACAGGGTCATGTCAAATGCCTCTTGATTATTCTGGCAAAACACTTGAATCCACGAAGTATCCCTGACAGCCATGACATCGGAGTGGTCTGCCCAGACACTTATTGGCGCGGAGAGAGCTCTGTTACATATGGCCATGACTACAGGGTACCTCATTGATGAAGCGACATACACGGCTTCATGCATCAACTCCAGTCCCTGTCCTGCAGTAGTGGTGAAGGTCCTAGCACCCACTGCTGAAGCCCCGAGACAGGCACTCATAGCTGAATGTTCCGACTCAACAGGTATGTAGGCCGCGTCCAGTTCGCCGTTGGCCACCATCTCAGCCAGTCTTTCAGGAATATGTGTCTGAGGGGTTATTGGATAAGCGGCAACGACGTCCACATCTGCCATCCTTACTGCCTCAGCGACTGCGTGCGAGGCTTCCAGAGCTACTCTTCTGCTCATACTTCTTCCTCCTCTATCATGGTTACGGCCTCCTTCGGGCAGACCTTGGCGCAAATGCCACAGCCTTTACAGTAGAAAAGGTCAGCTTCGTAGTATCCGTCTTCAAGAGCCCGAATAGCTCCGTCAGGGCAATACAGCCAGCACAAGCCGCACTTGTTGCATTTCTCCTTGTCTATGACCGGCTTCTCGGCTCTCCAATCCCCTGTTCTGCGCAGGCAAGCGTTCCCGGCGTCCGTGATCACGTTGCCAACTTCCAGGTCTCTCCAGGTCAGCTCTTCCGCCGCTTTCAGTCTTCTCTCTGCCATTCTCACTCCTTTAGCACGGTTTCGCTGTAGGCTCTCCTCATAGCCTTTATGTTAGCCCCAGCGCGCGCTCCAAATCGCTACTTCACTTGATCCACCGCGGAGTCCATTTCCACAACTTCAGCAACCCTGAAAACCTCCCCTATCATAGCGGTATTCGTGATAGACAACTTGACCGTTTCTCTGGCGATCTTGCTCGCATTCACCGACGTTATCGGCCATTCGAACCCAAAATCGGATACCAGGGCACCTCATCTCGAGAGCATATCACTCATAACCCAGAACTTCTGTCCCCATTGCAGCAAAAGTACCCCTGAAGGGACTCGAACCCTTGCACCTGGCTCCGGAGGCCAGCGCTCTATCCTCTGAGCTACAGGGGCTACCCGTGCTAGTCTAGCACTCCAGACCTATCGCGGCAACCTTTACGCGGGTGACGAGACCTGTCAGAACAGCACACCATGTGGTGGGGAAACATGTACAGGGCACCAAGTCAACCGCACGTTCTAGCTGAACAAGGCATAGGCTGCCAGAATGAATAGACCCACCAGGAGCGGAGCATACCAGCTGATAACACCAAAGGTCTTACGTCTCGCTCGTACCTTGAGCCCGGCAATAACCAACAAGTTCATACTGGCCACTGCTGCGACGGTGATCAAGTGGCCGCCTGACACCGACGAGAGAACGAGCCCTTGTCTGTAAAAGAGATCAACCGGGGCGATAATGGCGACATCCAGCATATTGGCGCCCAGCACATCGGCGACCGCCAGATCTATCGCACCCAGACGAAGAGCAGTGATAGTAACGACCAACTCAGGTGCCGATGTCGTGATTGCCAGAAAGAGACTCCCCACAAAACTGGCATTCCAGCCGGTAGCCTCGCCGATATCGTCGCCAATGAATGCCAGCCAGGTGCCAGCGCAGATGACAGCAGCCGCGGAGATCGCAAATCCGAAGTACACCTTCCTTTTGGGGAGCTCGGCATATTGAAGAGAAGAGGCTTTCGCCGAAGGCCCTTGGTGGCTGCGCTCGAAGAGGAACATCTGCCTCATCCCGACCATATACAGAATGAAGACAGCGATGCTCCCAATGCCGACCCATCCAAGACCCACGACAGACATCCGTTGGCCCAGTACTATCCCTCCAGCCGCGACAGCAACGAGCAGTATTCCATAGCCGGCTGAGACAACATGCCTTGGGCTTGCTTCGCTCAAAACTGGAGTACGCGCGTGGAGCACGTCCAGCACCGCCAAGATAGAGAGGTTGAAGCAGCAACTTCCCAGAAGCGTGCCCAGAGCCAAGTCAGGGGAAGCCACTAAGGCAACGGAACTCACGCTGGTGACCATCTCGGGCATGGACGTAATCGCGGCCATGAGCACCAGCCCTATCCATATCCGCCCCATGCCCGTCTTCTCCGCGATGGCGTCGCCATATCGGGCCAGCTTTGTCCCCGCAAACAGGATAATAGCGAGACACAAGAGGAACTTGAACCAAACCAAGGCAGCACAATCATACTATACCGGCGGCACGTCTATAAAGCACGCAGCCCATCGTGCAGCGTGTGATATAATGACCTCTCGTACAAAGGAGAGGTGACCGAGTGGTTGTTGGTGCCGCTCTCGAAAAGCGGTGGGCTGCAAGATGCCTCGTGGGTTCGAATCCCACCCTCTCCGCGGAGAGGTGCTGGAGTGGCCTATCAGGCGCGCCTGGAGAGCGCGTGTCGCCATTGGCGACCGTGGGTTCGAATCCCACCCTCTCCGCCACTATTCGAACTTGCCAACAGCGGACAGCCAGATCCAACGACTGACAGGCTCTTCCCTGCACAAAGCCACTAGGAGATATGACAGTACACGCGCATATCTCCTTGCTGGGCCTGCTTCATCGACTGTGGTAGACTATGAAACAGTCAGTTTGCTTGACGGTGTTTCAACAAGGAGGCAGAGAGAATGGAGAAGCTCAGAGCAAGATTCGGTCCAACCCTGCTTGTGGTAACGATCCTGCTGCTCGTTCTGGGTGCCTGCGGCCCGGGCGAGGAGTCAGCGGCACCGGGCGCGACACCCACCCCGACGCCAACACCATCTCCGGGTGGCAATCAACCGCCGGTCATCTCCAGTCTGACATGTGCGGAAGCGTATGTTCCCCCAAAGAGCATCACGGAGGTTCGATGTATCGCCTCAGATCCAGACGATGACCCCATAAGTTACGAGTGGGCAACCACAGGTGGGGACTTCAGCGGGAGTGGCTCTACACTCTCCTGGGTGGCTCCAGATGAGTATGGAGATTGGGACATAACCGTTACCGTTGAAGACGACAAAGGTGGCTTGGCGCAATCCACCATCATAATAAGCGTCGTGAGCAACCAGGGACCAGTCATCTCCAGTCTGGCCGCCAACCCCACTGTTCTTCTACCCCAAGGCAAGTCAACCATCACCTGCATTGCCAGTGACCCGGAAGGCGACGTGCTGACCTATAGCTGGGAGGCCACCGGCGGCGAGATTACCGGAGTAGGCGACGCAGTAACCTGGATAGCGCCGGACCGAGAGGGAGATTTCACCGTTACTGTGTTTGTTGACGATGACAAAGGAGGTCGTGATCTTGCCAGCGTATCACTTACTGTGGCGCTAACCGAGGTGACGGAGAGTTTCAATCCGCTTGCTGCGGAGTCCGGCACCGTGTCGAGTACCGGAGACAAAGACACCTCCAGAAGCAAGGCCGGAGATGACACTGATAACGTTGGCTACCGTGCCTTCTGGAGCTTCGATCTCTACAGCTTGAGGGGCACTGACGTGAAAGAAGCCAAGCTCACCTTCACCACACACAAAGTCGTTGGGGATCCATTTGAAAGAGGCACAGGACTTCGAGGACTCTATCTATGGCAGATTCGCGACGACTCGGGCACGCTACCCGCCTACAATACGGAACCCGTTAAGGAACTGACCGAGCTATTGTGGGAATTACCAGAAGTCGTTGACGTAACCGAGGAGGTAAGCAGAATCGGCAAAGGTCTCAGCCCGAGCGACCGTTTGCAGGTGAGAGCAGGCTTTGTCAGCAAGACAAATGGGACCGCTACCGACGACTTCATCGACTGGGATTCGGCTGTCCTTGCCGTCACGTACGCCAGGAAGTAGGGGGCACTCAGACCTCCCCCAGCACTCGGATTAGCGCTGTAGCCCGCTCGGCAGTTCAGCACGGTTGGATAGTAGCGGCAGCGTTGGCCCAGCCCTCGCCCGAAGCGCAAGCTAGGGCCAAGATGGCTGCTTTATACAGATTGTTGTAGCTATGCTACAATCCACCCAACTTCAATGACAAACACTAAGGCACTGAAGTATTGGGTGGGATTCTCCTTAGTACCTGGAATAGGACGGATAAGGATATCTCAGCTCATAGATCGTTTTGGCAGTCTCGAGGACGCCTGGAAGGCTTCAGAAAACGAACTGCGCCTAGCAGTGTCGGACTCCCGAAGCATTGACGCTTTGCTCTTGACCCGTTCGAGGCTTTCCCTTGAGGCTGAGATGGAGAAATTGGCGCGTCGCAAAGTGGAGGCAATTCCCTGCGAAGACCCCTGCTATCCTTCCAGGCTGAAGGAGATTCACGACTACCCTCCGGTGCTGTACGTGAGGGGCAGCCTCCCACCTGAAGGCTACCCCTGCGT
Source organism: Dehalococcoidia bacterium (assembly GCA_034430415.1). Lineage (GTDB taxonomy): Bacteria > Chloroflexota > Dehalococcoidia > GIF9 > AB-539-J10 > JADFUZ01. Next base: position 9,417 of record DAOUEN010000054.1, read on the forward strand.
CGCCATAGTCGGCACTCGTCGCCCCACGGTCTATGGACGCCAAGTAGCTGAAGAGATGGCAGCAGACCTCGCGCGAAACGGTACCACCATCGTTAGCGGTCTAGCCAGGGGAATTGACTCGATAGCGCATCGGTCTGCCCTAGAGTGCGGGGGCAAGACCATAGCCGTACTTGCCTCCGGGCTAGACATCGTCTACCCAGCGGAAAACCTGAAGCTGGCTCAACGCATCATGGAGAGTGGGGCACTGGTAAGTGAGTATCCTCTGGGCGTCAGGCCCAGAGCTGAGAATTTTCCACTACGCAATCGCATCATGAGCGGCCTGAGCCTGGGAGTACTGGTGGTAGAGGCTGGAGAACGGAGTGGAGCTCTGATTACCGCCTTCCAGGCGCTGGAGCAGAATCGGGAGGTCTTCGCCATTCCCGGCAGTATCCTGTCTCCCACCAGCAAGGGAACCAACCGCCTGATACAGGAAGGAGCCAAGTTAGTATGTCAGTGTGCAGATATCTTGGAAGAGCTAAACCTGTCTATGGTCGCCCCCAAGCAACTGGAAATCAAGGAGCTCCCGCCAGCCAGTGAAGCTGAATCGGCGATAGTGAGACAGCTAAGCCCCGAGCCAAGTCACATAGATGAAATCTGCCGTCGCAGCGGCTTGGCCATGCCCCAGGTAAGCAGTACGCTAGCCCTGCTCGAGTTGAAAGGAGTGGCAAAACAGATAGGAAACATGAACTATGTGCTGAGCCAACAAGCTAGGATAGAGTAAGTCATGGCAAGAAATCTAGTCATCGTAGAATCTCCCGCCAAAGCAAGAACCATAAGAAGCATACTGGGCTCCGACTACGATATCAAGGCATCAATGGGACACGTACGGGACCTTCCCAAGAAGAGCCTCGGCGTAGATGTGAAGGACAATTTCACCCCGAGATATGTCGTGCCTAGGCCAAAGGGAAAAATAGTCCGAGAAATCAAGGAGGCTGCGGGAAAATCCAGCGCGATTTACCTGGCTACCGATCCCGACCGCGAGGGAGAGGCTATTTCCTGGCATCTCGCTGCGGCAGCCAAACTAGGTCAAGACGAAACCCCTGTCCATCGCGTTGTCTTCCATGAGATAACCATGGAAGCAGTCAAGAACGCGTTCAAGCATCCTCGCTCTATTGACATGGACAGGGTCAATGCTCAACAGGCCAGGCGCATCCTGGACAGGCTTGTCGGGTACAAGTTGAGCCCTCTTCTGTGGCGCAAGGTGCAAAGAGGACTTTCCGCCGGAAGGGTCCAATCAGCGGCCCTCAAAATGGTCGTTGATCGAGAGCAAGAAATAGAGACCTTCGTTTCCGAGGAATACTGGACCATCGACGTCGAGCTATCTCCCCTTGACGATCAACTGAGGTTCAAAGCCAGAGTCGTGTCCCTGGCCAACGGCAGGAAGCTGGATATCAGCGACAAGGGTAAGGCAGATAGGGTTGCTGCACATCTGAGAAAGGCAGAATACATAGTCAGGTCAGTCAAGGCCAGACAGGTAGCCCGCCAACCAGCTCCCCCCTTCATCACCAGCACCTTGCAGCAGGAAGCCTGGAGAAAACTGCACTTCTCCGCTAAGAAAACAATGGCTATCGCTCAGCAGCTTTATGAAGGAGTCCCACTGGACAAGGAAGGCTCCATCGGACTGATCACATACATGCGTACCGATTCCACTCATGTCGCCACTTCTGCTTTGACCGAAGTGAGAACGTTCATTGGCGAGAAGTACGGCATGAGCTATCTGCCACCAAAACCACGGAGCTTCGCCCGCAAGGTCAAATGGGCCCAGGAAGCCCACGAGGCAATTCGCCCCACCAAGGTCCACCGGGAACCAGAACGCATTGCAGCCTTCCTGAGCTCAGACCAACTGAAAGTCTATGAGCTCATATGGAAACGTATGGTAGCAAGCCAGATGTCCTCATGCATGTACCACACAACTACCGCAGAGATACGAGCTCAACTGACGACCAAGGGAGGTTACCTACTCAAGGCAACCAGCTCCAGCCTGAGCTTTCCTGGTTTTGTGATCATCTATAGCGAAGGCAGAGACGAGAGAGAGCAAAACGAGAGCTCTGTTCCCCTACCTCCGCTGCAGTCAGGCGATGGACTCAAGTACTGGGGAACTCTCCCCGAGCAGCATTTCACACAGCCCCCGCTGCGCTACACGGAAGCCACGTTGATAAAGGCACTGGAGCAGGAAGGCATTGGACGCCCCAGTACCTATGCTCCCACTCTGTCGGTTATTCAGGCAAGGGATTATGTAAAGAAGGTGAACGGCAGACTCTATCCCAGCGAGCTGGGGACAATTGTCAATGGTATTCTAGCCGAGCACTTCCCTCGAATTGTCGACCTCGGCTTCACAGCGCGTATGGAAGAACATCTGGATGAAATAGCTCAAGGCAAGCAGGACTGGATAGCCCTTCTGAGAGACTTCTACACGCCTTTCGAAGATACGTTACACAACGCTTCGCTCCACATAGATAAGGTTGATATGACTCAACCGACCGATCAGACCTGCCCGAGCTGTGGCCGCCCCATGGTGATAAGAATGGGCCGCTTTGGCAAGTTCCTCGCCTGTACTGGCTACCCCGAATGCAAGACAACGAAGCCCTTCCTGGTCAGAACGGGGATCCCTTGCCCGGAATGCGGCGCCGAACTAGTAGAAAGGGTTGGCAAGAAGAAGCGAGCATTCTATGGCTGCAGCAACTACCCTCAGTGTACGTTCACGACAAGCTACCAGCCGGTGTCAAGACCCTGCCCCCATTGTGGCAAGCTCCTGGTCCTACAAAGGAACGGCCTGGCCAGATGCATCGCCTGCCGGCAGGAAGTGGACCTCTCGGACCCGGACGAAGCTTTGAAACTGGGATCACGCAATCGGCCGAAGGAGTAAGTTGCCAGAAGACCGACTACGGAAACTGCGACCCCTGATCGCCCAAGATGGCTTGGATGTCTTATTGATCTGTCAGCAACAGAATTGCCGCTACGTTTCAGGCTTCACTGGATCATCCGGATGGCTTCTCATTTCAGATAAGGATGCCATCTTGGCCACAGATTTCCGGTATGTCGAGCAGGCGAAACAGGAGGCGCGCAATTTCGAAATCAATCCGATCAAGGGAGAGCGACTTGACTGGCTTCCTGAGTTGGCTTCCAGCTTAGGATGGCACAACTTGGGCTTTGAGGCGAATCACATCTCCTTTGCCACTTACAACCAGCTCAACGAGACATTGAGAGCCAAACACTTGGGTCTTGAGATCGTTCCCACTACAGGCATAGTGGAGCGTCTTCGATGCATAAAGGAGCCAGAGGAATTGGAGTACATCACACGAGCGGCAAAGCTGGTGGATGCTGCCTTCGAACAGGCAAGGTCACTGATTCATTCCGGCATAACCGAGAGAAGGCTAGCTTGGGAAATGGAGGCCTTCATCCGCCAGAGAGGCAGTCAAGGAGTACCCTTTGACATCATGGTGGCCTCGGGTCCCAACTCAGCATTGCCTCATGCGAAGCCCTCAGAAAGAACAATTGGTCAAAACGAACCAGTCATCATCGATATGGGTGCCAGAATCAACGGCTATTGCAGCGACTGTAGCCGCACCCTCTGCCTAGGGCAAGCCCCCAAGACTCTGTCAGAGATCTACAACGTCGTCTTGGAAGCACAGCTCAGGGCCATCCGTCAGATCAAGACGAACATGACTGCTGCTGAGGCAGACCAATTAGCTCGAAGCACCATCAAGCAAGCAGGCTACGGTGATGCCTTTGGACATGGCCTAGGACATGGCGTCGGCTTGGCTGTTCATGAAGCTCCAAGGGCCGCTCCCGCTTCCTCTGATTCGCTTGCCGAGGGCATGGTCTTTACCGTAGAGCCCGGCATCTACATCCCTGGATTCGGTGGATGCAGGATTGAGGATATGGTTGTTCTAGAAGAAGGCAAGGCTAGAGCGCTTACCAAGTCAGAGAAAGCGATGGGGGTTGTCCAATGATTGACGTTGGAGAGCTGAGAAAAGGAATCGCCATAGAGCTGGACGGGAAAATATACTACGTCACCGAATACCATCATATCAAGATAGGGAGGGGCTCAGCACAGGTCCGCCTGCGGCTCCGCGAGATCACAAGTGGCAACGTCATCGAGCGTGCTTTTCAGGCCAACGACAAGTTCAGCCCAGCTTTCCTGGAACGCCGGCCAGTTCAGTATCTGTACAACGACGGCAACCTGTACTACTTCATGGATACCGAGAGCTACGAACAGACAACGCTGAACGCCGCTCAAATAGAAGACGGCATAGCCTACCTCAAAGATGGTCTGGTCCTCGAGATTCTAACTCATAGAGGAGACGTGGTAAGCGTCGAGTTGCCCGTTGCCGTGGAACTCGAGGTTGCTGAGACCGAACCTGGATTCAGAGGAAATACCGCTACCGGAGGAAGCAAGCCGGCGAAGCTCGAAACCGGCCTCATTGTCCAAGTTCCTCTCTTCATCGACGTCGGTGACATCATCAAGGTTGATACCCGCAGCGGGGAATATCTGGAAAAAGCAGGTTGATGAAAGCTGATCTGCATGTTCACACCTGTTACTCAGTAGACTGCTGCACGTCTCTGAAGCAGGTAGTTGACCAATGTTTGGCGACAGGCATAGGTTGTCTAGCAGTATCGGACCACAACACTATCGCTGGTGCCTTGAGGCTAAGAGACATGGCTCCCTTTGCAGTCATCGTGGCTGAAGAGATCAGAACGTCCAAGGGAGAACTCATGGGCCTATTCCTGAGCAATGTGATCCCCGCAGGATTGTCACCAGAGGAAACGATTGCCGAGATTAGGGAGCAAGGTGGACTAGTCTGTATTCCCCATCCCTTCGGGCGATGGCTCCTACAGGACTCCCGCGATTTGTTGTCAACAAGGATCCTGTCTCAGGTCGATATCATCGAAGTCTTCAATTCCCGCACCCCTTTTCCCGGCAGCTCACGCAAGGCCCGAAGCCTAGCACTGAAGTATGGAAAGGCCGTCAGTGCAGGAAGCGATGCTCATACTTCAGGCGAAATCGGCAGGGCCTACGTAGAAATGCCCGAGTTCAATGACTCCAGTGACTTCTTGAGTTGCCTATCTCAAGGCAGCATAGTAGGCCAGACATCTAGCCCGCTTGTCCATTTCTCCACGACGTGGGCAAGGGTCAGGAAACGTCTTTGTTGAACATAGGGTGGTTCTCCACTGGAAGGGACGAAGCTGCCAGACAGCTCCTACAGGCTGTCCAGGATAGCATTCACGGTGGTGGCATCCGAGCTAGGCTTACTTTCGTCTTCAGTAACCGAGAGCCCGGAGAATCTACGGAAAGCGACTCGTTCTTTGAATTGGTCCATACGTATGGCCTGCCTCTGGTTTGTCTCTCCAGTAGGAAGTTCAAGGCCTCACTGGAACAGACAGAGGGCTGGCGTATCAAATATGATAGGGAGGCAAGCAAACGCATCCGAGGCTTCAGCTCGGATATCGTTTTCTTCGCCGGCTTCATGCTCATCATTGGCGGGGAGCTATGTCAAGAATACCGGATCATTAACCTGCACCCGGCCGTTCCAGGGGGACCAACCGGCACGTGGCAGGAAGTCATATGGAAACTGATACGAGACAGGGCAAAAGAAGCTGGAGCCATGATTCACCTGGTGACCCCTGAGCTGGACAGGGGGCCTGTGATCAGCTACTGCAGCTTTCCTATCAATGGCGATCCTTTCCTTCAGTACTGGAACAACAGCGACGCACAAGCCCTGTTCCACCTCATTCGCCAGCACGAGCTGGCCAGAGAGTTCCCCCTCATAATCCTCACGCTCCGAGCCATCAGCCAAGGCGAAATCAGCATCAAGGGCAACAAAGTGGTTGATGCCCGGGGACGGTCTATTGGCGGACAGAACTTGAGCATGGCTGTAGACAAGGCAGCGAAGATCAGTATTCCCTCACTCTCGGCTGATGTGTGACTCTGGTGAAGTGAACCCTATCTGCTTTGACCTCGAAGGTCCTCTAGCTCCCCAGGACAACGCCTACGAATTGATGAGGCTATTCCCCAACGGCAACAGGGTCTTCGAGGTTATCAGCAGGTACGATGATTTGCTGACGCTGCAGGGCAGAGCGGACTATGAGCCAGGGGATACCTTAGCGTTGACCGCCCCCTTCTTGGCCTGTCACGGGATAAGAGAGAGCCAGATTGCCAACATGGGGCGAAAGGCCAAATTGACCTCCGGTGCCCTCCAGTTGGTAGGCAGGCTCAAATCCAGAGGATGGGAAGTGTTCTGCATCAGTACTAGCTACGAACAGTATGCCCTCTCCGTTACAGCAAGGCTAGGTATCCCACTCCAGAACGTGGCTTGCACCTCGTTTCCTTTGGAACGAATTCGGCAGCTTCTAAACAAAGAGGATCTAGCGCAACTCAAGCAGGCGGAAGATAGGTTCTCCACCCTCAGCGATGACGACAATATCCAGCAGGTTCTGGATCATTTCTACCTGCATGTACTACCGAAGACAAACTCAGGCGACATCATAGCTAAGGTGAAGCCAGTAGGAGGGGTGCGCAAGGTCCAGGCATTAGAGGCTTTCGCCACCAAGTTACGAAAGCCACTACCCCAATGGGTGGTAGTCGGGGACAGTATAACCGACTACAAGATGCTTCAGAGAGTGAACGAGGCCGGTGGGTTGGCCATCGCCTTCAATGGCAACGAATACGCGCTGCCTCATGCCACCATGAGTCTGGCCTCCGCAAGACTGGACGATCTATGGATTGCTCTTGAGGCATGGGAGAAAGGCAAGCGGCGGGCAGTCGAACTGACGGTGGTACGGAGAGAAAAAGCAGGGGGCAAAGGAGACAGAGCCTGGTTTCACTGGCTCCCCGCAAGAGGAGATATGACCCGGGCCCTCGAAATCCACAAGAGGCTGCGGTGCCTGGTCAGAGAAGAAGCTGCCAAACTAGGCTAGCGCCAAGATGCCCCTGCAAGAATCCCGTGTTGGCCGGCTGGTGCTTACCCTTTCAGTATGCAAAACGGCGCTCTCGCGCTTGTCCTACGGCAGCGCTCCGGTGATTCAGCCAGTTGCTTGACTCTCCAGCAAGAGGAGCACCAACGGGCCTTCCGGGATCACCGCAACCTCAGCATCATCCCCCAGTACTTCAAAGGCCCTAGCCAAGCCTTCCTCAACAGTGCCGATTGGCGTAATCATCATGTCCTTGACTACGCTGTCTTCGAGATCCGACAACAAGTAGATATCATTCCTCAATTGCGTCCGCGCTAGTATTTGATTCTGCCACTGAACCCCTATGGGTTCGTCGCGCCTTATCTTTTGCAGCACTTCCTTGGCAGAACTAGCCGAAGCATGCAACTCTCTGAATACCTCTGGGCCAATGCCGGTGCTGCACGAGGAGGCGATTATTATGATACCTCCGTCACGGGTTATCAGTGAGGCATTATCCATCCCTTTCACGCTCTGATATAGATCCAGGTCGAGGGGAGCTCCGCTATTTGTGGTGACCGTGATATCCACCTTGTGATCAACCTTTACCCCTGCGATGCCCTTTTCTAGCTCACAACCTCTTTCGTGTGCTCTTACAGGATCGCCAGCCACCACATGCGTGATCTCTCTCTTCTTATTCAGAAGCACGTTCACTATGAAATCGAGCTGGGCCATCCGCGCCTGCTCCACCAGGTCCTCGTGGATCGGATTCCCCCTGAGAACACCAGCCCTGGAGCCCGGGTGTTCTATCATCTTGTACCCGTGATTCCTGTAGGCCGATCTCAGACTGAACACGCCAGGAGCCATGCTTTTCCTCCCACCAGAAAAACCAGCGAAGAAGTGTGGCTCAATGAATCCCGTAGATATTCGGAAATCCGCTTCCACTACCTTGGAGTTAATCTCAACAGGCGTCCCTCTAGAGGTGTCTCCTAGATATACGGTCTGTGCTGGATCATGGTTCAGAACAGTGTAGTTTCTGGTTATCTCCCTGCCCAGTAGTGCAACTAGCTCCTCCCCACCCAGAGGAGGATGCAAGCCAAGCGCAACGATTATGGTTATGTTCTGTCGAGATACTTCCGCCTCCAGTTCAGCCAGTATCAACGGAAGCAGTCTGTCGTCAGGACATGCCCTCGTGTTGTCCGTGACTATGACTACAACACGGTCATCCTTGCGAACCGATTCCCGGAGAGGCAGGTGCCCTATCGGAGCTCTCAGGCTCTTCAAGATAAGGTCAGGCTCGTTTTCGGCACCTTCGACATCCTCCGTCTCCAAGACAAGGCTCAGGTTTTTCTCTGGAACTGAGACCTTCAGGACAGAGTGCCCATATGGAAGTTCGAATTCCCTGTTCACATTATGGCGGTTCCTGGATTCAATATGTTGTTGGGGTCAAACAGCCTCTTCAGTCCCCTCATCAACTCCTTGGATTTCGCATCTACATATAGGTCAAACTCGCCGAGTCTCGTTTTGCCCACACCATGCTCCCCGGTTACGATTCCCCCCAAATCTGCCGCCGCCTGGTATATCTCCCTCTTAACCTCTTTGAAGACTCCCTTCTCGACTGCGTCCATCATTATGCTGGGATGCAAATTACCATCTGCCGCGTGTCCGAACGTGTGAACAGTTACGCCAAAGCGCTTCGCGATTTCCTCTATCGCATCAAAGACTCTCCCCACGTTAGCGGGAGGCACCGTTATGTCCAGTCCGTCTGCCATACGGGACTTCAACGGTGTGTATATTTCACTTCTCATCTTCAGGATCTCAGCCTGTTCCTCTCTTCTTTCGGCAATCAGAGTATCCACAGCGCCGTTCTTCTGGCAGATTTCGGATATCTGCTCGCACTGAGAATACATATCGTCTTCACTCGAACCCGTCACTATTATTATCAAGTGAGCTTTCCCCTTTGCAGCAGGCCATTTCAGACCAAGATGCTCCGCCGATATCTCAATGACATCACGCTCCACATATTCCATGGCCAGTGGTATTACACCACTCTGCAATATCTTGGGAACTGTGCCTATCGCAGCGTGGCGGTCATCCCACGATACGACCAGAGTTCCTGTCCCGGCAAACCTGGGGTACAAGCGGAAGATCACCTTGGTGATTATGCCCAAGATGCCTTCACTGTCTATCAGCAGGTGCATCAGGTCCAGGCCGGTGTTGTTCTTGAGCAGCTTCCCTCCCATGTTCAGTATATCACCCGTGGGAAGCACCACCTCCAGGCCCTTGACATAGTTCCTGACCACCCCATACTTGACTGCTCTCGTCCCACCGGCATTGCAGGCAACCATGCCACCGACCTGCGCACCTTCGTCTCCAGGGTGCGGAGGGAAAAGCAGGTTTTCATCTTCCACCGCCTTCAACAGGTCGGCTAGAGTGACTCCTGCCTGGACAACCACCATCAGATTCTCCTTGTCCACTTCTTCAACCCTGTCCAGCCTCTCCAGAGAGAGCAATATGCCCCCCTCCACGGGAACAGCACCCCCTACCAATCCGGTTCCTCCACCTCTGGGATAAACGGGGATCTTCTCCCTGTTCGCAAGCTTCATTATCTTCGATATCTCTTCAGTGCTGGCTGGCTTCACGACCACAACATCGCTGCTGGGTTGCGGTCTGACAGTCAGGTAGGTCTCATCCATCAAGTAGCTTTCTATCTGCTCCCGTTTGGTGGTAACCCAATCCTCTCCCACTATATGCTGCAACTCTTGCACATTTGTCATCCTGTCTGCCTCCTTCTAAGCTCATCAGTCAGTTTCGGTACCACTTCGTACAGGTCCCCTACAACTCCATAGTCGGCTATCCTAAATATGGGTGCAGAGGGATCGCTATTCACAGCCACAATGATATCGGACGTCCTCATCCCTGCTAGATGCTGAGGGCTTCCCGACACGCCGCAGGCGACATAGAGCTTGGGCTTCACTGTGTTGCCACTGAATCCCACCTGGTGTTCTTTCCCTATCCACCCATCGTCTACCAACGGCCTGCTAGAACCTATTACACCGCCGAGAACCTCAGCCAAACCTTCTAGCATCTTGAAATCCTCTGGCTTCTTGAGACCTCGGCCCCCAGAAACAATCACATCTGCCTCCGCTATGTTAACCCCGCTTGAACCCTCCTTGCCTACCAGGGCCAACAGCGGGTCTACAAGTTCCACGTCCTTCCTCACTACTTCTCCTCTTCTGCCCGGATCCCTCTCTCGTTTCTGCATGACCTTGTACCGAATGGTAGCCATCTGCGGCCTTGTCGAAGTTCTGATATAGGCCAGGATATTGCCGCTGAACGCAGGACGGATTTGGACCAGGTTGTCTTGCTCGTCAATGTCCAAGCCAATGCAGTCTGCTGTCAATCCCGTGCTTAGTGCCACGGCGATCCTCGGCCCTAGCGATCTGCCAAGGTGAGTCGCCCCCAGAAGCAGAATCTCCGGTCTGATCTCCTCCATGAGCCTGACAATATTGCGCTTGTAGTTGATCAGATCGAATTCTCTGAAATCTGCGTGATCATACAGAAATACTGTGTCCGCGCCATAGTAGATGAGCTCTTGAGCTTCCTCCGCCATCTGACTGCCCAACAGAACGCTGGAGAGTTCCACGTTGAGTTTGTCAGCTATCTCTCTCCCTTTTCCTAGGAGTTCATGCGAGACCGGATGGACCTTCCCACCCCTTTGTTCCGCATAGATCATTACGCCTTTGTGGTCCTTCATTGTACGTTCTCTGACAGTCCTCCTTCCTTCAGAGCGTCCGCAAGTCTTAGAGCCGTTTCCTCAGGGTTACCCCTGAAGATCTCCCCTTTTCTGCCCTCTTCGGAGGGCACTATTATCTTATTGAGCCTAGTCGGCGAGCCTTTCAACCCAAATCTACTGGCATCGGCCACGGCGGACAGCTCTTCAGCGGTACATTTCTCAATCTCCGCTTTCCTAGCCTTCAGTTTGTCGGAAAAGCTCGGAAGTCGCGGTGAATTAATATCTTTAGTTACTGTAATCAGGAGAGGAAATTTCGATTCCATCAAATACCTATCCCCCTCCATGTCACAGACAACTACCATCTTCTCTCCAACGTTCCTTATCTCAGATACGTAGGCTACGTGCGGTATGTCGAGCCATTCCGCGATCTCAGGACCCACCTGGCCCGTATCCCCATCAACGGTCTTTTCTCCGCATACGATCAGGTCAGTCTGTCCCAATCTTTGGATGGCACTGGCCAGGGTATAGGAAGTAGCCCAAGTATCAGCACCAGCGAATGCCTTGTCAACAAGCAGAATGCCACGATCAGCTCCCCTCGATAGTGCATCTCTCAACGCCGCCTCGGCCTGCGGGGGCCCCATGCTTACCGTGGTCACAGTAGCACCCAGCTTCTCCTTGATTTGGACTGCGGCCTCCAGTGCATTCAGATCAAACGGGTTGATTTCCCCTGGCGCTGAACTTCTGTCCACCGTGCCTTTCTCTTTATCGAATTTCACCCGCTCCATGTCTGGAACCTGTTTGATAGGGACGACAATACTGATCATACTTCCTCCGTTATCAAGCCCAGACCTCCTGCTACTTGCTCGAGGTACACCACCCTCAATACTGAATCGCGGTGTCCGTCCAACGTTTCGGCACACGCAACTTGCAGAGAAGTACCTCACACACTACCTGCTCCGCGGAGCGAACAGCCATAACTATAGCTGAGAGAATAGACCGCCGAGAGCGACCCCGAGCAACAGAAGCACAAAACAGGCCCGCATATCAATTTACATCTTTGCCCTGAATACAAACCGAACCGAACTTGCCTCCAGAAGATCAACCTGTCTAGGCACTACGAGGTCAATCCCCGGTGGACTCCCAATACATCCCCGCGTCACCACAAATCCCTTAACCGCTCCTTCGTCTTTGACAGGACTCGGTGCCTGAGCTTCGCCAACTCATCCGCATCGCCAAACGGCCCTAATATAGCATAGACACGACGTCTACTGTCAATGGACTCAAGGGCAATACAGTCCACAGGACGCTGAAGCTACTTTCCTTCCATAGCTTCAATCTTCCTTAGTCTTGCGATATGCCTGTCTCCCTCAAACACGCTGGATAAGTACGCCTCCACGATTTCCAGCACTAACCCAATCTCCATATTTTCTCCCTTGAGACACAGAATATTGGCGTCGTTGTGTTGACGAGACCGCCGAGCCGCAAACGCATCATAGCACAAAGCTGCTTTTATGCCCTTAACCTTATTGGCTGCTATGCTCATGCCTATGCCCGTGCCACACACCAGGATGCCTTGCTCAAAACTACCAGCGGCTACTGCTTCAGCTACCTGTCGGGCAATATCAGGATAATCCACAGATTCACCACTATGACAGCCAAAATCACGGTAACTATGCTGCATCCTAGAAAGAGCTTCCATGATTGCCCGCTTTACGGTCAAACCACGATGATCACAACCTAGAGCGATATGCATTGTCTCTCGCCTCGCAATACTCTTCATACGCCTTGCTGATAGCGTGCTCAGCTATGATTCCATGGCGCACAACGACCGGTATTTCGCCTGTGCCGTCCACAACTGTCGACTCCCTACCACCCGGACATTTGCCGCCGTCGATAATGAGGTCAACCTCCCTTCCTAGCTGCTGCCTGGCTTCACCAGCCGTCAAGACGCTCGGCTGGCCGCTGATGTTTGCACTGGTCCCGATCAACGGTCTCCCCAGACGCGAAATAAGGGCCAGGCTAACGGGATGCTGGGGAACTCGGACCGCCACGGTGGCTCCCATACCAAGATAGGAAGGAAGCGAAGCTCTCTTGGGCAGCACAATGGTCAATCCTCCCGGCCAGAAGCGCTCCGCCATGAATTGGGCAAATCCAGATATTGCTTCAGCTACTGTGCACACTTGAGACACATCCCCCAGAAGCAGGGGCAACGGCAAGTCCGCTGCCCGCCTCTTCACATCGTAGACCCTTCGCACGGCCCTGGAGTTGAAGGCATCAGCACCTAGCCCATATACCGTATCAGTGGGAAAGACGATCACTCCACCTGCCCTAAGTACTACAACACCCTTCTCTATTTGTTGCTGCAGAGCGTCCAATCTCTTACGCTGGCTTCAGCCAATGCTGCCTGCTAGTCTCAATTCAGGTTCATGCAGAGGCAGCACGATATCAGCCGCTTCCTTAATTCTCAACGTACTATCATAGGCTACACGAACATCGGTGTGGATCCCTGGAGGAATTACAGGCAGTTCTTCTTTGATTGGGGAGGGGGGCTCGAAGTTCTCGCGGATGCTACACAAGCCGGCGATCACGGCAACACCTCTGGCGGTCTTGACAACCACCGCCTGCCCACCCGGAGAATGACCCGGCGTGGCAAGCAGGGATACTCCCTCACATATCTCCACATCTCCCACCACTACTTCGAAATCCAGGTCTTCGAAGAACTCTCTAGAGTAGAGCGGCACAAACAAAGGGTGAGGGTTCCGAGCAAATTCAAGTTCAGCCTGTTGCACCATAACCTTTGTACTGGAGAGCTTCCTTGCCTGCGCTATGTGGTCATGGTGAAGATGAGTGGCAACAACGAGGTCGATATCGCCAAGGCTTATCCCCAATTCACCCAATCCTGACTCGAGGCTCTGGATCTCCCTGACCGGAATGCCTCTGACCTTCGTGTAGTACTCGACGCTGGGGCCGGCATCCACCAAGATCCTATCCCTTGCTCCCTCGATATACCATGTGTACACAATCAGGGTTATTGGCTGACCGGAATTGAAGGCATTTGTCATTCGAGACTTGTCAAGCTCGAACTCGAGCAGGGGTATTGGATAGATAATGCAATTACTCATGGCCACCCCCCTACTTCCTTGACGGCATTATAGCACAGTGCTAAGCTTCGGCACGTAGTCGCCACCCTGAAATGCAGACCGAGACTGACAGCCACCGGATCTCCACCAGTGATGATGTCGAGGTCTCTACCTATCTAGGGATCGCCAGAGAGTTGCACGGCGAGCAACCTGTAGTAGAGCCTGAGGCAATGCCCCGCGGCGAGCGCGAAACCATAGCGGTGATTGATTTCGGCTCGCAGTACAGCATGCTCATTGCACGGCGGCTGCGAGAGTGCCACGTTTACTGCGAAATAGTGCCTTACGATACCCCATGGGATAAGATAGCTCCGCTCAGGCCGAGGGGTTTTGTCCTTTCAGGGGGGCCAGCCAGCGTTCATGAATCTGGTTCTCCCTTGGCCCCAACATACATCTATGAAAAACGCCTGCCCGTCATGGGGATTTGCTATGGCATGCACGCTATCGCTCATCAACTAGGTGGTCGAGTGTCACCCGGAAAGAAACATGAATACGGTCATGCTATCCTGCACCTGAGCAGTGAGAACTGCCCTCTTTTTGCCGGCCTGCCTGTATCCCTCCCTGTATGGATGAGCCACGGCGACCAAGTAGTAGAGATGCCCCCAGGATTCAAGTCGTTGGCCTACACTGAGAACTCGCCACTTGCCGTCATAGGCAACGGCGAGAGCATTTTCGGGCTCCAGTTTCACCCCGAGGTAGCCCATACGCCACACGGCAAGCAGATATTCGAGAACTTTGCGTACCGAGTGTGCGGCTGTCAAGGTAACTGGACTCCAGCCAGGTTCATAGACGAGAGCACGGAGAAGGTCAAACAGCAGGTAGGGCAAGGAAGAGTGATTTGTGCCCTTTCCGGCGGTGTCGATTCGGCAGTGACTGCCACTCTTATACATCGCGCTATTGGCGATAACTTGACGTGTTTCTTCATCAACAACGGGCTGCTGCGACGTGAAGAGCCAGAGAGGGTACTCAATACGTTTCAACGCAATCTCAAGATGGACATCGCCTATGTGGACGCCAGCGAGAGGTTTCTGAAGCGGCTTCGTGGTGTGATTGACCCGGAGAAAAAGCGAAACCTGATAGGAAGGGAATTCATCAAAGTGTTTGAAGAGGCAGCAGCCAAACTGGGCAAAGTTGACTTCCTAGCACAGGGCACCGTCTATCCCGACGTGATTGAAAGCAGCAGTGGTGCTGAGAGCAAAGCGTCGGTCAAAATTAAGAGCCACCACAACGTCGGCGGCCTACCAAGCAAGATGAAACTCAGCCTCATTGAGCCCCTGAGATACCTGTTCAAGGACGAGGTCAGAGAGGTAGGATCAGCTCTAGGCCTGCCTGAAGACATGATCTGGCGACAGCCATTCCCTGGACCGGGTCTATCAATTCGCGTCATTGGGGAGGTAACCAGGGAGCGTTTGGAGGTCCTTCGCGCCGCAGACTGGATTGTCATGAATGAGATCAAACGGGCCAAGCTCTACCGCCACCTATGGCAGAGCTTCGCCGTGCTCACTGACGTTAAGAGCGTCGGCGTCAAGGGCGATTACAGGACCTACGGCTACCTAATAGCAGTCAGGGCCATAAACAGCAACGATGCTATGACCGCCGAGTGGGCCAGATTGCCTCACGAACTCCTGGATAGAATATCCAGCCGCATAGTTAACGAAGTGCCAAACATCAATAGGGTAGTCTATGATATTACGAGCAAGCCACCAGCTACCATAGAATGGGAGTAAAGGAGAGAGATGGAGTACTCGTTCGAAGAGACAGACGATGAACACCTGGGCACAGGAGATGACTTGGAGATGCTACGTGAAGACCTGATAGGTGAACTGCAGGCCATAAATCAATATGAAGAGCATATGGACAGCCTGGGAAACGAAGAGGCTTTGGCCACTTTGGAGCACATAATCGCGGAGGAAAAAGAGCATGTTGCCGAGTTGGTCAAGTTGATCGAGTCTCTCGACCCAGTTCAGGCTGAGAAATTCAGAAAGGAAAACCTGTAGGGGACAGTAACCATTGAAGATCATGGTTATCGGTGGAGGCGGTAGAGAACATGCTCTTGCGTGGAAAATAGCCCAAAGCCCCAGAATTGAGAGGATCTACGTTGCCCCGGGCAATGCCGGCACATCACTCATTGCTGAGAACCTCAATCTCCAGCCCACAGACATAGATGGCCTGGGGAGGGCAGCAGTAAGCAAAGGTGTCGATCTTGCCGTCGTTGGCCCTGAAGTTCCCTTGGCTTTGGGCATAGTAGACCACTTCAATAGCTTGGCTATCCCGACATTCGGGCCTACCAAGGCAGCGGCGCGGATAGAATCGAGCAAGGTTTTTGCCAGAGACTTGATGGAGAGGAACGGCATTCCCTGCCCCAAAGGTGCCGCTTTCTCTTCCTATCCCGAGGCTCGCGAATATGCTAGGCAGCAGCAGCCACCCATTGTGATCAAGGCAGATGGGTTGGCTGCAGGCAAGGGCACAGTTATCGCAAACTCCGTGCGTGAGGCAGACAAAGTCCTCAGCGAAATCATGCAGGCGAAGGCATTTGGCTCCGCAGGAGACAAGGTGACAATCGATGAATGCGTTACCGGACGAGAAGTAAGCCTCATAGCTTTTACTGATGGCCAGACTGTGTCACCCATGGTTCCTGCCTGCGACTACAAGAGGATTAGGGATGGAGACCAAGGGCCCAACACAGGGGGTATGGGCAGCTACAGCCCACCAGGATTCTTCCCCGCTGAGTTTGTGGAGGAGGCTACCAACACTGTCTTGCTACCAGCAGTGAGGGCGATGGCCAGAGAAGGAATCCCCTACAAAGGTGTCCTCTACGCTGGGTTAATGGTCACCGACAGAGAGTTGCTGGCGTTGGAATTCAATGCCCGCTTTGGCGATCCCGAGACTCAAGTCATCTTGCCACTCCTGTCAACTGACTTGGTTGAGATACTCCTGGCCGTGATTCAAGGTAACCTCGAGCGGCTGAAGATGGAATGGACTGCCAACGCCTGCGTGGGCGTAGTCATGGCTTCAGCCGGCTACCCCGGCAAGTACGAAACGGGCTACCCCATCAAGGGTTTTGACAACGTGGGTGAGGATTTGCTAGTTTTCCACGCCGGAACCAGATTGGGCGATGATGGCCAGGTCTATACCGACGGAGGGCGGGTGCTCACCGTAGTGAGCATCGGCAAAGATATGGCCGAAGCCCGAGCGAGAGTCTACCGCAACCTGCCAAGTATTAATTTCGAGGGTTGTCAGTACCGTAAAGACATCGCCCTGAGGGAGATAAGCTAGATGGCACAAGTAGGGATTGCTATAGGCAGCAAGTCGGATGCAGAAACAATCAAGCCTGCTCTAGCTATGCTGGAGCAGTTGGGCATCGAGTACGAAGTCTCGATCCTTTCAGCACACAGAAACCCAGAAAAGGTGAGACAATACGGACTGAAGGCAGAACAGCAAGGATATGAGATTGTCATCGCTGCTGCTGGCGGGGCAGCCCATCTCCCAGGGGTTCTTGCCGCCTGGACGACTGTGCCAGTAATTGGCGTACCCCTACCCACCAGCGACCTGAAGGGTGTCGATGCTCTACTGTCCATAGCCCAGATGCCCGCAGGGGTGCCTGTAGCTTGTGTTGGCATTGGCACAAGCGGCGTCAAGAACGCTGCCTTGCTCGCCGCCCAAATTCTGGGCACGAAGCATGAGGCAGTGAGACAGGCGTATCGCAGATACAAAGCTGAGCTGGCGGAGAAGTAGGATGATCGAGAGATACTCCAGACCACAAATGCGGAACATATGGTCCGACGAGAACAAGTTCGCTCAGTGGCTCAGGGTAGAAATAGCTGTTTGCGAAGCCTGGGCGGAGATGGGCAAGATCCCCCTGCAAGCCATGCCCAAAATCAGGAATGCCAGCTATGATCTGGACCGAATGGCCGAATTCCTCAGGGTGACCCACCACGACATGACGGCGTTTCTCAATTCAGTGGCCGAGAGCCTAGGCGACGAATCGCGCTTCATTCATTTGGGCCTTACTTCCTCGGATATTATGGACACCGCTCTGGGGCTCCAGTTAAGAGACGCCGCTAACATTCTGGAGAAGGATGTCGCCGAGCTTGTCGCTGTGTTGGAGAGCAAGGCTGTCGAGCATAAGTACACGCTCATGATCGGACGAACCCACGGCGTTCATGCCGAGCCGACCACTTTTGGCCTGAAGCTGGCTCTATGGACCCAAGAGATGAAGCGCAATGCCCAGCGGCTGGCTGAAGCCAAGGGAATTGTCTCAGTGGGCAAGATATCTGGGGCAGTAGGTACCCACGCCACTGTACCTCTTGAAGTTGAAGAGAGAGCGTGCAGAGAACTGGGCCTTGTCTCCGTCCTAATATCTAGCCAGATAATACAGCGTGACCGTCACGCGCAGTTCGCAACTACGCTAGCCATTATTGCTGGTTCCCTGGAGAAATTCGCCACAGAGATCAGAAGTCTTCAAAGAACCGAGATTCTAGAAGCTGAAGAACCTTTCGAAACGGGTCAAACAGGCTCTTCAGCAATGCCCCATAAGAGAAACCCGGAACTGTGCGAGCGCATATGTGGACTTGCCAGGTTGATGAGAGGATACGCCCTCACCTCAATGGAGAACATTGCGCTATGGCATGAGCGCGATATCAGCCACTCGTCCGCAGAGCGCGTTTTGTTGCCCGACTCCTGCTTGCTGGTGGACTATGCCCTGACTATGTTTACCCTCGTCATGAAAGGGCTCAGGGTTTACCCTGAGAATATGCGTCGTAACCTCGACCTCACTCGAGGTCTCGTCTCGTCCCAGAGGGTGCTTCTGGCGTTGATAGACAAAGGCGTGGGGCGAGAGGATGCCTACAAGATAGTACAGGACAATGCCATGAAAGCTTGGGAGGAAAAGAGAGGTCTCCTGTCGCTGCTCGAGACAGATGACAGAACGTTAGCCCACTTGTCCAAGGCTGAGCTAGAATCCCTGTTCGACCACAGTTACTACTTGAGACACGTAGATGACATCTTTGACAGGATAGGACTAGGCGGCAGAAAAGCTGACTCCGAACCCGGAGAGGAAACCCGGTTCGCGCAAGGGGGGCTGGCTCCTCACTCCCTCTAGTCCTCTCCGAGGTAACTCGGTCTCTCTTTTGCAGAGACCTGTTTTTGCTTTATAATCTACAAGCTCATGGCCGTTCTGCTAGAAACAAGCCTACCGATTCCATTGTTCCGGCGCGGCAAGGTACGGGACGTCTACGACCTAGGCGATAGGCTTCTCATAGTGTCCACGGACCGCATATCCGCATTCGATGTCGTCCTCCCCTGTGGAATCCCCGAAAAAGGGAGGGTTCTGAATCAGATCTCAGCCTTCTGGTTCAGCAGGACGTCTCACTTGATGCCCAACCACCTCATCAAGGTAGTCGAGGACAAGGCGGATCTAGGTGAAGTGACGGGTTGGTCGGGTTGCTCTGAAGATTTGCCTGGCTATCTTGCCGGCCGCTCTATGGTGGTAGCCAAAGCAGAGCGAATCCCCGTGGAGTGCGTTGTCCGTGGCTATCTCTCCGGTTCCGCGTGGGCAGAATACAGGGAGACCGGAGCTGTCAGCAAGGCACACTTGCCCACAGGCATGAAGGAGAGCCAGAAATTGTCACGGGCAGTCTTCACTCCAACTACCAAGAGCGAGACTGAGCACGACCGTCCTCTAACGGATGAAGACATACAGACGCTCGGCATAGAAGGCCTGATGCTTGACCTGGAACAGAGAAGCCTCCTGATCTATCAATATGCTCAGCGCTACGCCCAGACTCGCGGCATCATGATTGCCGACACCAAGTTCGAGTTCGGCCTTGTCGACGGCGAACTGGCGCTCATCGACGAGCTATTGACCCCCGATTCAAGTCGCTTCTGGAGCGCCAGCCAGTATGAAATCGGTCATTCTCAGCCCAGCTTTGACAAGCAGCCAGTTCGCGATTGGCTCTCATCTTCTGGCTGGAACAAGGAGCCGCCAGCTCCCACTCTGCCATCAGATGTAATCGAAGCTACAACAGAGCGGTACACCAAGATCTACCGGCTATTCACCGGGCGACCTATCTGATCAAGGGGCTCCAGGCAGATCAACATACCTCAGGTAGTGGCAGAAATGGATTGGAGTAGCGTTGCTGGCATCATAATGGCCGTCCTGGTGGGAATTGGTCTGCCCCTGGCTCTGCGGAAAAGGAAGAAAGCTGGTCCGCTAGAAAGAGAGGAGCTTCTCCAACATCTGTATGCCATAGGTGTGAAGGCCCGCTTGGCAGAAAAAGGGAGCCCCAAGGAGAAGATAGGCCTAGGCCGCTCCTCCGGACAGAGATCAGAAGGAATCATAGAACTGGAAGACAAGAACATCGACTCCATCAACGTTATTGGCATAGCCAGCCAGTACGGAGTGAACTACCATCTGGACTACCTCGTGAAGACCCCGAACCTGGTGGGAACCCGAAGCTTCAGGAAGACGAAGCTGCATAGAAGAAAAAGGCCTCCATTGTGGGGCAAGGTGGTGGATATTGAATGGGAAGGAGACAGGTCGCTAGCTCAGAGCCTGAACCTCGACTACAGATTGAAAGACAGGCTCCTGCAGGTTGACCCTAGCGCTCTCAAACAGAGTATTCTCGTGATCCCAGAGCCGAAACATGCGTATGCCCGAATAAGAACCCTCTACACCCTTCCCTCCCATCACCTATTCGAGGCAATGACCATAATAGCGCGGCACGCAAAATCATCCTAGACACCACTGCCGAGGCCAACGGCACAACTGCCTTCCTGCCGGTGGATACTCTTCAATAGGAGCTATACCAGCGCTCGTCTATCTCGCCGGGCTCAAACTTCGTGTGCCAAGGAGTACCGTGAGTGTTCGCCAAGTTGCTCAGGGCTTTCAGCCTCTCCACTACCGTAGCCTCGAGGAACTTCAATCGTTCCCTTCGAGACATAATCTGAGTAGCCTCTTGCCATAGAGCACGCCCAGCCAGGAAGCCAGAGGCTCCTGCCTGACAAGCTACCTCAACTTGCCGATAGAAAAGATCGAAATTCACGCCGCCGCTAAGAATGACCCAGGGCACCTGACTGGCCTCGTCAAGCTGGTGACAAAGATCCAGGAGCCGGCTATGGCTTTTTTCATATCTCAGGTCAGCAGGAAACTCCGCCTTGAGTACATCGATAGGAAGGGCTGTGACTTCTTTCGCTGTTTCTATAACTAGACGTGGTTTGACAGCGGCGAAGCTCTGAGGATCGGCCTCTGCTCTTCCTACCTTATAGCTTACAGGCTCAAGCACGAAAGGTATGTCCATACTCAGGCAATCATCAGCGACCTGTCTAACAATACTCAATTGTCTATCAGCGACGTCAACATCAGGGCGATAGTAAAGCAGAAGCTTCACCCCTGTGGCCCCCATTTTCTTTATCTTTCCCACACTCCAGTCCGTCAATATGTCGGTAACCCTTGCCTCTGCCTCGCCAGAGTAGCCGGTGGCCTCCAGGCTCACCAGTAGCCCGGTATCCGTGGACAGAACTCCGGCGGCAATCGCCTTGGCGGCCCCGTAAACGGGGTCAAGCAGGATAGCACTGGCGTGGGGAGCCAGGATTTTGCACAGGTCAAGTTTGAACTCCACCATCGTCTGGTAGCTAACATCCCCAGGGTGCTTTTCGTTCAGCATTCTCATCAGCGAACCCCTATGATCCAGGGCACACATCCCTAGAATCCCTCGTTCGTTAGCCAGTTGCTGCAAGCCCCTTGTCTTGCCAATGGATAGTCTTCTCATTCTCTCAACTCCTCTCAAGCGGCCAGTATCTTGACAAGCTTCACCAATTCAGCATCCAGCTCTTTGCTCTTCTCCCACGTCTCTCTCAAAGGACTAAGAACTATCTCCCCTTTCAACTCCCCTACCATATAGCCTGACTTGCCCCTCACCAGAGCATCTATGGCCGCCGCCCCTAGTTTGCTGGCCAGCACCCTATCCCTGGCCGTGGGCGAGCCACCTCTCTGGATGTGTCCCAAAACGCAGATGCGGTAGTCCAACTTCAACCTCTCCCAGACCTGCTGGGCAACCTGAAACACACCACCTGCCTCATCGCCTTCGGCAACTATTACGATACTCGACTTCTTGCCCCTCTTCAGGCCACGCCTTATGTCAAGGCAGAGCTCCTCAATCCTCGTCTCTGTCTCAGGAATCAGTATCTCCTCAGCCCCACCAGCGATACCCACATATAGCGCAATGAAACCTCGCTCCTTGCCCATGACTTCAATGAAAAAGGGGCGCTGCAAGGATCCAGCAGTATCTCTAATCCTATCTATAGCTTCTAGAGCAGTATTCGTGGCCGTATCGAAGCCAATGGCATAGTCAGTCCCATAGACATCATTGTCTATTGTCCCAGGCACTCCAATCACTTTGGTGTCTCCTCTCTCAGCGATGGCTGTAGCGCCACGGAAAGTCCCATCACCACCAATGACGATCAAACCCTCAATGTCCTCCCGTCGCAAGACCTGCATCGCCTTCTGTATGCCCTCCGCAGTCTTCATTTCCTCACAGCGGGCGGTCTCCAGGAAAGTGCCTCCGCGATGGATGATGTTGGCTACCGACCTAGACCCCAGCCTGACCAAGTCCCCTTCCAGCAATCCAGCATAGCCCCGCCGAATCCCCACTACCTCCAATTTCTCCCAGACTCCGCAACGGACGACGGCCCTGATACACGCATTCATTCCCGGGGCATCACCGCCGCTGGTCAGGACACCAATCCTTCTCACGTTACCTGCCTCCTTTTGTCATTCCTAATTATACCACCCGCCATCATCCGCCCCACCCCCTCCCCACAGTACAGATTGGCTTGTCAAGCGCATACTCCTGCAACATATCGGTATTATTGTGCTAGAATCGAATATAGGGAGAGGCCCTATGGTCAAAATCCTTCATACAGCCGATCTTCACTTGCGAGAATACGGGGATGAGCGGTGGGAAGCCCTCCGCGAATTGATTCAGATTGGAAAACAGAACAGGGTCGGCGTCTTCGCAATATGCGGTGACCTTTTCGACAAAGACATTGACGCTGAGAACTTGAGACCCAGAATACGAGAGCTGTTCTCCAATACCGACTTCAAGGTTCTGATAATTCCAGGTAATCACGACAAGGACTCTTACCAGAGTGGCATGTATTTCGGCGAGGATGTGTTTGTCCTCGGCACCCCACCGTTCCAGGTAATTGAGCTTGAGGGTGTAAAGATAGCTGGTATTCCATTCGAGCCAATACAGGGTGGAGAGCTCTTGAGGAGAATCCAAGCACTGAGAGAGGTTTTCACACCCAACAAGAAGAGCATCCTGATGTGCCACGGTGAACTTCTTGATGCTTTTTTTTCGAGAAACGACTTTGGACCTGAGGGTGAAGGAAGATACATGCCCTTCAAGTTATCCTATTTCGAAGGGCTGAACGTCGACTATGTGCTTGGAGGTCATTTTCACTCCAGATTCGATATCCGGCGCTTGGGCAACGGCGGTTACTTCGTCTATCCGGGGTCACCAGTTTCGATTACCAGGGCAGAAACAGGACAGAGGAAAGCAAACCTATTCGAGGTGGGTGACCCGCCTGGCGAATTTCCGCTCGATACATTCCACTTCGAAGAGATTACTATAGCGCTTGACCCCTTGAGAAATGAGTCCCCCGTAGAGACAGTGCGAGGCCATTTTGAGAGACTTCACCCAAAGGCGACTGCGATTCTAACCGTCAAGGGATACATCAACAGTGAGCAGATCAATATGACCGAACCCGAGATCGTGACTCAGATAAACGAAATGGCAAGAGGAAGATACGATGAGAACCATTACCCATTCAGCTTCAGAGATATCTCAAGGATACTGGAGAACGACTTGTTCATAGGGTTCACAACCAAGGCTAGGGAAAGCGGCTGTACGGAAGAAGAGATGGAGCGGCTACAGGATATTACCATCAGGGCAATGATGCAGGCAGATTTATGAGATTGAGGGAATTCGCGATAAGACACTATGGACCATTGCCAGACACAGGTCGTGTGGCATTGGACAGTTTCTCTCTGCTATTCGGGAGGAATGAGGACGGCAAGACTCTGACCATAGACGCCCTGGTGAAGCTTCTATTCAAGCGTAGCAGTAGGCGTCTCTTCAACAACATAGACAGGGTATCTGGAGACCCTGACGGATACCTGGCCATTGAGGATGAGAGCGGCAAAGTAACAAAACTGCCTGAGCAGGAAGGCCTGGCAGACATTACGGATCTTACTTCTGAAGAATGCCGTAACATATTCATAGTAAGGAATAGCGACCTTTCTATTGCCTCAGAGAGCGGATTCTACAGAAGCGTGACAGAACGTCTTACCGGCCTGAGAACAGGAGAGATTGGTTCTATACGAGCAAAGCTAGGGGAACTCGGGAAGCTTACCCGGGATAGTAGCGATGCTTCCCTTCGGAACTTGGCTGGCGAAAAGCTGAAGGCTAGAGTAAGCGATGCAGTTGATCTGATCGAGGAAATCCGGGGGTTGGAAGACAAGTTAGAAGAGGAAGAGTATGACCGGCTTGAAGAAGAGCTCCTCGACGTACGAGAGAAGATAGGCGGAATCGAGTCCGAACTGGGAAGCTTCGAAAATGCTAGGCAGCGAGAACAGTACGAGAAGTGTAGCGAAGCTTATGAAGCTCTAACGCGTGCGGAACAAGACTTGAAAGGACTCGAGGTCTATTCTGAGGAGAATACAAGGACGTGGGGGGAGTGCGAGAGAGACCGTAGGAGTCTCGAAGAGGAGATGGAAAGGCTACGAGGCAGAATCGAGACGGACAAGGGACAGTTGGAGCAGCAAAGGGAGGCGCTAGGCGAGAGGCAGCTAGAGATTCAGGTCCTTGGGGATAAGAAGAAGAGGATAGATAACGAAATCGAGCCAGAAATAAGGAATTACGAGATGCACCTTGGAAGGATGAAGAGCGGAGAGGCAAAGGGCAAGTTCCTTACGGGATCAGCGATAGCCTCGGCGTCGCTGCTGCTAGTATCGATAGCAGGGCTTGTCATGACACCTGCGCCCGTATTCTATGGGTTCTCAGTGTTGTTCCTCGTACTCGCCATGATCTTGGGAGCAGCGAAGTTATTGTCGATGCGAGAGAAAGCACATCTTGCCGCAGTCTTAGGGAGAATCAAGCTATCCGCTTCTAGGTTTGAACTTGGGGGAGCAAACATGGAAGAAATCCTTTCGAGTATTCAGAGGTTCAGTGAGGAGTATTACATACGGGAATCTCGAACAGAGGAGGCCGAAAGAGAGGTCTCATCACTACAGGAGGAGATCGACCGGCTGACAGACACGGAAATCCCAGCTCTAGAGAAGAGAATCATGGAAGCTACAACGAAGATTGAGAGGGTGGCCCAGGAGGCGGGGGTAAGAAGCCTGCCAGAGTACCAAGAAAGGCTCAAGCACAGACTAGCCTGCGAGCAAACAATTACGACGGAGTCCAAAATGCTGAAAAGCCATTTAGGGTCTGTGGGAGAAACACCTGAAGAGAACCTGCCACACTGGCTTGACGGAATAAACCGCCTCAAAGACTTCAGGGACAAGGCCAAGGACAGGACACACGATGAAAAGGCTGTCCAGGGATTGAAGAGCGCGCACGGAAAACTTGTGGAAGAGGAGAAACGACTTCACGATGACATGACAGGTTTTCGGGATCAGCTGCTCAGTGTGGAGAGGAAGGCAAATGAGATCCTACGATTGGAGGACGACTATCTGCACTGCAGCACCTCCCTCGACGTGAAGGTGATTAGAGATAGGCTGCTAGACTTCGTAGCAGAAACCGAGACTACCAAAGAAGATGCATTGAAAGCCATCCGTATCTTTGAGGAACTTGAAAGGGAGGAGGAGAAGAAGGTCTGTACGCTCTTTGGCAAGGACAGTCCAATTTCCAGGCACTTTCATGAGATCACCGGGGGGCTGTATGAACAGGTGGACTTTGTTCTGGACGGCACAAAGAGAGTCCGAGTAAGGCTTAAGGATGGCAGCATGTTGAACGCGGAACAACTGTCCGGCGGAGCCTATGACCAGCTATATCTTTCTATCCGACTTGCCCTTGGTGAGGAGCTACTGCGGGGGGCTAGGGGCTTCTTCATTATGGATGATCCTTTCATAAAGGCCGACAAAGACAGACTGCGGCGACAGATGGACATACTACGAAGGGTCTGCGAGTCAGGGTGGCAAGTCATCTATTTCACTGCCAAAGATGAGGTGAAGGATATTCTCCAACAAGACATAGCAAACGGCAGCGTCAGCTACATAGAAGTCCAGGGCACAGTTCCCGCGTAGGCTACCAAACGCACCAGGATCGCCGCGGCTCTCACCCATAGAGGCCCACCGGGCGGCCTCTTCACCCATACCAACTCAGAGACGACAGCACATCTGCCAAAACGGCGATGAAAGTACGCTCGGTTAGCTTTCTAGCTCTCTATGACGTCTTTGGTACTGGGAATCCTGCCAAACAGTCTCTCATCAATCCGCGTAGCCGAATCCAGAGCCCGACCCAAAGCCTTGAACAATGATTCAACCTTGTGGTGGTCGTTTATGCCAATGGCAATGCTGGCATGGAGGTTGATCTTCGCTTCCGAGGCGAATGAACTGAGAAAATGCCGCACCATGTCTGCTTCCATATCTCCTATAGTCGCACCGCCAAAACATACCTGTATGACGCTGTAGGCCCTCCCACCAACGTCAACAGCTACCTCAGACAAAGCTTCATCCATAGGAACAACGGCATGTGCCATCCGGGTAATCCCCTGCTTCTTTCCCAATGCCTGGTTGAAGGCTTTCCCCAAGGAGATACCCACATCCTCCACCAGATGGTGCTGGTCTTCACCAGAAGCGGAAACCATTATGTCAAATGACCCATGTTGAGCCAGTTGGGCGAGCAAATGATCGAACATCCTGGTCCCTGTAGTAATCTCGAATCGTC